>NZ_JBIWNZ010000058.1:0-23733 GCF_044767505.1 Kitasatospora sp. NPDC101235
TGAGTTCTCAAGGAACGGACGCTTCCTTCGGACCGCCTTCCAGCGGGCCCTCCGGGCTTCGTTCTTTCGTGTTTCCAGCTTATCAGACGCTTTCCGCTCCGTTTACCGGGGCTTTCTGCTTCCGACTTGCTGGTGTCGTTCAGAACTTGGCGCCCTGTTCGACGTTTCAAACCCTAGCCGACCTCCGCTCCGAAAAGCGAATCCGGCCGCAATCCGATTAAATGAACACGCCACATTCAGACTGGGCCGCACCTGCCCATGACAGACCCGCCCCAGCCCGAGCCGGGAAGTGTTGGTTCAAAGGATTGGCCACCCCGGGACCGTCCGCGCAGACGCGTGTCCGGTGCTCCCAGTCGAGCGACTGGGAGACAGTACTCCTCCTCGGCGCCCGAGACAAACGCCCTGCACGAAGGGCGCCGGCACCGTAGAAGAAACGCCGCCCCTGTGGGATTGCCGGCCGCCGGTGCCGAACTGCGCCTACGGGTCCACGACTTCAGGATCACGCCCCGGGGTCGTCGGTCGACGGCCGCGGGGCGTGCCCAGGGGCCGGGCCTCTGGGTGAGCGGGCGGTCGCCTACTTGAACAGGCGGTCACCGCTGGTGGCCATGCGGTGGGTCCCGCTGTGACGGTTCACCCAGTCCCGGACCAGGTTGACGGCGTTGGCGCACTGCCAGCTGTTGTCGTACTCCCGCACGCCGGTGAAGGCGCCGTAGCCGGCGATGATGCCGTCCACCTGCGCGTCGCCCAGCAGCTTGTCGACGTACCAGGGGTCGTTGTAGGTGGTCGTCCAGGACAGGGTGGCCGCGAGCCGGCCGGCGGCCCGGTCGGCGGCTCCCTTCTTCAGTTCCGCGCAGGTGTTGTAGGTGGCCTCCGTGCAGTTGCCGAAGCCCTTGGTGATGTCGCTGTCGCCGTAGTCCATAGCCCGGCGGCCGGCCGGGAATCCGGTGCCGGACTTGGCGAAGGCACTCTGCACCTGGTCGCGGGTGCCGGTCGTGGTGATGCCCTCCAGCGGGCCGAGCTTGCCCTCCAGGCTCTTCCAGCCCCGGCCGCCGACGTCCGGGGTGCTGCCGCCGTGGTACTCGTAGAAGCCGTAGAGCACCTGGATGCCGGCGGCCGTCAGCCGCTGGGCCTTGTCGCGCAGCCCGGCAACGCTGCAGGTGCGGTTCGGCTCCTCGCCGCAGTAGTTGGGGTCCTTGATGTCCAGCCAGACCAGCGACAGCCGGCGGCCCGCGTTGGCGTTGGAGATGATGCGGTCGAGCATGCTGTCGAAGCTCGGGCCGAGCCGGTTCTCGCCGGCCGAGGAACAGTCGTGGTAGGCGCGCCACTCGTTCGGGTTCCACCAGGCACAGACGTCGATCTCGATGGCGTTGGCGCCGTGGTTGATCGCGGCGTCCACACCGTCCAGGGTGTCGACCCGGTGCGCGATGGCGTAGATCGGGTGACGCTGGTCGGCGGCCGCCGCCGGGGTGGCGCCCAACGCGGTGGCACCGACGATCCCGCACAGCGCTGCCGTCAGCGCCGAGAGCGTTCGCGAGCGGGCGCCGTGCCTGAGGTGAGCGGTCAAGGAGGCACTCCTTCTTGTTGGTGCACTGACAGGACGATCCCACCAACTGCGCCTTGACGTGCGGTAAACGGGCCATAAACGACATCCGGGGGAAAGCGGTGAGGACACCGGACCGCCCCCGGCGCGCAGCCGGTCCGCGGGCGCCTTCGGCTTCTCCGTCGGGCACCGAATCCTCGGCGGAGGCTCACCGATGACGCCGTCGACGTGGACGGGGCCCCCTGGCGGCGGCCCCGGTCAGTCGAACCGGCCCTCGTCGTGTCCTGACGAGGCTGTCCCGCGAAGGGGCTCCGGACGGCAGGGTCAGGAGACGGGGTCCGAACGGACTCGGCGGCCGACGGACGTGCCCGTCAGCGCCTCGGCCCGGCTACGGCGTACAGCGTGCTGCCGGTCACCAGCAACGCCACCGCGGCCCAGGTGGACGCCTCCGTGCCGGGGGGAAACGTCATCCAACCGACCGTCTTCCCCACGGTGTTGGGCGGCAACGGCGGGACGAGGACGGAGAACGCGAGCCAGCCGGTCGGTAGCGTCCAGGCGAGGTGCGCCCCGCAGAGCACCGCCCCGAGCGCGGCCAGGCCGACCAGACCCGCACTGTCCCGGACGACGACCTCGGTGGGGACGAACTTCGGGCCCACCGCCTGGACCGCCAGCAGCGCCGCACCGGCGACCGCGCCGATCAGCACCGTGTGCGCCGCCCGGCGGGGCACCCACCGGATCGCGGCCGTCCGGTCCAGTGCGAGGTCCTGCCCGACGAACCCGACGGAGCCGGCCGCCACGCTCGCGGCGAGCACGAAGAACGCGGTCGGGTCCATCGCATCCGTCGCACCCGTACCGTCGCCCCGGGTGAAGGCCCACACCGCCAACGCGACGAGCGTGACCGCGGCAGCCGACGTGGGCACCTGCCGTGAACGCGCGTACAGCATCAGCCACCTCATCGCGACGCACCCCCGGCCGGCACCTCGCGCAGCCTCGCCGTGCAGGAGAGGGCGGCGGTGCGCAGCTCGGCGACCCGCGAGCGTTGCTCGGCCGGCGCCAGCGCCTTCAGCTCCCGCCAGGCGGCGTCGGCATCCGCCCAGGTCCTGCGCGAGTACTCGTCGGTGTCCCGCTCCACCATCGGTCGGAGGCCGGGGTCGCCGAGGGCCCAGCTCGCGGCGATGCTCTGAAGGGCGACGCCGTCCTGTGCCCCGCCCTCCCGGGAGGTGCGGGCGTTGCAGCTCGGTGCGAGTCCCTGGGCGACCAGCGCGCGGGTCAGGTCCGTGCCGGTCGCGTCGATGAACAGCTGGTCGTCGAAGTCGACCAGCACCGCGTCACCGGGGAGTGAGCGGGGATCGCCGAGCGCGCGCAGCGCGGTGTCCTCCCGGACCGAGGTCGGCGCCTTGTCGCCCAGGGCGTCGTGCAGCACGCTCAGCGCCTCCCGGCCGCGCGGCGCGAGCTCGGCCAGGTGCGACCGGCTCGCCTCGGTCACGCACACCGGCCCGTCGCAGACCGGGGCCGCGGCGGCCTTGTCGATGACGTAGGTGTCGCGCGCGGCGGCCGGCAGGACCAGTAGGGCCACGGCGGCGCCGGCCAGGGCGGGAGTCACCGCGAGCAGCCGGGCCCGGCGGGTGGCGGCCGCCGACAGCGCGAGGCCGGTGGCGAGAAGTCCGAGCAGCCAGAGCGTCTGGCCGAGGTGGACGGAGCCGGAGAGGGTCAGCAGCATCTGCCGCGGCTCCCCGGTCACCGGGGACAGCAGGCCGAGCCGGTTCGACGTCCTGCTCTCCGGCACCTCCCCTTCGGTCCGCACCCGCAGCATGCTCGTCACCACGAGGCAGGCCACCACCAGGGCCGGCGGGGTGAGGACGGAGGGCAGCGTCCGTGCGACGCCCATGGCGAACACGGCGGCCGCGACGAGGCCCAGGACCGCCACCAGCGAGATCGGCAGCCAGCCGAGGCCCGCGTAGGTGGTCGGGCCGAACGCCACCTGCGCTCCGCCCACGACGACGAGGAGGCCGAAGCCCGCCGCCAGCGCGAGCGCGATCGCACCCGTCGGCAGCGCCGCACGGCGCCAGGCCGGCAGCGGCGTGGTCGCCAGCAGTTCGGTCATCCGCGAGCGGGGTTCACGCAGCCCGTACACCGCCCCGATGCCGACCACGAGCGGCAGCCAGAAGGCCAGCAGGTAACGGGTCCACATGGCCATGGTGGTCCACTGGGCCGTCCACGCTGCGGTGCCCTTCGACCAGACCCCGTCGTACAGGAGGAAGACCGCCAGGCTGCCGCCCAGGACGACGACCCCGGCCCACGGGGCGGCCGAGCGCTTCAGTTCGGTGCGCAGCACACGTCCGTTCACCAGGCGCTCCCCTGCTGTCCGGAGGTGCGGAGCAGCGCCGAGTAGCCGCGCTCCAGGGGGCTGTCGCCCGGGTGCTCGGTACTGCCCGCGGCGGCCAGTTCGTCCGGCGTGCCCTGGAAGACGAGGCGGCCGTCGGCGAAGAGCACCACGTCGGAGCAGGCGGCCGCGACGTCCTCGACCAGGTGGGTGGAGACGACCACGCAGGTGTCGCGGCCCAGGTCGTGCAGCAGCTCGCGGAAGCGCAGCCGCTGTGCCGGGTCGAGGCCGGCCGTCGGCTCGTCCAGCAGCAGCACCGCCGGGGAGTTGACGATGGCCTGGGCGATGCCGGCCCGCCGCACCATGCCGCCGGACAGGGTCTTCATCCGGTGGTCGGCGCGGTCCGCCAGGCCCACCCGTTCCACGGCACGCTGGACGGCCTCGGGGATGTCCGCCTTCGGGACCTCCTTCAACCAGGCCATGTACTCGACGAACTCGCGCACCGTGAAGCGCTTGTAGTAGCCGAAGTCCTGCGGCAGGTAGCCGATGCGGCGGCGAAGGGCCCGGTGGTCACCCATCCTGCCCAAGGAGGTGCCGAGCATCTCCAGTTCCCCCTCGGTGGGGCGCAGCACCGTGGCCAGCGTCCGGATCAGGGTGGTCTTCCCCGCTCCGTTGGGCCCCAGGAGGCCGTGGGCACCGGTGCCCAGGGAGAGGTCGAGCCCGTCGACGGCCATCTTGTTCCGTCCGACGCGCACCCGCAGGCCGCTGGCCCGGATCTCCCAGGCGTAGGTCTTCGGCGCGGTGTCGGCCGCGCTCGTCATGGGTGTCATGCGGTGGTCCCTTTCGATGGTGGACATGGGTTTCACAGCGTCGAGTACGCGTCCCTGCGGGCGATCACGGCGCCGGTGCCGAGCGCGAGGAGCAGCCCCCATGCGGGCAACCGGTCCGGCTGCAGGGCCAGTTGCAGGACGGAGGGGACACGGCCGGTGACCGACGTGGGTGCCACGATGACGACGCCCCACGCGACCGCCAGCCCGACGGCGGCGCGGGTCACCCCGACCACGCTGCCCAGTGCCAGGGCGGTGGAGGTGAAGGCCAGGGAGGGGAGCAGCCACTGCGCGGCCGTCATGGTCCCGGTCAGCCATCCCCCCACCAGTAGCGCGGGCAGGACCACCACGAGGACCGAGGTGGTGCGCCTGAGCAGCAGGGGCAGGCCGGCCCGGGCGGTCGAGGCGGTCAGTTCGTGTACCGGATCCAGGCCGCTCGACCACGACGCGGCGACACCGCACAGCGGCAGCACCGGCGCGATCAGCGACACCGGCGAGGAGCCGCCGAAGACTTCCGACGGTGCGGCCGCGTCCAGCAGCAGCGCCATCAGGGTGACGACGGCGGTCATGGCCAGCCACGGGGCCATGACCGGCGTCAGCCAGGACGACACCCAGCTCGGACGGTGCCGCCGCGAGGCCACCTTGACCACCGCGTCCAACTGCGGTTCCAGACCGGCCCGGACGGTTTCGACGAGCGCGGCGATGCCGGGCGCTCCGGTGGCCACGGAGGCCGCCAGGTGGCTCCGGCAGGGCGCGCACGTCTCCAGATGGGCCTCCAGTGCCCAGACCGTGTCCGCCGCGATCATCGCGTCACCACGTGCGTAGTCGTCGATCAACTGCCTGGACGCGTGTTCCCCGCTCATGCCAGCGCCTCCCGCATCGCGATCCGGGCCCGACGGGCACGGGTCTTGACCGTGCCTTCGGGCAGTCTGAGCAGGACGGCGGCCTCCCGGACGGAGAGCCCGTCGAGCACCGTGGCCTGCAGTACCTCTCGGAGTTCCGGCGCCAGCCGTCGCAGGGCGTCGCCGATGTCGCCGCCGACGGTCCCGGCGAGCGCCTCCTCCTCCGCTGCGGGCACCACCGCCCGCTCGGCGGCGGCGACCGGCGGTTCGGCGTGGTGGGCACGGCGCCGGAACGCATCGACGAGGCGGCGTGCCGCGATCGTCCACAGCCACCCGACGGCCGTACCGCCGACCGCGCTCCCGGCGAACGCGCCGGCCGCGCGCCACACCGCGAGATAGGTCTCCTGCATGACTTCGGCGACGATCTGCTCGTCCGCGCAGCGGCGGCGCAGCCGCACCGCCAGCCATGGCGACGTACGCCGGTACAGCTCGTCGAACGCCCCGCGGTCACCCCTGGCCACCAGCCGGAGGAGGCGCTCCTCGTCCACGTCGTCCAGTGCTCTCCTGCGTGATCTCACACCAGCCAGACGCGCGATCCGGCGCCCGGGTTCTGCATGGGGCGTGACCTGCGTCACATTCTGCGATCCCGGCCGTCGACTCCGGTTCGGCCGCTCCGGCCGAGGTCAGCGCGATGTGCGCCCCGGCGCCGTCGCGTCGCCGTCCGCCACACCCGCGGCATCGGCCCACGCGACATGGTCCGCAACACCCGCCTCGGCGAGGTCCTCGTGGACCCGCGCCAGGGCCTCGTCACCCTCGACGGCACCCCGCTGCAGTCCTCCCCGGCCGAGGAAGTCCCGCTGAACCGCCTCTACTTCCTCTGACCCGTCGGCCGGGCAGCCGGGCAGCCGGGCAGCCGGGCAGCCGACTGTCGAGGGCGCTCGTCCGGCCGCCCCGGGCACGTGGGTGCCCGGGGCGGCGGCGTGCGGGATCGTGCGGGGGCGTCGTCAGTAGGTGACGATGCCCGGGTCGGAGAGGCCGGGGGCGCCGGTCTCGATGTGACCGGCGAGGCGGCGCACGAAGTCGGCGGTCGCGCCTGCGGTGACGGTCACGTCGTACCACCTGCGGCAGGCACTCAGGTCGACGGTGCACGTGACGGTCGCACCCCGGCGGATGGTGAGGGTCTGCGGCGTGCCGCCGTAGGCGTTGGCCAGGGTGATCACGGCGTCCGCGCCGGCCGGGTTGGCGATGGTCAGGTCGAGGTTGCCGGTGGTCGGATTGTGGCGGGCGGTGACCTCCGGCCCGGCGACCGTGCCGGGGTTGCGGAATCGGCGGAGGAAGCCGTTCGGGCCGTGGACGGTCAGGTCCGTGACGCCCTTGGAGTACGTGGTGTTCCAGGCGTCCGCGATCGTCTTTCCCGCCTCCGTGGTGTACGTCCACGGACCGTCGGCGCGGTTGGCCGAGGTCACCAGGAACTGGGCGCCCGCCGCCGCGCCGGCGCTGAAGGTGAGGCGGTACTTGCCCGTGGCGGTGTCGGCCGAACCGTCCACGTACGGCGCGTACGTCAGCGGGCGGGTGGGCCTCGCGCCCGGCTCCTGCTTCGGCATGGTGCCGCCGGCGGGCGGGGTGGGCACGTAGTCCGGGTGCCGGTTGCGGTCCGGCGGGAGGTAGGCGGCCGTGGAGGGGAGCGCCGCCGGGGTCGCGTTCGACGTGGTGAAGTCGAAGGCGGAGGTCAGGTCGCCGCAGATCGCGCGCCGCCAGGGCGAGATGTTGGGTTCCCGGACGCCGAAGCGGCGCTCCATGAAGCGGATGATCGAGGTGTGGTCGAAGGTCTCCGAGCAGGTGTAGCCGCCGGTGCTCCAGGGCGAGACGACCAGCATCGGCACCCGCTGGCCGAGACCGTACGGTCCGGCCGAGTAGCCGATGCTGCCGGCGTAGTAGTCGGCGGTGGTCGCGACGGTCGACAGGCCCTGCGAGGCGGAGGAGGGCGGGAACGGCGGCACGACGTGGTCGAAGAAGCCGTCGTTCTCGTCGTAGGTGATGAACAGCGCGGTCCTGGCCCACACATCGGGGTTGGACGTCAGCGCGTCCAGCACCTGCGAGACGTACCAGGCACCGTAGTTGGCGGGCCAGTTGGGGTGCTCGGTGAAGGCCTCGGGTGCGGCGATCCAGGAGATCCGCGGCAGCGTGCCGGCTTGCACGTCGCGCCGCAGGATGTCGAACAGGCCCTCGCCCGCCTTGGCGTTGGTGCCGGTGCGGGCCTTGTCGTGCAGCGGGTCGCCCGGCTTGGCGTTGCGGTAGTTGTTGAAGTAGAGCAGCGAGTTGTCGCCGTAGTTCCCGCGGTACGCGTCGCCGATCCAGCCCCAGGAGCCGGCCGCGTCCAGTCCGTCGCCGATGTCCTGGTAGATCTTCCAGGAGATCCCGGCCTTCTCCAGCCGCTCGGGGTAGGTCGTCCAGCTGTAGCCGGCCTCCTGGTTGCCGAGGACCGGACCGTTGCCGGTGACGCCGTTGCCGGTGCAGCCCGTCCACATGTAGTAGCGGTTCGGGTCGGTGGAACCGATGAACGAGCAGTGGTAGGCGTCGCAGATGGTGAACGCGTCGGCGAGCGCGTAGTGGAACGGGATGTCATCGCGGGTCAGGTAGGCCATCGTGGTGGCCGTCTTCGCGGGTACCCACTGATCGTACTTGCCGTTGTTGAACGCCTTGTGACCGCCGGCCCAGTCGTGGTTGAGGTCCTGGATGAACTGCATCCCGAGATCGCTGGCCTGAGGCCGGAACGGCAGCACCTCCCGCTTGAGGCCGTCCGTCTGGTGCCACACCGGCTTGCCGCTCGGCAGGGTCACCGGGCGGGGGTCGCCGAAGCCGCGGACGCCCTTCAGCGACCCGAAGTAGTGGTCGAACGAACGGTTCTCCTGCATCAGCACGACGATGTGCTCGACGTCCTGGAGGGTGCCGGTGCTCCCCAGCGGGGCGATGGACGCGGCTCGGGCGATGCTCTGCGACAGCGACGAGAACGCGGCGGTCGCGCCCGCGAGTTGGAGGAATCGGCGGCGGTTCAGCTCTGCCATGGGTGGGTTGACCTCTGCCTGTCAGGAAGTGGAGGACGGCGCCCCCAAGGACAGCGCGTCCGGGGGGCCGCCCGGCGGCCCCTTCATGACTGCCCGCCATACGGCAGACGAACGCATCGAGTTGTACGGACAAGATGCGGCACCCGTGGCGATGGGTCAGCCGACGGCTCCGCTCAGGAGCCACTGGCGGGATCGGGTTCGAGGGAGTCGGTCGTGCGGTCCCGGACGAGCCGGTCGGCGCAGCGCTCGCCGGCCCTGGCGAAGTACGGGCCGGCCTCGCCGGAGCCGGAGCGGGAGCGGGCGAGGGCGAGGGCGAGGCCGAGGGCGAGGGCCGCCTGAGCCGGGAAGTCGGCACCGGCCGGCGGGTTGGCACTGTCCGAGCACATCACCGCGCGCGCCCGGCCGGGGACTGGTGGACCACCGGCGGCAGCGGCATGACGGGTTCCGGTACGGCAATGGCGGGCGTGGGGGTGAGGGTCACCGCAGCCGGCAGCGCGGCAATCCCCACGCCCGCACCCGGGCGCCTCCCGGGCCGCAGGACGGGCGCCCTGCGGCCCGGGAGGCCCTTATTCCTTGGGCACGGCGCTCAGGTCTCAGTGCAGAACGTCGAGTTCGTTGTCGACGTTGTTGACGAAGTAGACCGCGTCGCCGTCCAGGTCCACCGCGAGGCCGAAGAGCGCACCGGCACCGGGCGGGCTGCCCTCGGAGTTGATCTGCTTGACCGCCACCTGCTGGCCGCGCTCGGTGGTCTCGACGATGTTCCCGTCCCCGCCGTTGACCGTCAGGATGTCGCCCCCGGGCGCGAGGGTCATCCCGAGCGGGCCGTTGAGACTGCCACCCTCGCTGATGACCTTCCCGATACCGTCACTGTCGTGGCGGGTCAGAGCGCGGGGGATGGCGGTGATCCGGCTGCGAACGGTGTCGGCCACGAAGAGCGTTCCGTCCTTGCCCAGGGCCACGCCGGTCGGTCCGACCACCAGGGCCGCCGGGTCCGTCCGCTCGGGGAAACCGCACGCGATCTCGGTGGTGGCCACCCGCTTCGGCGGCCCGTCCCCCTCGGAGCTCAGGGTGATCCGCAGCACGGTGCCCTGGTCGACCTCCGCACCGCCGGCGGCCACCGTGCCGTTGAGCACGTTGGTCACGAACAGCTCGCTCCGCCGCTCGGAGCCGCCGCGCCGCTCGGAGCTGACCGCCGTCATGTCCCACGGGCCGTTGATGCCGTCACCCGCGATCGTCTCGCGCACCGTCCCGTGGCTGTCCAGCACCAACAGGCAGCCGGCCTGGGCCGTGGCCGAGGTGCCGTCCGCGGTCGGGAGGCTGCCGACCACGACCCAGCCGCCGGGCAGGACGGTCAGCGCCGTGGTCAGTCCGACCCCACCCGGGCAGGGGCCCGGCAGGTTGTTCGGATCGATCGTGGCGAACGTGGTCCTCTGTCCGCCCGGGGTGATCTGGACCAGCGTGGTGCCCCTGCCCTGTTCGCCGGACGGGGGCACCGAGTTGTTGAAGTTGCTGACCAGGATGTTGCCCCGGTGCAGGTCGCCTTTGTCTTCGCGGATCACGAACGTGCCGTACGGGTTCAGGTCGCCGTTCTCCGGAACGGTGGACGCGACCGTGGACACCGTATGCAGCCGGTCGAGGAACGGCGTACGGTCGGCGGCCCCCGCCGGGGTCGCGGCGCCGGTCAGGCCGACGGTCAGCACGGCGGTCGCCAGCGCGCTCGAACATACCTGGAATCTCATGCACTGCCTCCTGAAGGGCGGCCCGGAGCCCCGAGGCTCGATGGCCCCGGCCCGCGATAGTCACACAGAGTTCTCCCCCGCTACGCAACGTTAGCCATGCCCTGGTCCAGGCGCGCGGTGAGTTCCGCCAAGGGTGGGCCCGGAGACGGTTCCCCGTCCGGCCGGACGCCCGGACGCCCGGTCACAGGAACTGCTCGGCCCAGATGATCTTGCCCTCGGGGGTGTAGCGGACTCCCCAGCGTTCGGTGAGCCGGGCGACGAGGAACAGGCCGCGGCCGCCTTCGTCCTCCGCCATCGCGTAGCGCAGGTGCGGGGCGGTGCTGCTGGTGTCGGAGACCTCGCAGATCAGCGTGCGCTCGTACAGCAGCCGCACACCGATCGGTCCGGTCCCGTAGCGGATGGCATTGGTCACCAGTTCGCTGAGCACCAGTTCGGTGACGAAGGCGGGCTCGTCAAGACCCCACTCGGCGAGCTGTCGGGTGGCCTCGGCGCGGGCCTGGGCCACGGCCTCCGGAGTCGAGGCCACCTCCCACTCCGCGATCCGATCGGGCTCCAGCACGCGGGTCCGGGCGACGAGGAGGGCGATGTCGTCGGTCTGGCGGTCGGGCAGCAGGACGTCGAGCACGGCTTCGCAGACCTCCTGCGGCGATCGGTCGGGGCGGGCCAGGACGGCCGTGAGGGTGTCCAGGCCGACACCGATGTCACGGGTGCGGTCCTCGACGAGGCCGTCGGTGTAGAGGATCAGGCTGCTCCCCGGCGACAGTCGCACCTGCGTGGCTTCGAAGGGCATCCCGCCCAGGCCGAGCGGCGGACCGGCGGGGAGGCCGAGGAGTTCCACGGTGCCGTCCGGGTGGACGACCGCGGGCGGGGGATGGCCCGCCCGGGCCAGCGCACAGGTGGCGGTGGTGGGGTCGTAGATCGCGTAGAGGCACGTGGCACCGGTGATCGCGAGCTCACCCCCGGCTGCGGCCGCCTCCTGGTCGATGTGGGCGACCAGTTCGTCCAGGTGTCCGAGGAGCTCGTCCGGCGGCAGGTCGAGCGTGGAGAAGTTCTGGACGGCGGTGCGCAGGCGGCCCATGGTCGCGGCCGCGTGCATGCCGTGGCCGACCACGTCGCCGACGACGAGCGCGACCCGGGCACCCGGCAGCGGGATGACGTCGAACCAGTCGCCGCCGACCCCGGCCTGGGCGGGCAGGTAGCGGTAGGCGACCTCGATGGCGCTCTGCTCGGGCAACGCTCGCGGCAACAGGCTGTGCTGGAGGGTGACGGCCATCGTGTGCTCGCGCGTGAAGCGGCGGGCGTTGTCGACGGACACGGCGGCCCGGGCGGCCAGCTCCTCGGCCACGGACAGGTCCTCGTCCTCGAACGGGCCCCTGTCCCGGCCGCGCCAGAAGCAGGCGATGCCCATCAACACGCCCCGCGCCGTCAGCGGAACGGTGATCAGCGACGCCAGGCCGGATTCCAGCACCGCCTGCGTGCGCTCGACATCCTGCATGCGCCACCCGACGTCGGTCGCCAGCTCGGTGACCAGCGCGGACCGCCCGCTGACGAAGCCCGCCGCCTGCGGGGTGGTCCCCGCCCACCGAACCAGCTTGCCCTCGGGGTACAGCGGCGAATCGTGCCGGATGCCCGTGAGTGCCACCCGCTGCAGCTCCACCCCGGCACCGACCGCCAGGGGCTGCGGTTCCTCGCCGCGCAGGACCTCTTCGGCGAGGTCGACGGTGGCGTAGTCGCAGAAGTCCCGGGACGCCACGTCGGCGAGTTCCTTCACGGTGCGCCGGACGTCCAGCGTGGTGCCGATGGCCATGCTCGCGTCATAGAGCAGCCTGAGCCGACCGCGGGCGACCTCGGCCTTCCCCGCGAGGGCGCGCAGCTCGGTGGAGTCGCGCAGGGTGGTGACGCTGCCGGGCGGGCCTCCCCCGCTGTCGGTGGGACGGTTGTTGACGGCCAGCAGGCGGTCACCGACGGGGAGCACCTGGTCGGTGACCGCGCTGTCGGAGAGCAGCAGTTCGGTCGTACGGGGGTCGAGGCCGAGGTCGGTGACAGCGCGCCCCTCCGCGTCGGGAGGCAGGTCCAGCAGCCGGCGCGCCTCGTCGTTGGCGAGCAGGACCCGGCCGTCGCCGCCGACGATGGCCACGCCCTCGCGCACCGCGTGCAGCACCGCGTCGTGGTGCTCGTACATCCTGGTCATCTCCTCCGGCCCCAAGCCGCGGGTCTGCCGCAGGAGACGCCTGCCCACCAGCGCTGTTCCGGCCGTGGCCAGGCCGAGCGCGACGGTGCCGGCGCCCAGGACGACCGGCAGCTGGCGGTTGATCGCGCTGCTCACGTTGGCGACCTTCATCCCGGCGGACACGATGCCCACGACCCCGCCGTGGGTGTCCTCCACCGGAACCACCACCTGGTACTCGGGGCCGAGCGGGCCGTGCACCCGCTCGACGGTGACCAGCCCGTGCAGCGACGGCTCGATGGTGCCGACGAACTTCTTGCCGATCTGCTCCGGCTCGGGGTGGGTGTACCGGATGCCGTTCCGGTCGGCCACCACGATGAAGTCGACCTGGGCGCCCTTCCGGGCCGCTTCGGTCAGCGGCTGGAGCACCGCGCTGGGATCGGGGCCCTGCATCGTCGCCACCAGGCCGGGGCCGTGGGCGAACGCCTCGGCCGCGGCGAGCGATCGGTCGCGCGCGGCCGCGTACCGGTCACTGCGGGACTCGACCAGCAGCGCGACGACCGCCGCCACCACGAGCAGCAGCACGATGAACACCTGCATGAGGAACATCTGGCCGGCGACGCTGCGGATGCTCGTCACCGACCGCAGACGCCGCACCGACGGCTCCCGCGGCATCGGGCGTGGATGCCGCCGCCCACTGCGGCCGGCCGCTCTGCCCGGAGCCCGGGGAGGGGGGCCCGTGTCTTTCGCCATACACCTATGGTCCCGCCCCTGGCACGAGCGGGACACAGCACGCGGGGGACCCCTCCCGGGCACGCTCTGCGACATGGCCTCGTGCGCCATACCCGTCGGCCCTCGGAAGCGGCCCCGCCCCGTCCCGGCTCACCGGGGGACGGACCGGATCAGCAGCAGCGCGACGTCGTCGGTGCGGTACTCTCCGTGCCCGGCCCGGTCGACGAGCGCATCGGCCAGCCGGTCGAGCGGTTCGCCGCCGTGGCGGGCCAGCGTGGCGGTGAGGTCGGCCAGCGCCCGGTCGGGGTCCGCACCGGGAGTGTCGACGAGGCCGTCGGTGTACAGGACCAGAGTGGTGCCGATCGGCAGGTCGATGCGGATCTGCGGATAGTCGGCGGCGGGGTCGACGTTCAGCACCATGCCGACGAGCGGCTCCAGTGCGTCCGCCCGGCCGTCCGGGCCGTACCGCAGGGGCACCGGGTGGCCCGCGTCGGCCAGCCAGGCCTCGCGCCGGGCGAGGTCGACGCGCAGGTAGACGCAGCTGGCCAGCAAGGCCGTGTCCAGGTCGGCCACCAGGCGGTTGGTGCGGGACAGCACGGTGCTCGGATCGGCATCGGCCGCGGCGAAGGCACGGACGGCGGTACGGACCTGGCCCATCAGCGCGGCGGCGTTGACGTTGTGGCCCTGGACGTCGCCGATCACGACGGCGACCGTGTCGGGCCCGACCCGGATGAGGTCGTAGAAGTCGCCTCCGACGTCCATTCCCTCGGTGCACGGCAGGTAGCGGGCGCTGACCTCCAGGCCCGGGACGTCCGGCAGCGCACGGGGCAGCAGGCTTTCCTGGAGGCCGTGGGCGAGGCCGAGCTTGGTGTCGTACAGCCGGGCACGGTCCAGGGCCTGGGCGATCAGTCCGCCGAGCGAGGTGAGGACGGCGCGTTCCTCGAGATCGAAGCGGTGCGGCTCGGCGAAGGCCAGTACGCAGGTGCCGATCAGCCTGCCCGAGGTCACCAGCGGCAGATAAGCCCAGGCGGCCATCCCGTCCTGCGTCTCGGGGCGGCCCGGGTAGAGCCGCTCCAACTCCGCACGGCTCTCGAAGTACGTCGGCACGGGGTTGCTGGACGCCCGGACACCGGGCGTGGGCGCGGTCAGCGGGGTGCCGTCGAACTGGTCGACCAGGCCGGGTGGGTAGCCGCGATGGCCCACGATGCGCAGTCGGCCCCCTTCGGCCATCAGCACCGCCACGGCCCGACCGCCGAAAGCCGGCACGATCTGCTCGGAGACCATGCTCACCACGTCCTGCACGCTGACGGCCTCGGTCAGCGCGCCGGCGAGGTGGAGGAGGTGGTACAGCGCTCCGGGCCGCGTGTGCGCCGCCCGGTCGGACGGCGTTCCGGTGGGCCCGTCGCGGCGGGCGGCGTCGGCGGAGACGATCCGCGCGGTCAGTCCGGACGGGTCCGGGAAGAACTCGAACGACAGCCACCGGTTCGGCGGCCGCAACGCGAGGAAGGAAATGGACTGCCCGCTGATCACCGCGGTCCGGTAGTGGTACTCGAACACCGGATCCCGCAGCCACGACAGAGCCGCCCACGGCCGTACGCCCAGCAGCCGCTCGACCGGTTCGCCCAGCAGCTCGGCGGCGGCCGGTGTGACCACGGCCAGCCTGCCGTCCAGATCGATGCCGCAGATGCCCTCCGGAAGCCGTTCCGCCATCGTGGTGAGGGGGGCGGCGGAACCGCGCTCCGCCACCTCGGGGCGCGGGCCGGCCCGGACCGGACGGCCTGCCCGGGCCGCCTGCGCCAGCACCTCGGCCAGGCTCGCGGCGAGGGCGTCGAACCGGTCCCGTTCACCGTGCGACATTTCGGGGGGATGCGCGGCGGGCCAGAACACGAAGACGACCCCGTACGTGCTCCCTCGTGTGACGAGCGGAGCGGCCGCGAGGCAGAACGCGTACGGCATGGCGAGCGCGACCCTCGGGTACCTGCGCGCCATGTCGTCCGAGCCGGCCACCCAGACGACCCGGCCACTGCGCGCCGCTTCGGCCACCGGTATCGGTGCGGTCATGCCGACGCGCTGCCACGGCCTGGAGAACTGCCGGGCAGCCCCCAGCGTCACGGCCAGTTCGAGCACCTGCCGGTCCTCCGACAGCAGGTAGAGGCCGCCGAGGTACGCGTCGAGCCGGGCCGGCGCCGATCGCAGGATCTGCGCCACCGCGTCCAGACCGCGCCCGGCCGGCGCCTCGGCGGCCTCGAGTCCGGGCCTCGGCGACGGATGCCATGGCACGCCCATCACAAGCACCCCATTCGAGCCGACCAGTGAGCCCGTGAGCCTCCTCCCATAGTGGCTCGGCCGGCACCGAACGTCCCGTCGCGTCCGCCGACGTCAGTAGCCGGGAACGTCCAGCACCTCGACGGTGGCGCCCTCGGCGAGCCCGCCCGGCGGTACGACGGCGAGGCCGTCGGCGAGGGCCGGGCCGCGCAGCATCGCCGGGCCGTCGAACGGCAGCGGCACCGCGGTGCGCGCCGTGAGCACCACCGGCAGCAGCCGGGTGTCCTGCGGGTGGCCCGGCAGTTCGGCGGCGGCGGTGACACGGAGGGTCGGGGCCGTCCGGCCGGCCAGCCGCCGGAGCAGCGGCAGGGCCAGGGTCAGCGTGCCGGCCACCGCGGCGAGCGGGTTGCCGGGCAGGCCGACCAGCCGGCGGGACCGGCCTGCGGCGGTGGGCGTCAGCTCCGCGAGCAGCATCGGGTGGCCGGGCCGTACCGCGACGGAGTCGACCAGCAGCCGGGCGCCCGCCTCGGTGAGCACGCGGTGCAGGAAGTCCGCCGGCCCGACGGCGGTGCTGCCGGTGGTGACCACGACGTCGGCGCGCGAGCTGCGCAGCGCTTCGCCGAGCAGTCCGAGGTCGTCCCCCACCCGGTGGATCCCGATCACGTCGGCGCCGGCGTTCCGCAGCACGGGCGGCAGCAGCGGACCGAGTGCGTCGCGGACCCGACCCGCCACCGGGAGGCCGGAGGTCAGCAACTCGTCACCGAGGAGCAGCAGTTCCACGGTCGGCCGGCGGTGCACGATCAGCCGGTCGTAACCGGCGGCCGCCGCCAGGCCCAGCACGGCCGGGGTGACGGTGGTACCCGCCGGCAGGAGCACGTCGCCGTGACAACACTCCTGCCCGCGGGGCCGGACGTCGCGGCCCGGGACCATCCGGTCCGGCGCGAGGTGGTGCAGAACACCGCCGTCGGGTGCCATCAGTCCACCGTGCTCGTAGCGCAGTACGGCCGTCGCGCCGGGCGGCAGTGGGGCGCCGGTGGCGATGGGCACGGCGGTGCCACGGTCGAGCGGCTCGGCCGGCGCTCCGCCCGCAAGGATGCCGCCGCCGCGCAGCCGCCACGGTCCCGGCCCGGCCACCGCCCAGCCGTCCATCGCGGACGTGTCGAACGGCGGCAGGTCGGTGAGCGCCGTCAGCGGCTCGGCGGGGGCGTGGCCGAGGGCCTCGGGGAGGTCGCGGGCGACGGCGGGCAGTGGCCGGCCGGCGCTGTTCCGGGCGGTTGCCCGCGCCCGCTCCCACGTCATCCGGTGGACGGCGGTGCCGTACCGGTGCGGTACGCCGTGCGCGATCCGGTCGGGGAGCGTCCCGTGGCTCATGCCGCCCCCACCTCCTCGGGCCGCTCCGCCACCCAGCGCCCGGCCAGTCGGGACACCCTGCGGTTGGCCTCGGCGACCGCCTCCGGCCCACCGCCGGTGCGCGCGGCCGCGTAGCCGACCAGGAACGCGGTCAGCGGAGCGGCGGGGCGGGCCACGCCGTGTGCGACGATCCGGGTCATGTCGAGCAGCTCGGCGACGTCGACCTGGAGGTCGATGCCGAGTTCCTCCCTGACCGCGTCGATCCAGTCCTTCATGCGGTGCCCCTCGTGCACTCGTGATCCGTTCGCTGTCTGGTCGCGGGCCCGGCGGTTCGCCTCAGGCCCGGCGGCGCACCGGCGCGGCCCCGTGGGGCCGGCCGGCCCGGTGCGCCGGCGGTAGACCAGGTACGGGCGGATCAGGTAGCCGACGGGAGCGCTCCACACGTGGACCAGTCGGGTGAACGGCCAGGCGGCGAAGAGCAGACAGGCCGAGAGCGCGTGCAGCTGGAACAGCAGCGGGGCGCCGGCCATCGCCTCGGGGTGGGGGTGGAAGACGAACACGCCGCGGAACCAGATCGAGATGGTGGACCGGTAGTCGTAGCCGCCGCCGAGGAGGTTGTGCGCCGCCGTGGCGGAGAAGCCGAACAGGACGGTCACCGAGAGCAGCGGGAAGAGCAGCTTGTCGCTGCGGTCGGTGGTGAGGCGGACCCGACGGGTCAGCAGTCGGCGGGCGCAGAGCATGCCCAGCCCGGTGATCATGGCCACGCCGGCCACCGTGCCGAGCGAGACGGCTGTCAGGTGGTAGGTGTGCTCGGAGATCCCGGCCGCCTCCGTCCACGAGACGGGGACGACGAGGCCCAGGACGTGGCCGCCGATCACCGCGAAGGCGCCGAGGTGGAACAGCGGACTGCCCCAGCGCAGCCAGCGGTGCTCCAGGAGCTGGCTGGTGCGCGAGGTCCAGCCGAACTGGTCCTGGCGGTAGCGCCAGACGTGCCCCACCACGAAGACGGCGAGGCAGGCGTAGGGGAACGCGACCCAGAGGATCAGGTCCCCTCCGCTCGCGGCGGCGGCGAGTGAGGTGCCCGTGGATCTCATCGGTGGCCCTCCTTGGTTCTGGTCGGCAGCAGCGGGATCAGCGTCGGCGGGGCGGTCTCGGGAGGGACGAAGGTCTGCGGCGGCGCGAACAGGTCGCCGGCGTAGGGGTCGAGACCGACCTCCTCGGCGGGCGGGCCCTGCGCGGCCAGCTCCGCCACCGCCGCCAGGTCGGCGTCGGTCGGCGGCGGGAGAAGGGTGAGGAGCGCGGCGAGCAGGTGCCGGTAGGGGGAGTCCACGTCGGCCAGGGCGTGCCGGATCAGTTCCAGTCCGCGCCGGTGCTGGCGCAGCGGCGCCTCGCCGCTGCCGGACCCTTCGAGCGCGGCGAATTCGAGGACGACGGGGAGGTGGTCCGGGAGTTCGGCGGCGTCGGCGTCCCAGCCGGCGGCGCGGTAGCGCTGGGCGAGGGCGAGCAGGGCCATGCCGCGGCGGCGCGTGTCACCGTGCAGGTAGTACGTCAGGTAGAGGCTGCTCCTGCGGCGCAGGTCGAAGACCACCGAGGCGCACCACTTCCGCCGGGTCGCCCTGCAGCGCCGGGTGCTCGCGGACCGGGGCGAGGACCACGTGACGGCACTCGGCCTCGGCCCGCTCTACCGCGAACTGCGTGAGCGCGCCGCTGACCTGGGGCTCGACGGCTCACCGCGGCGGGCCCGCCGCCCACCGCTGGACGTGAACGCCGGCCGCGGCTTCGTCTTCGTCTCCCACACCGGCACCGTGCACCCCAGCGGCTTCCTCCCGCTGGGCGCCGGCAGTGTACGGGAGCGGCCGCTGCCCGAGATCTACCGCACCTCCGAGCTCTTCACCGGCCTGCGGGACGGCGACCGGCTCGGCGGCCGCTGCGGCCGGTGCGAGTTCCGCCGGGTCTGCGGCGGCTCCCGCTCGCGCGCCTACGGACTGACCGGCGACCCGTACGCCGAGGAGCCGTGGTGCGGCTACCGGCCCGGTTCCTTCCCGTACCAGCAGGATCTGGCGGCGCTGCTGCCCCCGGTGCACGGATCGGCGGACCGGCCATGAGCACCCCACCACGTGCCGTACCCGGGCGGCCCTCCCGGCAGACCCGGTACGTGCGGGCACACGTCCTGGTGGCGGCCTGGCTGGGCCTGGCGCTGCCGGCCGCCGGCGCGCAGGCGTCCCTGCCGGTGGCCCGCTGGCTGACCGTGCACCTGTTCCTGCTGGGCGCGGCCACCACCGCCGTCCTGCTGTGGAGCGAGCACTTCGCCGTCGCCCTGCTGCACGCGCGGCAGCCCGACGAGCGGTGGAGCCGGGCGCGTCTGTACGGCGCCAACCTGGCCGTACTGGGCGTCCTGACGGGTGTGTGGGCGGAGCTGCCCGCGCTGACCGGCGCCGCCTGCCTGCTGCTGATCACCGCCGTCACCGCCCACCTGGTGGTGCTGGCACGGCTGGGCCGCCGGGCACTGGGCGGACGGCTGACACCGGTGGTGGGCTACTACCGGGCCGCGGCGGCGGCGATGGTGGTCGGTGCGCTGCTCGGCTGGGCGCTGGCGGTCGCCCCACTGGGCGGGCGGGCGTACACGGGCCTGCGGCTCGCGCACCTGCACGTGATGCTGCTCGGCTGGATCGGACTGCCCGTCCTGGGCACCCTGTTCATGCTCTGGCCGACCGTGCTGGGCGTGCAGATGCAGGACCGCACCGCCCGGATCGCCCGCCGCACTCTGTGGTTGACGGGCGCCGGCCTGGCGGTGGCGGTCGCCGCGCTGGCGGCGGGCCGGCGCTGGCCGGCCGCGGTCGGAGTCGCCGGGTACGCCGTGGGCGTGGCCCTCGCCGTCGACCTGTTCGCCCGCACGGTGCGCAGGCGCGCCGCCGTCTCGGCGGCGGCCGCCTGGATGCTCGCCGCCGCGCTCGGCTGGCTGCTGGCGGCCCTGCTCACGGACCTGGTCCTGCTGGGCGCCGGCACGATGACGGACCTGCAGGACGACATCGACTCGCTGGTCCCGGTGCTGCTGCTCGGCTTCGTCGGGCAGGTCCTGATCGGCGCCCTCACCTACCTGCTGCCGGCCAGGCCGAGCGCCCGGCCCGGGGCGGCTGGGCGGCGCGGCGCGGGCCGCTGCTGGGCACGGCCGCCGGCACCGCCCTCACCGTGGTGGCCGCGCTGGTGGCGGTCAGCGGCGGATCCGACCAGCACCCGCAGGCGGCGCCGGCGCCGGCCGCCGCCGCCGCGGGCATCAAGACCGTGGAGATCTCCCTGCAGTCGATGCGGATCGGCCCGGACCGCATCGAGGTGCCGCACGGGACGGCGGTGCGGCTGGTCGTCACCAACCGCGACTCCATGCGGCACGATCTGACCGTCCAGGACGGCCCTTCCACCCCGCTGCTCGGCCAGGGCGAGAGCCGCACCCTGGATCTCGGGCCGGTCACCGCGGACCGCCAGGCCTGGTGCTCCGTCCCCGGTCACAAGGCCGCCGGGATGCGCCTGGCCATCGTCGTCCGCCACTCCGGTGCGAGCGCCGCCGCCGGGCCGCCACCGGCGGGCACGACCCGGCCGGGGACTTCTCCGCCCGCTGGAAGCCGCGCGACGCCGCCCTGCCCGCCGCGAGCGGCGAGCGGGTACACCGCATCGAACTGCACGCCGTCGACGCCATGGTGGAGATCGCCGCCGGGGTGTCCCAGGAGATGTGGACCTTCGGCGGCACCGCGCCCGGCCCCGTGCTGCGCGGCCGGGTCGGCGACACCTTCGAAGTCACGCTGGTCAACGACGGCGACATGGGCCACGGCATCGACTTCCACGCCGGCGAGCTCTCCCCGGACCGGCCGATGCGCACCATCGAGCCGGGCGAGCGGCTGGTCTACCGCTTCACCGCCGAGCGCGCCGGCGCCTGGCTGTACCACTGCAGCTCGGCGCCGATGCTCCAGCACATGGGCAACGGCATGTACGGCGCCGTGGTGATCGACCCGCCGGACCTCGCCCCGGTCGACCAGGAGTACCTGCTGGTCTCCTCCGCGCTCTACTACGGCGCGCCGGGCAGCGACCCCCAGGTGGCCGCGATGAAGGCCGGCACCCCCGACGCCTGGGCCTTCAACGGGATCGCCACCCAGTACGCCAAGGCGCCGCTCACGGCCCGCGCCGGACAGCGGGTGCGGCTGTGGGTGGTCGCCGCCGGGCCGAGCGACGGGATCGCCTTCCACGTCGTCGGCGCGGTCTTCGACACCGTCTACAAGGAAGGCGCCTACCTGCTCACGCCGGGCTCCCCCGGCGGCTCGCAGGTGCTCGACCTGGCCCCCGCGCAGGGCGGGTTCGTCGAGACGAGATTCGCCGAGGCCGGGCACTACGCCTTCATCGACCACGACATGCGGCACGCCGAAGCCGGCGAGCGCGGCGTTCTGGAGGTGAAGTGATGGGCGGCGTCGGACTCTGGTCCGTGGTGCGCTTCGTCCACGTGTGCGGCGCGGTGCTGTGGGTCGGCGGGCAGCTCGCCCTGTCCGCCGTGATCCTCCCGCTGGCCCGCCGTCAGTTCCCCGCCGACGTCGCCGGCCGGTTCGCCGGCGCGGTGGGCCGCCGGTTCGGGCTGCTCACCGGGGCGCTGTTCCTGCCGGCGCAGCTCGGCACCGGCGTCGCGCTGGCCTGGCACCGGGGCGTCACCTGGGCATCGCTGGCCGAGCCCGGCTACGGCCGGATCCTCGCGGCCAAGCTCGGCCTGTTCACCGCCGTGATGCTCGCGGCCGCCCTCCACGGCTGGGCCCACGCCAGGAACCGCGCCGAACTCGCCCGGGCCCTCGCCGTCGCCTCCCTGGTCGGCTCGCTCGGTGTCGTCCTGTTCACCGCCGCGCTGCCCGCCACCTGACCCGTCCGCCCTCGCGGCCCCACCCGCGGGCCGCCCCCACCCACGCACCGTCGCACTCATCGGAGAAACGGAGACCCCACCATGGAAACCCGCCCGACCGGGGACAGACCCGCCGCGCCGACCTCCGGGCAGCGAACGCTGATGCTGACCCTGGCCACCCTCGGCTTCGCCCTCAACTTCTGGGCCTGGGCGCTGATCAGCCCGCTCGGCACGCGGTTCAAGGACTCCCTCGGGCTCAGTTCGTTCCAGCAGTCACTGCTGGTCGCCGTCCCGGTGATCGTCGGCTCGCTGGGCCGCATCCCGGTGGGCGCGCTCACCGACCGGTACGGCGGCCGGGTGATGTTCCCGCTGGTGTCCGTCGCCACCATCGTGCCGGTCCTGTACCTCGGCCTCGTCGGACACTCGTCGCTGACCGCACTGCTCGTCGACGGCTTCTTCCTGGGCATCGGCGGCACGTCCTTCGCCATCGGCGTCCCCTTCGTCAACGCCTGGTTCCCCCCGGAGCGGCGCGGCACGGCCATCGGCGTCTTCGGGGCCGGTATGGGCGGCACCGCGATCAGCGCACTGACCACGGTGAACCTGGTCAAGAGCCACGGGATTGCCGCCCCCTTCGTGGTCACCGCGATCGTGCTCGCCGTGTACGCGGTGGTGGCGCTGGTCCTTCTGCGCGACGCTCCGGGACGAACGGTGCCCACCGAGCCGCTGGCCCGCCGCCTCGGCGGTGCCCTCCGGCTGCGCGTCACCTGGCAGGCCTCGGCGCTGTACGCCGTCGCCTTCGGCGGCTACGTCGCCTTCTCCGTCTACCTTCCGACCTACCTCAAGACCGCCTACGGACTCCAGCAGGCCGACGCCGCGAACCGGATGGCCGGGTTCGTCCTGCTGGCCGTGCTGATGCGGCCGGTCGGCGGCTGGCTGTCGGACCGGACGAGCCCCGTGCGGGTGCTGGGCTGGGCGCTGGGCGTGACCGTGCTGGGCGCCCTGCTGCAGGGCTTCACCCCGCCACTGGCCCCGCTCGGCACGGTGGCGTTCCTGACCATGGCCGCGGCGCTGGGCACCGGCAGCGGAGCGACGTTCGCCCTGGTCGCCCAGGTCGCGCCGGCCAACCGGGTCGGCTCCGTCACCGGTGTGGTGGGGGCGGCGGGCGGCCTCGGCGGTTTCGTCCCGCCGCTGACGATGGGCGCCCTGTACGGCAGCTACCACTCGTACGCGGCCAGCCTGGTGGCACTCACCGTGGTCGCCGCGGCCGCCGCGGTCTTCACCGCCACCCGGGTCCGCCGCGCCGTCCAGGCCTGACCGACCACCAGGCGACCGATCGCCAGCCGACCGAGAGGAAGGACCCCTCGACCCACCATCCGCGACCTGACGAACGAACACGACACCGTGGTCAACCTGATCGGCGCGGTCCGAGCCGCCCACCACGACGGCAACACACCGGGCATGGCCGAAACCGCCCGCGCCATCGCCGCCGTGCTCCGCCCCCACACCGAGGTGGAGGAGAGCGGTCTGTTCCCGTTCATGGCTGCCGAGTTCCCCGACCACATCGAAATCCTGGAGGCCGAGCACCGACGCATCGAGGCCGTCCTCGGCGAGGCGTCGGACGGCACGCCCACCGACCCCGCCTGGCCGCAGAGGCTCCTGGACACCCTCGGCCAGTTGCGGGCCCACATCCTCAAGGAGCAGGACGGTGTCTTCCCTGCCGCCCTCGCCCAGTTGAGCGCGGAGGAATGGGAGGCCGTCGAGGCCGTGCGCGCCCGGGTCGGTACGGCCCTGCCGGGCTCCGTCGGCTGACGGCCCGTCCGAACCCCCACCGGGCCCCTCGCCGCCGGCCACCGCTCCTCGGCGAGGGGCCCTCACCAACGCCGTAACGCAAAAAGACCCCCTCCCGATGGGAGGGGGTCTTTTCGGAATAATTGTTCGGCGGCGTCCTACTCTCCCACAGGGTCCCCCCTGCAGTACCATCGGCGCTGTAAGGCTTAGCTTCCGGGTTCGGAA
>NZ_JBIWNZ010000059.1:0-21770 GCF_044767505.1 Kitasatospora sp. NPDC101235
CAACCCGCTTCACGCGCCTCTGCCGACAGACGACCGGCCGGACCCATACCGACAGTCGCTGAAGATCACCAACAGCATCCAGAAGTTGAGCCAGAACCTCGTTTTCACCCGTCGCCGACAGCGACAGGCCCCGACAT
The DNA here is from genome assembly GCF_044767505.1 of Kitasatospora sp. NPDC101235. Lineage (NCBI taxonomy): Bacteria > Bacillati > Actinomycetota > Actinomycetes > Kitasatosporales > Streptomycetaceae > Kitasatospora > Kitasatospora sp. NPDC101235. Next base: position 138 of record NZ_JBIWNZ010000059.1, read on the forward strand.
CGCGCATTCAAGTTCAGTAGCTGCATAGGCTCGACACCAACGCGGCTGAGACCACGAGGGACCTCTGTACGGGATTTCGAGATCGGCCCTGCTGCCTGCTTTGGGTTTCCGGCCCACACCTCCCGGTCGGCCGGACTGAGTCAGAGGACAAAGATCGGCTGTGAAGGCGTGCGGAGTGTCCAGGGCCGAGAAGGAAGTCGCCCTGCTGGAGTTGCCCGAACCGTCATCTCCCGGGCCCGGTCAGATCCTGGTGGCCGTTGAGGCGGCCGGGGTCGGCCCGTGGGACCAACTGCTGAACGACGCCGGCTGGGACGTGGGACTGCGCCCCCCGGCGGCGCTGGGAGTGGAGGGCGCGGGCGAGGTGCTGGCCGTCGGCGCGGGTGTCACCGGGTTTGCCGTAGGCGACCGGGTGCTCGCACACGAGGCCCCGCTGCCTGGGGGAAGCGGCTTCTGGGCCGAACGCGTTCTGATCAACGCGGATCATGCGGCAGCCTGCCCACCCGGGCTGGACGCCGTACACGCCGCGGCGCTGCCGGTCAACGGACTCACCGCGTTGCAGGCCCTGGAGAAGCTGGACCTCAGCCGAGGACAGCGGCTCCTGATCACCAACGGAGGCGGGGTCACCGGAGCCCTGGCCATCCAGCTCGCCGCGGCCAAGGACATCGAGGTGACCGCGACCGCGTCTGCTGCCGCCGCAGAGCGCCTGCTCGGTCTGGGAGCGATGGAGGTCGTGGACTACCACGACCCGAACTGGTCGGCCAAGGTACGCGGCGGGTTCGACGCCGCCCTCATCATCGCCACCAGCACGGCGGACGTCGCCCTGCCTTTGGTGCGGGACGGCGGCCGACTGTGCTCCCTGACCTCGGACGCGCCTCCGGAGGAACGAGGCATCACGAGTTGGGACCTCTACGTCGAGCCCAACGCCGCGCAGCTTGTCCAGCTGGCGGAACAGGCCGCCGCGGGAACCTTGGAACTCGCACCGGAAACCCTGCCGCTGAGCGAGGGACCGGCTGCGTTCGCCCGGGTGGTTACCGGACGGGCCGGCGGCAAGAAGATCGTGCTCACCCGAGCATGATGCATCGACGTGCCGGCGCTGCAGTCCGTCAGCCGTCGTGCCAGGACGTGGCGGACGTTCTGGGTGGCGGCCAAGCCGTCGCAGAAGACCTCGATGGCGTCCAGCGGGGCGGTACACCTGGCGTACTGGTGCACGCGCTGCCCGGCGGCGGACACTTCGTGGAAGTGTGATGACCGGACACGAAGCCGAGATCCGCGTCGACCACAGCCAGTACTGGATCGGCGCCGCCGAAGGCGAGTTCGAGAGCCACCTATGGACTGATGCCGGGGCCGCGGTCGGAGCGTCGCCGGGACATGCCGCTGGGCGGAAGTAGCGTGCGGGGACGGGTCTTTCGGTCTGCGTCCCTGACAGGCGTGGGCGGGAAGGCCCTCTCTTGCGTCCGTGGGCGACGCGTCTCCGGCGAGGCGGAGCCGGTGGGGGTGTTCCGCTGCCACCGGCCCGGCCGGCGGGCTCATGGGGTGACTGCGTACTCGGTGAACTGACCGCAGGCCTGGAATCCGAGACGGCGGTAAACCGGTTCTCCGTCCGAGGACGCCTGCAGCACCGCAGTGCGGTAACCCTCGTTGTAGGCCGTGTGCAAGGTGGCCAGGGTGATGGCCCCGCCGTATCCGCGGCGGCGGTCGGAGGCGAGGGTTGCGATGTTGTAGATGCCGGCGACCCCCGCGGAGAGAAAAACCTCGGCCGAGCAGACCGGTCGTCCGTCCACGTGGCCGATGAGGTAGCGCGCGGGACAGTCGGGGGCCAGAGCCCACGCGGCCGCATCGGCGAAGTAGCGGCGGACCGTGGCGGCCGGCGGGTCCCAGTTCGCGGCCAGGATCATCGCGTAGTCGGCGAGTTGTCCGGGAGTCGTCACGGGACGGATGTCCAAGCCGTCGGCGAATGGCTCCGGCGGGGCGGCGTGCAGGTCCATCCACATGCCGGTCTCGGTCTCGGACGCCTTGAGGCCGTGGCCGGTCAGGAGCACGGCGATGTCCGGGGGTGTGGTGGCGGGGCCGACCCACCAGGAGAAGGACCGGCCTGTCGCGGTCAGCGTCCGGACCGTCTCCGCCACCCGGTCGGGAGCAGTGTCGTCGGTGAAACGCGCGGCCGCCACGATGTTGAAAGTGTCGTCGTCGAGCCCGCTGTCGGCGATCACGAGATCGGCCGTCTCGGTGACGGTCGCGTGCTCCATGTGGCGGTGCAGGTGGCAGGCGCGTTCGGCCAGGTTCTGCTCCATCCTGCCCAGCAGGTCGGAATCGTCGGACACGGTTTGTTTCGCCTCGTTCATGTTCGACACGATCTCATCCGTAAGAAGGCTCGCCGAGTAAATAAGGACACCGTAAAGATCTCGGCTCCAGGGTTGAGTATGCACTCCTCAACTATTCCTGCGGGTCGCTCATCTGCTGGAGGCCGAGACCGGCTTCCACGGCGGCAGCCGACACTGGTGTGACCGCATACGTTCGCCGGGTTGGGTGCTGCGGGCCTTCGGCCGGTGGATGTCGCCGCGCGTCGGCTGGGAGGAAACCGCCGGCTTCGGTGATTCAGGCCGTCTCCGGTTAGCCCGAGAGGCGGAAACGCTGCCATGGATCCGCGAGCATCCCGAACGTGTGCCGGATCTGTCAGATCGTCACTTGCTGACCCTGGTCGTGGAACCGGACCAGGCCAACCGGACCACGGCAGGGCACATCACGGTGCGCTGCCGCACACATGGGAGATGACGTGAGGAACCGGCAGAGACTCGTCAGCGGTGGGCTTGCCGCCGCGGTCGCGATGGTCAGCACCGCAACAGGTCTGGGTGTCACCTCGGCCGTTGCCAGTCCGCAGCCGCACCACCGGGCCGCCGCCGCGGCCGCCTGCGTGCCCGTACCGCTGTGGGCGAACACCGGCGGCGGTGGCGACCGCCTGATCGAGTACAACCCGCTCACCGGGGCAGAGCTGCAGAACGTCCCGATCGCCCGGGACTACGGCGACATCGCCTTCAGCGCCGACGGCACCACCCTGTACGGCGTCACGTTCTTGGGTGCGCCCAGGCTGGTCGTGATCAACACCGGAACCGGGGCAGAGACCTCGACGGTCGCGGTCAGCGGGCCCGCAGCCTCACCGGGAGTTCTCAACGCGCTGACGTCGCTGTCGAACGGGATGCTGCTCACCGCTACCAGCCGCTCCGGGAACCTGTACACCATCGACCCTGCCACGGGAGTCAGCACCGCCTTCCCAGCCCAATTCCCCCCCGGGATCACCTCCGCCGGCGACCTCACCCAACTCAGTGACGGTGACATCCTCGCCCTCGGCGCCACCAGCACAGGCACGACCGTGGCCTTCCGGATCGCCCCCGACAACACCCTCACCGAGATCGGCACCCTGCCGCGCTCCTTCGGGGTGACGCAGTCGGGTGGCCAGGTGTACGTGTTCGAGTCGGGCGGCAACATCGACCAGCTCACGTCGGTCCCGACTGCGCCGTCGACGGCTCCGCTGCCCTTCACCGTGCTGGCGGCCACCGGCCGCCCGTTCTTCGGCGCCGGCTCCGCCCAGGACAGCGGCCAGTGCAACCTGCAACCCGGAACCTCGTACTCCGTCGCCAAGGCATCCTCGCCGACCGGACCGGTCTGCCCCGGCGACCGCGTCACCTACACCGTGACCGTGAAGAACACCGGCACCACCCCCTACTTCGGTGACTCCGCCGGCTTCGTCGACGACCTCAGCAAGGTCCTGGACCACGCCACCGTCGTGGGCTCACCGACCGCGTCCGCGGGAACGGCCACCATCAGCGGCACCACCCTGACCTGGGCGGGCCCCCTCAACGTCGGCGACACCGTCACCGTGACGTACACAGTCAAGGTGCGCGCACACGCCCGCGGACACCTCACCAACAACGTCCAACCGACCGCGCCCGGGGGCAGCTGCGCCACCATGGGAGGCTGCACGACCTCCACGGACATCAAGCGGCACGGAAGATGGTGGGCAGCGAAGTAAACGCGCGGAGCAGGAGCGGGGAGGGGATCAACCACGCTCGCCGGTGGCACGAGGAGACCGGTGGGCTTGAGGTTCCCTATTCCGCGATGGTCGGTGAAGAGGGGGAAGTTTCCGCTCGGGACATGGCTGTCTGGCCGGAGGGTGGAGCATTCTTCTGGTGATTTGGCGCGACATCGTGTCGACCTGCTCGACCAGCTCGGGATGATCAGGTCCGTCTCCGACGCCCGGTTGAGGCCGGGCTCGACTGGGCCCGGGTCCGGGCGAAGGAGCACGGCGGGTCGTTGGCGGCGCCGGTGAGATGGCGGGCTGTGAGGGGCAATGGCTTGGCTCGTTGGTCGGTGAACGGGTCACCGGGGTCTGGGGCGTCTGGATCGGCGAGGAGGGTGAGTGGTTCGCGGACCTGCCCGTGCTCCTCGCCATCGGGGGCCGGCAGGCCGCGGTCTGCGTGAACCGGCTCGATCTCCTGTCTGCCGCCCCGGCGGCGATCGACACCGGCACGGCGCCGACGTCGTGGAACGATTGGTCCCCGGCCTGGCGCAGTGACGCACATCCGGTGCTGGACGAGGTGGTCGGACGGACGGTGACCGCGGTCGGTGTCACCGAGCGGAGCCCGGGTCTGGCCGGTGCGGGCGGCGGTCAGCATCCGCTGGCGTGGATGCTGACCGGGTTCGCGCTCGAACTGGGCGATACGGCGCTGTGGGGGTACAACGCTGCCGACGAGAACGGGCTGCGGATCGGGTGGCCGCCGAAGGAGGAGCACTACCGGACATCTTGGTTCAGCAAGCCCTCGTAAGGGGATCGGCCGCCTGTCTGCTGGTGCTCTCGTCGACGGGCGCGGGCGGCCTCAGTAGTGGCTGTGGACCACCCGTCGGCGCGGCCCCAGGCGTCTGCCGAGCTCCTGTGTGAACTCCGGGCGCAGCAGGGGCCAGTTGTTGAAGCACACGCCCAGTTCCCCCACCTGGCAGGTCCACTCCCCTGCCCAGTCGCCCAGCGGCGCCGTGTGAGCGCAGGCGGAGCAGGTGACGGGCGGCTCTGTGGTGCGCAGCCGGTCGGAGCCCTCGGAGCCGCCCAGCGGGCCTTTGCGGGTCCAACAAGGCGGGCGCTTCGCGTGGACGGTGCGGGCGGCCTGGAGGCGTTCCCGGTCCTCGCGGTGGGCCGCAACCGGAGGCCGCGCGACGGCGTCCACCCGGATACGATCGGTCGCTCGACTGCCGTACTCCTGGGGGATTTCCGCACATGCCGATCAACGACGCCGTACCCGCGCCACCGCCGCCCGGCACCCTGCCGCCCTGCCCGAGCTGCGCGCTGACCGACCAGGTCCGCAGCGTGCCGGCGGTCCACCTGAGCGAGCGGCGGAACGTCACCGTGCGCGCCTCCGGCCGCGACGGCCGCACCGAGACCCGCGAAGAGGTCTCCGCCCTCGGCCGGGCCCTGGCACCCCCGCCGCCCACCACCAGCACGACGATCCGGACACTGACGGCCCTGGGCTTCGTGACGCTGATCGGCGCGGTCTTCACCTTCATCCAGGGCGCCATGGCGCGCGACGCGCCCGTCCACCAGAAGCCCGACCTCTCGCCGCCGGACTGGGTGACCAAGCACCCGGGGTTTCCGAACGACTTCCCCACCGACCTCCTCCCGGGCGGCCTTGCCGAGGCCGCTCCGGCTTCCCCTGCCCCGGCGGCCCCGCTCGCCGACGCCCGGGCGCCGGCGACCGCGCGCTGGACCTGTCCGCGCCACTCGGTCCGCAGGGCGTGGCGGTGGAGATCGAAGGCCCGGACGGCCTGGTCGGCGGGGCCCACGGCCTCCCGCTCACACCCGACGACGACGCCCCGTCCGGCGCGGGCGCCACCGTCCACGTCGGACCCGAGAGCGGCGCCTCCGTACAGGTGACTCTCCCAGCCGAGGCCCTGTGCCCGGGCTTCGACGGCTTCGCCCTCCAGCAGCGCCTGGTGGCGCCGACCGACGCGCACAACACCATCACCGGCCAGCCGCCCTACCGGCTCACGGTCTCCATCTCCGATCCGGCGATCGGCGCACTGCGGCACCAGGTGGGCTCGACGGTGCCCGGCGACGTGCTGGCAACCGACAACCGAATCCCCCACTGACCAGAGCCACCTGAGAAAAATCTCCGACGACGCTGAACCGGTTACGAAGGTCAACACCTCTCACCAGGGAACGGACCGTCAGAACCGGCCGCACCGGACGACGGGCCGAGCGGACGCCTGTGCGGGTACCTGGCACAGGTGTGGCCCGGGCAGGCGCGGCGCCACCAGTGCACCATCCGCTCGGCGCTCTCCTCGCCCACGCGGGCCGGGTCGTTGTCGCGGACCTTCACGCGGAACAGCTCGCGGTAGGCGGTGAACTTCGCCGCCACCCGTGCCGGGGCCATCGTGGAGCGGTCGACCTCGGGCAAGCAGGGATACGGCCGACAGCTTCGGTCCGAGTTGGTGATGCTCTCCGCGCTTCCGGTCGCGGAGCTGCGCGGTCAGGTCGATTGGGCGTAGGGCGGGGCTGGTGCTGGTAGGCGGCGGCGTTTGGGCGCGAGGCTGTCACTCGATGGGTGGCGGCTTCGACGCCCGGATACCGCATCTGATGCCCAGGCGTGATCGAGATGTGCGAAGCAGTCCGCTGTCTGCCGGAGACAGGCTTGGGTGGGGGTGTGGTCGGTTGAGGGTTTTCAGGGCGTGCGTACCAGCGCCTCGACCGCGGTCGCCGCGGCCTGCTCGATGAGTGCGATGCCGGCCTCCCGCGTGGGCTGACCGTCGGTGAGTACGACGACGAGCAGCGTGTGTCCCGCGCGTTCGACAATGCCCACGCTGTTGACGACCCATAGCTGAGGTATCCCGCCCGGGAGCCAGCCGTTCTTGAGTACGGGCAGGTCGCCGGGCGCTCCCGCTGCGCCGACGCCCCAGTTCTGTCCGTCGGTGATGGCGCTCATGAGGGCCCGCACGTACGACCGGGATGCGGCGTTCAAGGGGGAGTCCTGTGTGAACACGGCCTTCAGGAGGGAGATTTGGTCACGGGCCGTGGTCCGGGTCAGTCCCCAGGCTCCCCTTTGGCCGGCGTGTGCCGGGGTGAGTCCGAGTCGGGCGTTGGCCGCGTCCAGACCTTGGCGTCTGCCTATGTCGATCCAGAGTTTCTGCGCCGCGTCGTTGTCGCTGACGCGGATCATGTCGGAGGCCAGCTGTCGCTGAGCGGAGCTGAGTTGGCCTCCGCGGTCCTGCGTCTGCAGCAGCAGGGCGGCCAGAATGTCGACTTTGATGATGCTCGCGGAGGTGAAGGTCTCGGCGGACGAACCGTAGGCGACCGAGCAGCCCGAGGTGAGGTCCTCGACGGCGAGGGCGTACCGGCCGTGGTGCACCCCGAGCCCGTCGAGCGCGAGGCGCACGGTCTGCTCCGGCGTTGTCGTACCCGCGACGGCGAGTTCTTGCTCGGAAAGCGTGCCTGGCGCTGACGGGGTTGACGTCGGCAGTGGGTCAGGAGGGGCGCCCTCGGCCGGACCCGAGGTCGGGATCAGGACGTGGGCCATCATGGCGGCGCCCACGAGCGCGGGTATGACGAACGCTGTCCGATGCTTCATACGGGCACTCGCTTTCCGACGTCCGGGCACGCGGACATCGCCTATGGACCTGTAAGGGCGTGTAGGGGCTTCCGGACGCGCCGCGGTGCGTGCTGGGTCCGGTGTCGTCTGCCTCAGCGGAGGCTGGTGCGGCTCACCCGCCGCAAGATCTGGCGATCTTCGCTTTCTCGTCGATCTCGATCGGGAAGTCGTGGTGGCCGCCGAGGTTCACGGTCCATCCGTGGGTGAGAGTTCCGGACGAGGGGTTGTCGGCGAGCCAGAAAGGAGGGGCGGTGAAGGAGCAGGTGCCGGCGGTCGGGCCCTGGCCCCGTTCGGATCGAAGGTATTCGGTCACGAACTGTTTCCCGAGCCTCGCCATTGCCGTGGAGTCACCGGACTTGGCGGCCGCCACCAGCCCGCCGTAAAAGCCGGACACCGTGGGGTCGCCTCCCTTGCTGTCTCCGGCGACCGTTGTGCAGGTCAGGTCGGTCACCTTCCCCGTGGCCCTGTCGAAGTCCAGGGAAGGGGTCCGGTCGAGCCGTTCAATCCCCTGGTACAGCAAGACCTCACCCGACGCCAGCACGCCGTCGACCAGAGCACCGCAGGTCACACCGCGGGAGTCGGCGCCCCAGATCCGTTGGTACGTGGACTCGTTGGCGAACAATGCTGCCACCTCTGTCGGATCCACTTCAGAGCGGGTGGCCGGATTCTGGTAGCGCAGGGCAGACAGGAACAGGGTGTTCGTCGTCCGGGCCGGGTCGGCCGGGGAGGCCGGTGCCGAAGCCGCGGGTGAGGACGGCTCGATGGGCGGGGGTGAAGGAGGCATATCGGCACTCGACGCGGTCGATGCCTGTACGGGCACCGAGGCGCGGTCATGATCCGCTTGAGACACGAAGCCGGCGCCCAGGGCCACCATCACCACGGCCGCCGCCGCACCCGTCTGCAGGCGCCGGCGGCGCTGCCGTACCGACCCGATGAGGCCATCGACGTCGTAGCTGCGCGGCAGTTCCTGCCGTGAACGGTCGAGCATGGCCGCGGCCAGCTCCTCCTCCAGGTCGTAGTCCTTCATGCCACCCCTCCCGAACGTGTGTGCAGTGCCTGTGCATCGACGGTCGCCCGGAGTTTCGACAGGCCCCGGGCCACCTGGGATCGGACCGAGCCGGCCGAGATGTTCATCAAGTGGCCGATCTCCGCGTCGTCGAGATCTTCGAAGTACCGCAGCACCAGTACGGTGCGCATGCCGATCGGCAGGGACTGCAGCTCGCGCATCAACTCGTCGCGGACCACGAGACCTTTGTACGGATCGACGTACCCGTCCCCGATACCGTCGTCCAGGGGTACTTCCGCACGTCCACGCAGTTTGCGCCAGCGGTCGTTGGCGAGGTTCACCAGGATCCGGCGCGCATAGGCCTCCGGTGCGTCGGCGGAGCGAATCCGACGCCAGTGCCGACAGACCTGCTCCAGCGTGGACTGCACCAGATCGTCGGCCACATGACGCTCGCCGGTGAGCAGCAGTGCGGTCCTGAAAAGGGCTGACGACCGTGCATGCACGAATGCCGTGAAGGCAGGGACGTCAGCGGTTCGCATGGTCACCCGGCTCGTGGCTCTTGAGCATCTTCGCCTCTCCCGAAGCCCCCTTGGCTCCCCCGCTCAACCTGACGGAGCCCGACTCGCGACTGCTGCACGCGATCTCTGGTCGTGACGCAAGCGTTATCTCGGGTGCGGGGCCTCGGTGACCCAGTCGGCGATCCTGCCGATCGGCTCGCCGGCGGTGGCCGAGCTGGTGAACGCCAGGTCGCTGAGCCTCATGTGAACTGTGGTGGGGGCGGGTATCCGTCAGACCTGACGGATGAACAGTGGGCGTTGGTGGAGCCGTTGCTGCCGCCTGCGAGGGTGGGGCCGAAGGGCGGACGTCGGGAGAAGCATCCGCGGCGGCGGATCGTGGACGCCGTCTTCTACGTCGTGCGGACCGAGTGTGCCTGGCGGCAGCCGCCCAAGGACTTCGCCGCAGGACCGCGACGATGGGAAGCGCCCGCTGCTGTGGACCCGCCTCGACCATCCGAGCGTGCGAAAGATCTGGGCCGACCAGGGGTTCGCAGGCCGCCTGGTGGACTGGGCCGACCAGATCCTTGGTCGCGAGCTGGAGATCGTCCGAAAGGACCCTGCCCAGCGCGGATTCCAGGTGGAACCGAAGCGGTGAGCGATCGAGCGCACCTTGTCGTGGATCACCGCTCACCGGCGTCTGGCCCGGGACTACGAGACCAGCCCGGCGCACTCGGAGACGATGATCCGCTGCGCGATGATCGGCATCATGGTCCGTCGACTCACCCGACGTGGGCCAGCAAAGCGACCTGGACCTCGGCTCCTCGGCCAGACCTCTACTGGACCGGACCAGCCAGCGTTTCGGTCGGCAGAGGCGGCCATTTCGGCTCCTTCCAGGTAAGGCTTGCCAGCTCTTCCGGTGGTTCGGCGCCGTCCTGAACGGTCGTGACGTAGGCCTTTGCTTCCTGCAGGTTCAGTCGCGGGGCCTGCTTGCGCAGGTGGCTCATCGCGGCCACGACGCCTGCGGAGTGGACGAGCGCGCGAACAGTGGAGGCCAGTGGATCGGGCGCTCTGATGCCCTTGGTCTGCAGGAGGTACTGCTCCTCCCAGCCCTCGTCCTCCCACCAGACGGCGGGCACGTAGTGGATGCTCCCATCGTGCCGGTCCACCAGGTAGTGGCCGCCGACGAAGCTGCCGCGCATGTCACGGGCCCGGGCGAGCGCCGCCCAGCGCAGCCGCCGCCAGCCGGGGCCGGGGTGCTCGGGTTCGATTCCTCGGGCACAGGTTCATGATCTCAGTTGCGGCCACGGGCCACGCGAGTGGCTTCGTTCACATGAAGCAGCAGCGTTTGGTCAGCGGTTTGGGCGGCAGTTGGCGATCTTGAGCGGTGCAGATGGTCACGAGAAATGACGTCGCGGGACGGGGAGGGGTGTGCCCGAGATGCGGGTCAACGGGGCAAGGGGCATCACGCCAGGCTTCCCGCGAGGGCCGGGGCCGTCACGCCGTCAGACGGTCACCGCGATCGCGTACGCCGTCACTGCGATCAGCCCGGCCCAGATCACCACGACCAGCACCCGCCCCAGCAGCAGCCGGTCCGGCCGCTGGTAGATCCAGAACGGCTGTGCCACGACCGGTCGCCGGGGCTGCTCCACCGGCTCCGTCTCGGCCAGCTCCTGCGCCAGTCGGCGTAGCCGGGCGGCGAACTCCTCGGTCAGCTGCGGGTCCTGCTCGGACTCCGCGTCCCGCAGCTGCCGCATCAGCACGCCGAGCTCGCCCAGTGAGCCGGGCGGCACCGGGTGTGCGAGCAGTCGGTACAGCGTCTTGCCGAGTGCGCCCAGGTCGGAAGTGCGCGCCGGGGCGATCGTGCCGAAGCCGAGGATCTTCACGGCTCCGGTCGGGGTGAGCAGCAGGCGGGCGGGATCGATCCCGCTGTGCGTCATCCCGGCGCGGTGCGCGACCAGCAGGGCCTCCGCGACCTGGGCCCCGAAGTCGGCGACCTGGGCCGGCCGGAACCAGCCGTCCAGCAGGTGGGCGTCCAGGGTGTATCCGGCGAGCCGCTCCATGGCGAGGAACGGCCTCCCCTCGTGCTCACCCACCTCGAGCACCGTGACGATCCCTGCGTGCCGCAACCGGACGGCCGGCCCCGGTGCCTCGGCCAGCATCTTCACCACCGCCGGCTGCCCCGACTCGGTGTCTTGCGCGAACCAGACCTCCCCCCAGCCGGCCTCGATCCGGTATCGCCCACCGACCACGCTGCCGATCTCCATGCTGCCCCCAGCCCCTCGACCCCTGTCGCCGGGGAATCCGCGCGAAGGCCGTGGTGATCAGTGTGCCGCAACAGGTGGTCCCGCCGGATCGCGGTGGCTTTATAGGTGAGTTGTGAGACACCTGTTGCTCGGCGGCGAGAGCACCCCACGCCACGGGAGAGCGATGTCGACGAGCTTTGAGAGCATCAGGGTGTCTGCCTCGGGACCATGGTTGCGCTCTGCACGACGAGGGGGCCCGGGTGCTGCCGAAGTCCAAGGTTGATCTGTACGCGGGGTTCCGATGGCCCGTCGAACGCGGTGCAGCCACCCTCAAGCACTGGCAGATCTTCCGCCACGCCCGCTGCAGCCCGAACCGGCTGACGTCAGCGGCCAAAGCTGTCCTCACCCTGGAGCCGCAACGCTGAAAAGGCTCACTCACTGCTGTTGTCGGATAGCTCACGAAATACCCGTCGCTGCCCGATCTGCAACACCTTCTCCATGCCGCACATCAACGGCGCGATCATCCATCACGGCAATACCGACTCGAAAACCACCACCGCACCTGACCGTTTTCCTCCTCACGCAAGTTGCTTCACCTGGAACGGCGCTCCCTGCCAGGGTGAGCAGCCAGAAGTGCATTCCTTACGAAGAAGGGCGGACCCCTTGTTCAACCGACGAAAAGGATCCGTGCTCGCCGTGGCGGCGGTCACAGCGGCACTCGGCCTCGTACCGGTCGGCACCGCTCAGGCAGCGGCTTGCAATTGGCAGCAGACGGCCTGGGAGCTGCCGGTCCTCGGGACCAACGGCACGCTGCACGCGAGCGACGGCGGCCGATACGGGGTCGGCACCACCGGAAGGCGCTCCACCAGCTGGCCTTTCGATCTGAAGGACATGCGCGAGACACTGTGGGACAACGGAAAGATCGTGCTGCAGCTCCCCCTGAACGGGCCCGTCGTGTCGGACGTCAACTCGTCCGGCCTGATGGTGGCCTACACCACCGTCAACAACACGCTCACGGCCGCGACAGTGAGCCGCACCGGGACGACGACTGCGCTGCCGTCCGATCCGAACTGGGCCGGCTCGTCCGCCGCCGTGATCAACAACGCCGGTGACATCGCCGGGACCGCCCAGGTCGGCACGAAGAACATCCTGGTGGTATGGCCCGCGAACGCACCGGGGACGTACCGCGAACTGCCCCTCCCCGCGTCCGGCTACCTGCACCTCGTCGACATCGACGAGCAGGGCACGATCGTCGGGTCCAACGACTCGGGTGGCTTCGTCACGGACTCCAACGGTGTGTGGCACACGCTCGCCGCGCAGGGCTCCAACGGCAAGGGCACGCCGTCGGCGATCCGGGACGGGCGCATCGTCGGCAGCATCGACAGCGACGCGAGCTACGCCGCGGCCGAATGGAACACCCAGGGTTCGCTGGTCCGGACCATCACCAACGGCGCCATCGAGGCAAAGGCCATCGGCGGCAACGGAACCGTGGGCGGCCTGACGTTCTCCGGGTCGACCTCACGGTCCGTCCTGTGGCGTGACGGCGTGGTCTCGGACTCGCTGTCCGCGGTCCCGAGCACGTTCAAGGTCAGCGCGATCAGCACTGACGAGAAGACCCTCATCGGGACCGACGGCGCCCGCCCCGCTTACTACACCTGCTCCTGACTCCACGCGGGCTCGCCCGCCACGCCCCCAGGTCCGCCCCGGCCCCCTCACCGGAGTGGAATACGCAGGTAACGTAGCTGACGCGGAGCCGGAAGGCGTGGAGGCGGAGCCGTCAAGGTCCGGAGACCGACCGACCGCGAAGCAACGGTGTGACCCCGCACCCTCCGGAAGGATCGTGCGGGGCCGACGGGTTGGCGTGTGATCACATGAACCGCCAGATGTGGTCGTCGTAACCGTCGTGATATCCGCCGAGCCACGAGCTGTCGTAGCAGGGGTTCACGGTCAGGGGCAGGTTGTCGGCCCGGTAGCTCCCGTCGCTGCCCGACCCGGCCGCCACGATGGACGCCGCCGTCGCCGCGGGGCGACCCGCTCGGGGGTCACAGCGGGTCAGGGGATGTCGGCGGGCCGTACAGGCCGAGCATCGCGCGTTCCTCGCCACGCTGCCGTGCCGGGATACCGGCCCGGAGGCTGGATCTGGGCGAGAGCATCTGGTCAAGGCCTCTCGTGACTACAGGACCGAGTACGTCGGCAGAACAGCGGGACAGCAGACCTACGACACCGGCACAAGCTGGCGGCGGGCAGGGATGGTGGCTCGTGTTGGAGGCCGGCCAACGGGATCCGCTGACGGATTCTGCGGCTTCCCCGGCTGCTTCCTCGTCGGGGAAGCCGCACTCGTTGCGTGCTCACCGAACACGCCCACGGCCTCGTCAGCCGCGGCTCGCGAGGCCCTGGCCACGATCAAGAGCCCCTTGGGGCCCAGGTGGAAATGCCCTCACACGATCAACGCCGACGGCGGTGCGGGTGCGCTCCAGCCAGTTCATGACCTGGCGCAGCGTGGCGTCATCGAGGTGGTGGGTGAGGTCGTGGACGGCCTGATGGTCGTTGTCGGTCAGGGTGCGGAGGCCGGCGCGGTCGAGGGCGGCGTGGAAGGGCTGGGCGGCGGGGCCTGCCGGGCTTCGGTGGGAGCGTCGGGGTGTCGAGCGGGGACTGGCAGACCACGCTCACTGGTCGATCTCCATGTCAGACGACCCGTCATGGCAGGGCTGCGGCACGAGAGATTCTTTCATGGCTTCCCTGGCCTTTTTGTTGCGGTCCTTGGATTTTACTTCCTTGATGCAGGCAGAATATTTTTCACCGTTCTTGATCCGCTCGATTGCGGCCTCGATGAGCTCGCCCATCTCTTGGGCCGTCTCGGCTTTGCCCTTGCACCGGGAAGCCTCCTGTTCGGCCTCCCTCTTCTGACCGCCCATCAGGTTCGTACTGTGGATCTGCCAGTTCTTGGCCCTGTCCTGCCAGACCCTCTCCGTGGACTCCCATGCATCCTTCTTGGCTCCCCAGGCGCTCTCCAGGTCCTCCGGGGAATTCTCTTCCTCGGCTTCCTGGATCAGCTTGTCCGCTACGCCGTGGTCAGTCTTCGCCGCCGCCTCGAGCGTGCGAATTCTTTCGTCAAGAGGAAGATCGATCCCCTCTCGCCCGGCGATGACAGCGGTAACCGCCCTGTTCGAGAAGTTGTTGTCCTTTCTGCCGCGGGCGTGGAAACTGGTCGTCTTGTTGCCGACGCCGTACATGTCGAATATTCCCTGGCGGCCGTCGCCGGGTTTCGCGTCGCGTTCACTGGCGGTCTGCTCGAGAGTAATGCGGTCACCGCCGTCCACGGCCACCACCGCCGCCACGTGGAATGGCCATCCGGAGGCGTTTTTCGGATTCCCCTCCTCATTCAGTGAAGTCTCCACGGTGACAAACGCCTGGCCGACCTCTGGGCTCTCCAGGTGGTTCGGTCCCTGCCCAGCCCTTCCTCGCCGGCCGGCATACTTCTTCGCCGCGTCGATGTTCTCTTCGTTCCCCTCTCCGAACAGCAGGTCCTCGCCGGCGTCGCCGGTGATGCCGCGGAACTTGCTGACGACCGGCGCCTCGGCCGCCTCCTGTTCGGTTTCCGAGTACTTCAGGGACCTCCCGTGCATGACCTCTTCGGCAGTATGGGCGCAGTCCGCCAGGAAGAGTCCGTCCGGCACGTATTCGAAGTACTGGCTTCCGCCGTAGCTTATGGACGGGACGTTGCTCGGACGGCAGCCTTTCGGAATTTCTGCGACATCCTCCCTGACCCATATCACATTGGACCAGTTGTCCCCTTCCATGCCGAGCAGAACATATTTTCCGCTTTCGGATATGCGGGCTTTCAAAAAGTCACCGATCTCCGCGTCCACAGTCGCATAGCGCTGCACGGCCGTCGTTCCGGCCGAAGAGGACGAGGCTCGGTACGACGTTCCCGCAGCCTCGGGGGCGTGGGAGGGCCCGGCCATGACCCGGCGCGCGTTCGCCTCGGCTTCGCGTTCGAAGCGGTCGGAGGGGTCGGACACCCTCAGACCGGAACCGTTGTCGGTGCCGGCGACCGGGCCCCGGCGCTGCTGGATGACGTGGGTGAGTTCGTGGGCCAGGGTGTGCCTGTCACCTCCGCCCTCGCCGATCACCACATGGCTGCCGGAGGCGTAGGCGCGGGCGCCGACTTCGGCGGCGGAGCGTCGGGCGACGGGGCCGTCGTGGATGCGGACGTCGGTGAAGTCGGCGCCGAAGCGGTTCTCCATGTCGGTGCGGGTGGTGTCGTCGAGGGGGCGGCCTGCGGAGCGCAGGACGTCGGCCACGGCCGAACGCTGAACCGCGGCCCCGGGGCCGGCGCCGGTCCACTGTTGGGTGGGGTGGCCGCAGCCGGCGTCGTGTTCGTGGCGTTGCACGGCCGGTGGGACGTGTCCGGTGCGGCGGAGCATCCGCACGACCGCGGCGTTGCCGACACTGCGCTGCAGGGCGAGCAGCCCGCTGGGGAACGACCCGGGGGCCTGTTCGCGGGGGGCGTTGTCGGTCCTGCGGCCGACCGGTGGCGCGGGCGTGCGCGCGTCCTGGTGGTCGGGGTCGTGTGCTCGCATGACGGGCTCCTTCATCCGAACGCGCGTGGGCGACCCATGTCTAGCGCGCCGCCCGGCCGGACGGTAGGGCCGAGAGGGCAGAGGGGAGGGCAGCCCGTTTGTCCTGCGCACCCGATCCGCCGGCCTGCGCGCGGGTCGCGGCCGGGTGGCCGATGCGGTCGGCACCGTCACGGACACCGACGCCCCGGACCCGTCCGGGGCCGGGGCCGGGGCCGCGGCGGGTGTGGGGCCGGGGCCGGGGTGGGGCACTGGGGTCAGTGTGCGTCCGCCAGGAGGAAGTCGGGCGGATAGCCGGTTTTCGCCGCCCGCCGGTGGATCAGGGGGTCGGGGCGAGGAAGCGGGTGATGGGCCGTCCGTTCGTGGGCGTGGGCGACACGCAGGAGGGTGGGTTCGGCGAGCGGGCGGGCGACGGGCTGGAGGCCGATGGGGAGGCCGGCGGCGTCGTGGCCGGCGGGGACGGTGAGGGCGGGTGTTCCGGTGATGTTGGCGGGAGCGTTGAGGCGCACGTAGGCGTCGGAGAGGGCCTCGACGGTGCCGTCGGGCCAGGTGATGTCGGCCTGGCCCGCAGGGGCGGCGGTGAGCGGGACGCTCGGGGCGGCGATCACGTCGACGTCCTGGAACAGCCGGTCCCATGCGGCGCGCATGAGGGTACGGAAGCGCTGGGCGCGCAGGTAGTCGCCGGCGACCCGGCCGCGGTCCCAGGCGTTGCGGGTCTGCGGGGTGGTGAGGCCGAAGGCGAACTCGTGGGTGCGGGTCTTGCCGAGCAGGATCGCGCGGGGGCGGCGTCCAGGCGTGCGGCGACCGTACTGTCTGCGCTCGCCCGGTGGCCGGCGCGGACCCGGGAACTGGCCGTGGTGGGCGTGCCGTTGACGTCGATCAGGTCCTTGAGGCCCGTCGGGATGCCGTGCAGGGGCCCGCGGTGACGGCCGTGCGCGATGTCGTGTTCGGCTTCGCTCGCGGCCCGTCGGGCCCGTTCGGCGGTGACGGGGCTGTACCACCGCTACGACGGGCACTACGGGCTGATCACGCCCGCCGAGTAGCGGCCCCGTGCACCCGGCCCGCGTGGGGGGCCGGCCGGGAGGCGTGGAAACAGCTCCCGGCCCGCGTGGGGCCCGTCCGGGAGGCGCGGAGACAGCTCTCGGCGGGGGTGGGGCCCGTCCGGGAGCGCGGGAGGAGAAGCCGGGGACGGTGTGCGGCCGTCCCCGGCTCCCGTCTGCTTTTCGCCTGCATTACCCGCCTACTGACGGCGAATTACCTCGACATTACGTCTGCGGCGAAGCATTTCGGCCAACTTGCTGCAGCACGGGTGACGCGCTCCCAACAAAGCTGGCACTGTACCGTCCCATCGCCGCAGAGGCCCTTGCAGCCGCACGCGCACCACCCGCTGCGGCGATCACATGGAGACTGTCCCCCACTCGAACCACCAGCTCTACCGGGCGGCACCACCCTCGGCCGCCCGGCTGACTCCGGCCGTACCCTCACGGCCGCCGCAGAAGGAGTTCAGTGTGACTCGATCCCCCGGAAAGACCACCGCTGCAAGCGCGTTGATAGCCAGCGCCGCGATGATCATGGCTGCTCTGACGTCCGGTGTCGCCGCCGCCGACGAGACCCCCACCGAGGCCCCCGCCGAGGTCCAGGCCTTCGCCGGCGCGCTGCCGGTGCAGCTGTCGCCGGAGCAGCGCGGCGAGTTGCTGGCCTCGGCGGACGCGTCGCTGGCGGCGACCGCCAGGTCGCTGGACCTGGGCCCGCAGGAGGCGCTGGTCGTCAAGGGCGTCACCAAGGACGCCGACGGCAGCCTGCACACCCGCTACGAGCGGACCTTCGACGGACTCCCGGTGCTCGGCGGCGACCTGGTCGTCCACACCGCCGCGGACGGCTCCACCAAGGGCGTCACCAAGGCCACCCAAGCGGACATCGCCGTCGACACCACCGCCGAGGAGAGCGCCGAGGCGGCGAAGGGCCTCGCGCTCGACAGCGCCGGGAGCGCGAAGGTCGCGGAGCCGGCGGCCGACAACGCCCGCAAGGTGGTCTGGGCCGCGTCCGGCACCCCGCGACTCGCGTGGGAGACGGTGGTCACCGGCACGCAGGAGGACGGCACGCCGTCCGAGCTGCACGTCATCACCGACGCGAACTCCGGCAAGAAGATCCTCGAGTACCAGGGCATCGAGACCGGCGTCGGCAACAGCAAGTACTCCGGCCAGGTCACGATCGGCACCACGGCGACCGGCGGCGGCTTCGCGATGACCGACACCACCCGCGGCGGCCACAGCACCTACGACCTGAACGGCACCACCTCCACCAGGAAGCTGTTCACCAACCCGACCGACACCTGGGGCGACGGCACCGTCGCCAACCGGCAGACCGCCGCCGTGGACGCCGCCTACGGCGCCCAACTCACCTGGGACTACTACAAGAACGTCCACGGCCGCAACGGCATCAAGGACGACGGCGTCGGCGCCTACACCCGGGTCCACTACGGCAACAACTACGTCAACGCGTTCTGGTCCGGCAGCTGCTTCTGCATGACCTACGGCGACGGTGCGGGCAACGTCAAGCCGCTGACCTCCATCGACGTCGGTGCCCACGAGATGACCCACGGCGTCACCTCCGCCACCGCGAACCTGGTCTACAGCGGCGAGTCCGGCGGCCTGAACGAGGCCACCTCCGACATCATGGCCGCCGCCATCGAGTTCTGGGCGGGCAACTCCGAGGACCAGGGCGACTACCTGGTCGGCGAGAAGATCGACATCAGGGGCGACGGCACCCCGCTGCGTTACATGGACAAGCCCTCCAAGGACGGCCGCTCCAGGGACTACTGGTCGTCCGACCTCGGCTCCGTCGACGTGCACTACTCCTCCGGCCCGGCCAACCACTGGTTCTACCTGGCCTCCGAGGGCAGCGGCGCCAAGACCGTCAACGGCGTGGCCTACGACTCCCCGACCTCCGACGGCCTGCCGGTGACCGGCATCGGCCGGGACGCGGCCGCCAAGATCTGGTACCGGGCGCTCACCACGTACATGACCTCGACCACCAACTACGCGGGCGCCCGCACCGCCACCCTCCAGGCCGCTGCCGACCTGTACGGGCGGACCAGCGCGACCTACATGAACACCGCCAACGCCTGGGCAGCCATCAACGTCGGCCCGCGCGTCGTCGACGGCCTCCTGCTGGACCCCGTCGGCAGCCAGGTCACCGAGGTCGGCGCCCCCGCCGAGCTCCAGATCGAGGCCGCCAACTTCAACCCCGGCGCCGTCACCTACCACGCGACCGGCCTCCCCGAGGGCGTGAAGCTCCACCCGGTCACCGGCCGCATCACCGGCACCCCGACCGTTCCCGCCACCTACACGGTCACCGTCACCGCCAAGGCTTCCCACCACAGCAGCACCTCGACGACGTTCACCTGGAAGGTCTCCCCGGGCATCTTCGCGAACACCACCCCCATGCCGATCCCGGACGGGGGCCCGGCGATCTTCTCGGACGTCGTCGTCGACCGGATCCAGGGCCGGGCACCGAGCGACCTCAGGGTCGGCGTGGACATCAAGCACACCTGGCGCGGTGACCTGGCCATCGACCTGGTCGGCCCGGACGGCACCGTGTACCGGCTGAAGAAGAGCAACATCGGCGACGCGGCCGCCAACGTCATCGAGACCTACACGGTGGACGCCTCCACCCAGCTCGCCAACGGCACCTGGCGGCTCCGGGTGCAGGACATGTACCGCGGCGACTCGGGCCGCATCGACGGCTGGAAGCTCATCTTCTGACCGCGTCCGCACTGAGCACTGAGCACTGAGCACTGACCACTGAGGTGATCCGGTCGGCGAAGGCACTCCCTTCGCCGGCCGGATCACTTCTTGGACGTGCGGTACGGTTCGTCGCCCGGCGGACGGGAAGGGGCGGACGGGCCCTGGCGACTCCGGTCACCCGAGCCGGAGGTTCGTGCCGGACCCGGTCCGGATGACTCGGGGGACTTCCTCGATCTGACGATCGCCGTGCTGTGCCGCCGCGTACGGCGGGCCGCGGCCGAACGGGCCTGCGACCGGCTCGACCCCACGGACTTCCAGGACGCCCATCTGCGTCTGCGCAGCCCCCACGCGTACGGATTCCCGGCCGGGCACACCTACGGAAGCCTCGCGCCCTACTTCTCGGGGCGGGTGCGGGACGAACTGCTGCGGGCCACCCCGGACCTGGAGGCCGCCGGGCACCTCCTCGGACTGACCCTGGCCCTGCCGAACTCGGGCGGCCGGCCCGTGGCGCTGATCCTGGCCGGGCGCTGGGCCGAGCTGGCCGCCTTCGAAACCGGCACCGTCCCGGACGACGAGCGCAGCGGTGTCAACCTGGCGCTGGCCGCGGAGCTGCTCGGCGCGGGACCCGGGCCCCTGCCCGTCCCCACCGCGCCGGACGCCCGGCGCCCGGACGACGAGCGGTGGGCCGTACTGAGCGCCCTCGCCCGCCTCGACGCCGGGCGGCGGCAGCGGTGCCTGGACCGGATGCCCGCCCCGGACGCCGCCGCACTGGGCCCCCTGCTGAGCGTCGCCGTACTCCCCGCGGACGCGCAGGCGCTCGACGGGCTGCTCGCCGGGGAGCTGTCCGGCCCCGAACGCGTCGCGGCCACCGTCACCCTGGTGCGGGCCCTGCACACCACGGCCGCCGGCGGCGTCCCGGATCCGGCGCTGGTGGACCGGTTGTGCGCCCTGGCCGTCGCGGTCGACCAGGTCGGTGAGGTCTTCGACCTGCTGGCGGCCGTGTCGGGGGGCCGCTGGGCCGACTGGCGCGCCGCGGGCGCGGCCGGGCGGCGTCGGCTCGACGCCCACCGCGCCCCCGCCTAGGCGTTCGAGGTCGAGCTGGGCGTTGAAGGTCTGGTTGACGGACTCGATGATCTGCCGCAGCGGTTTGAACAGGGCGGATCCGGCCCGCAAGGGCTCGCCCTTGCGGGCCGGCCGCAGCAGTCGGACTCCCCAGTCGGCGAGTTCGTGTTCGAAGGCGCGGCCGTAGTACTGCCGGTCGCTGATCAGGGTCCTGGTCGGCGCGATCGGCCTTGCGTTGCTGGACAACCTCCTGCCGGCACACAGACGCCAGCGGCTCAAGGCCCGCAGCCTCAAGAGCGCCAGCACGTACGTCAAGAACACCGGCAAGCACCCTGAAACCGTGCAGAGGTACACCCTCCACACCGAGATATCAATCATGGAAAACGGACTTGCATCCCGCTCATCACGCTAGACGCAGCGGCGTTGCAGCAGGTTTCTGCCACTTGATCTTGATCAGTGACAGGGCCCAGTGGCACGCCGGGGCCGATCCTGGCCCACCTCACTGCTCGGTTCTGCCGGAGAGCCACGCCAACAGGTCGACGACCCGGGTAAGGGCCGGAGCCTGGTCGACGACCGCCCGCCGCTCGGCGTCGCCGGCGGTGAGCACCACCAGTCCGGTCAGCTCAGCCCAGTTCGTGCTGGCGATGGTCGGGCGCAGTATGGCGTAGGGGTGGCCGGATACGTAGACCGGCAGGCCGCCCACCGGGGCTCAGTGATCTGGTCGTGGCCCAGGCAGGCGGGCCAGCCGCTGTCCGTCTCGGCCGACCGGGCGGCCGCAGCCTCCAGCCGAAGGCGGCGCCCTGACTCCTACGGATGCGCTGTTGTGGCGTGAATCGGCCGGTACGCGCTATGCCTGCGGTGCGGTGGACAC
>NZ_JBIWNZ010000060.1:0-20414 GCF_044767505.1 Kitasatospora sp. NPDC101235
ACGCCGTTGCGGTGAAGGGCACCACCACCGCCTACCCGGGCGACGTGGTCCCCGAGCGCCCGCCCTACAGCGGCCAGGGCCGCCCACCCGGACCGGCTTACCCGGAGCCGCACACCACCCTGCGCCAACTCGCCCTGGACGCGGGGAGATCGGCGACGCGAACGGTGACCTGGCGGCAGGGAAGCAAGACCACCAAGCACAACCCCCGTGCCGAGATGCGCTCCCGGTTCCTGGCGCTGCGAGTGCGACCGGCCAACCGGCAGATCCGCCGCGCCGCCGACGGCTCCCTGCCCGAGTGCTGGCTGCTGGCCCAGTGGCCGCCCGGCGCCGCCCAGCCCACCGACTACTGGCTTTCCACCCTCCCCGCCGACACCCCGCTGCGTGAACTGGTCCGCATCGCCAAGATCCGCTGGCGTGTCGGGCACGACTACCGCGAGCTCAAGGACGGCCTGGGCCTGGACCACTTCGAAGGCCGCAACTTTCCCGGCTGGCACCGCCACGTCACCCTCGCCTCCCTCGCCCAGGCGTTCTGCACCATGCTCAGGATCGACCCAAAAGTCCCTGCGCCGGCCTGACCCTCTACGCGGTCCTCCGCGAACTCCAGGCCCTCCTGGCCACCTGGACCGGCGCCTGCTCGATATGCGGCCAACCCGCACCAGCACCCGAACCACACCACCGCACCTAACAAAGCCCTAGTAGGGGTTGGGGCGGTTGGCGTAGTCGGTGATCCGTTCCAGGAGGGTGTCGGCGGTCATGTGGGGCTCCTCGGGGACGGTGGAACGGTCAGCCGGTGACTACTGCACCACGATCAGCCGGCGGTACGGCAGGTGGCCGGTGAGCGCGACGGTGGGGCCGTGGGAGAGCCCTTTGGGGTCCGGCACGTCGGAGGGAATCGGGATTTCGGCCGCGAGCGGGCGGTCGGAGGCGCCGGGCGTGGGCGGGAAGGGGGCGGCGGTCTCGATCAGGTGCGTGTAGTAGTCGAGTGACTTGGCCATGTTGACGGTGACCGCGGCGGTGACCCGCCCCTGGTAGCCGTAGACCACCGCCAGCCGGCGCTCCTCCAGCGAGCCCTGGGCGATGACCACGTGGTCGGAGTAGGTGGGCACGCCCACCGACTTGATGTTGAGCCCGAACTGGGTCGACCAGAACGTGGGGAGGGTGAGGTGCGGGCGCCGCAGCGGCCCGGGACTGACCATGTTGTGGGCCGCCACCTCGGCCTGAGCGACCGCGTTGCCCCAGTGTTCCAGGGAGAGCATCTGGTAACCGAACAGCGGTTGGGGGAAGCGGGAGACGTCGCCGGCCACGAAGACGTCGTCGGTGACGATGCCGTACATGTCGAAGGCCCGGCACCCGGCGTCGCAGGCGATCCCGCGCGGGCCCGCCGCCAGCCCGGAGTCCGCCAGCCATTCGACGTTGCGGATCGCCCCCAGGGCCGCGACGCACACGTCCGCCTCCACGTGGCTGCCGTCGGACAGGTCCGCACCGGTGAACCGGCCCCGGTCTCCGCGCAGGGCGGTGACGGTCACTCCGCATCGCAGGTCCACGCCGTGGTTGCGGTGCATGGCGGCCGCGAGCTTCGACAGCGTGCCGCCGAGCGCGCCTACCAGGGGGGCGGGGCCGCGTTCGGTGAGTGTGACCTCGATGCCCCGTTCCCGGCAGGCTGAGGCGATCTCCGAGCCGGTGAAGCCGCCGCCGATCACCAGTACCCGCTGCGGGCCGGCGGCCAGACGTTCGGCCACACCCGCGGCGTCGTCGCGGGTACGCAGGGTGAAGACCCCGTCCAGGGCGGCCTCCTCCGGGTTGGGCCATGGCCGCGCCCGGGTGCCGGTGGTGATCAGCAGCCGGTCGTAGAGCAGCGACTCGCCGTCGGCCAGCATCACCCGTTTCCTGACGGGGTCCAGGCCGCTGGCGCGCACCCCGAGCCGCCAGTCGGCGTCCGGGTCCCGGCGCATGGGTAGCCCGGTGGTACTCGCCGCCACTTGACCGAGCAGCACCTGCTTGGATAGCGGCGGCCGGTCGTAGGGCGGATAGGGCTCGTCCCCCACCACGGTCAGTGAGCCGGTGAAGCCCTCCTCGCGCAGCGTCTCGGCGGCCCGCAGCCCGGCCAGCGACGCACCGACGATGACGATCCGGCCGTCTCGAAGGTCATCGGCCACCGGCGCTCACCTCCTTGCCGAGGAGGATGGCCTGGACCGGGCATGCCGCCGCGGCCTGGCGTACGCGCTCCAGCTGATCGTCGGGGACGGTTGGGGCGTACAGCAGCCCCTCCTCCCCGTGCAGCTGGAACACCTCCGGTGCGAGGAACACGCACTGTGCATAGCCCTGGCAGCGCGTGAGGTCCACAACGATCTGCATCACCGCTCCCTCCGCCACTTCCTTTCCAGGATGGGTGGAGAGCCGCTCTCTCGCCTGGCGACCGCGAGACAGGGGTCCGTTACTGGGTCGTCCACGGTTCCAGGCCGATGTCCTGCCAGTATCGATCCTGACGGGCGGCCGTTGCCCTGTGCCAGGGCGACCTTCTCCAGAGCCCGGCGGAGCGACGGCGCCGGGCGCAGGTCTCGGCCAGCCCGGATAAACGTCCGGCGCAAGCGGAAGTCGTCCGTGGGCTCGACAGGCGCGGGCATGTTGATCACGAAGGGTCGGGCTGGCCGGCAGCGGCAAGGGACTTGAGCCTGTTCAGGGACCGCTGTCTGCAACGAGTCGGGGGCGAAAGCGTCACAGTCGGGTGTCGCCGGTTTCGGGGTGCCATTCGGCCAGGACGATGGTTGCGTCGTCCTGCAACTGGCCGTGGTGGTGGTCGAGGATGGCGTGGATGAGGCGGCGCAGGGCTTCGGGGGCGGGCTCGCCGGCGGCGAGCGCGCGGGTGACGAAGTCGATGAGCTGGTCTTCGCCGAACTGCCGACCGGTGGCCGAGCGGGCTTCGGTGACGCCGTCGGTGTGGATCAGGACACGGTCGCCGGGTTCCAGCTGGGTCTCGTGCACGGTGCGGGAGTGCTCGTAGTCGGGGCCGAGTCCGAGCGGGAGTTCGCCGGAGGCTTCCAAGGCCCCCGGCACGACGTGGTGGGCGCGGATCAGCAGCGGCGGTGGGTGGCCGGCGTTGATCCAGGCCAACTGTCCGGTGCCAAGGTCCAGGTCCGCGAAGACGCCGGTGAGCAGTCCGCCGGGCTGCCAGCGGTGCAAGTCCTCGTCGATCCGGTCGGTGATGTCGGTGAGGGTTCCGCCCGCGCGGCGGGTGGAGCGGCAGCCGGCCAGCGCGACGGCGGAGGCCAGCCCCGCCGCCAGGTCGTGCCCCATGGCGTCGACCACGGACAGGTGCAAGCGCCCGTCGTCCAGACCGTGATCGAAGGCGTCCCCGCCGATCTCGTAAGCGGGCTCCAGCGCGGCCGTGGAGGTGACCCGGTCGGTGCCCAGCGTGAGCGGCGGCAGGAACGCCCACACCATCTCTGCCGCGGTGGTCATCGGACGCCGGCGGGCGGCGCGGCTGAACACGTCGCTGAACCCGCTCTTGGAGACGACGGTCAGCGCGGTCACCGCGGCCAGCTGCGTGGCGCCGTCCAGCATCGCGGGCGTGATCCGGTCGGCGACGATCTGCAGGACGCCGATCCGCGCGATGCCGTCGACCAGCGGCAGCCACACCGCCAGTGGCCGGCGGTGCGACAGCCGCAGCGACATCGTCCGGTACGCCCACCCGGCCACCGTCCCCTCGATCGCCAGTGCCCCCGCCTCGCCGTCCTCACCAGGGCTGGGCAGGGGCACCAGCTGGTCTTCCTGCATGTCCGCCAGGTAGACGGTCGCCGACTCCATCCCCAGCAGGCGGGCCGCCTCGTCGACCAACTGCGGCACCTGCAGCGGGGCCGCAGTGTGCGACCGTTCCAGAAAGAGGCCCAGTGCGGCCCCCGGTTCCTCCGCCATCGCGCACCGGGTCCTTTCGCCGTTTTGGTCCCTCCTTCGAGTCTGAGGCCGGTGCGGCTTCGGTGCGCGGCTTGCCGACGGCTGTACTGGTGGCCACCGAGGCCGTGGTCGGGTTTCAACAAACCCAGCGCCGTCAGCGTCCTGGTGGGCATCGGTGAAACGCTCGGCGATCAGGTCGGTGAACCGCGGTGCGGCCTTTGAGGTAGACG
Source organism: Kitasatospora sp. NPDC101235 (assembly GCF_044767505.1). NCBI lineage: Bacteria > Bacillati > Actinomycetota > Actinomycetes > Kitasatosporales > Streptomycetaceae > Kitasatospora > Kitasatospora sp. NPDC101235. The sequence goes on from NZ_JBIWNZ010000060.1 coordinate 4,122, forward strand.
ACCGCGCGCACCGGCAGGACCAGGTCGGGGTGTGGCACGGGTGGGACACCCCGATCTTCCGGCGGCTGGCCCGAAGGCTCGGCCCGGTCAAGCTGCGGAAGGTCCGCGAGGCCCTCGCCCTGCCCAAGTCCTTGGCTACCATGCGCCGGGCGAGGGCCATCGGGCCGGTGAACGCCTATTCGGTCGCGATCTATCGGGTCCAGCAGAGCGCCCGCTGGCAGGGCCAGTGGGACGCGGGTGGGCAGGGCGTCGGCCTCGGGCTGCCGGGCGATGCACGCCGCGGTCTCCGCCGGCACCAGCCTCCTCGCGTCGGTGAGACACCGGGCGGGCTTGACGGTGCAGGCGGTTGCGGATTGCGGGGTGGCTTCCGGTCATGTCAGGCCGGCGGGTAGTGCGGTGGTGTGGCCCGGGGGGTGCCCGGGTCGGGGGTGGGTAGTGGCCAGGTGGGGTGGGCGAGGTGGTGGCGCAGGGCGTCGAGGCGGGCGAGGTGGGTGTCGAGGGCGGCGGTCGCGGTGCTCGCGGTGGCGGCGACTCGTGCTTCGAGGTGGTGGATTCGGTCCAGGAGGTGCTGCCAGCGCTTCTCGGTGGCGGTGACGGGGTCAGGCGCGGCGTCGGTTGCTGTCATTGCGGAGTTGGGTGGTGTGGTGGGTGAGGGCGTCGAGGCGGGTGGCGAGGTTGCGTTGGCCGGTGCCGAGGTAGGGGCGGATGGCGGTGAGGGGTTCTATGAGGTCGGCGGGGTCGGGGGTGCCGAGGGCGGCGGTGAGGGCGGCCTGGGCGGGGCGGGCATCGGCTGCCAGATCGGTCACGGCGGTGATCTGGGCGGCGAGGACGCGCAGGTCGGCGGCGTTGTCGCGGGCCCAGGCGGCGACGGTGCGTTCGGCGGCGCGGCGGTCGCGGACGGCCTTGACGCGTTCCGCGCCGGTCCCGGCGGTCCGGTGGGTGGTTCCGGCGGGGCGTAGGCGCAGGTAGCGGTTCTCGGCGGCTTGGCGGCTGGCGACGCCCATGGGGTGGGCGAGGTCGGCCCAGGTGGCGCCGGCGTTGCGGGCGTTCTCGACCAGTCCGGCTTCCCAGCCGGCGAGCTGGGTGCGTAGGTCGCGCAGCAGTACGAGGGCGGCCAGGGCCTGTGCGGGGCCGGTTTCCTCGGGCCTGGAGGTGCCGGGCGGGGTGTTGTCGGGGGTTTGGGCGGTGCGGACGGCATGGTCGATGGCGGCCAGGGCCGCGGCGGCGGCGAGGAAGGAGGCCGGTTCGACGGGCGTCTTCGGCTTGGTGGCGGGCTTCGGTGGCTTCTCACGCATGTTGTCACTCTACCGATGACGAATTGGGTTTGTCATCGGGTGGATGACGTGTTAGAACGGTGTCAGGTGAAAGCGCACTGGCACTCTTTGATCCCACTTGGAGGTGTTTCGCGATGCTGTTGCGCACCGACCCGTTCCGCGAGCTGGACCGTCTGAGCCAGCAGTTCTTCGGTACGAGCGGCACGTGGTCGCGTCCCACGCCGATGCCGCTGGACGCGTACCGCGCGGGCGAGGAGTACGTGATCTGCTTCGACCTGCCCGGGGTGGACCCGGAGGCGATCGACATCGACGTCGAGCGGAACATGCTGACCGTCAAGGCCGAGCGCCGGCCGCGCCACCAGGGCGAGGACGTGAAGTGGGAGCTGTCCGAACGCCCGCTCGGCGTCTTCTCTCGCCAGGTCATGCTCTCCGACACCCTCGACCCCGAGGGCATCACCGCCGACTACGACGCGGGCGTGCTGACCCTCAAGATCCCGGTCGCGGAGAAGGCCAAGCCCCGCAAGGTCACGGTCGGCCACAGCGGAAGCCGCAAGCAGATCCAGGCCTGACCCGCCCCCGATGCCGTCCCGCACCGCCCCGAACATCCCCCCGACGGGGCGGCGCGGGACACCCCCGCCACCGTCACCCCCGATCCCACCCGCCACGCGCGCGCCGGCCGGACAGCGAGCAGCCCCATGCAGGACCAGGGCCCGGTTGCGTTCACGGTGCGGGCGCGCGGCGAGATCGACCTCGCCACCGGCCCGCACCTGCGCCGGAAGCTGGCCCGCGCGCTGGCCGAGCACCGCGAGGTGGTGCTCGACCTGTCGGAGGTGACGTTCATGGACTGCGCGGGCCTGGGCGCCCTCGTCCATGCCCGCAACCTGGCCGACCGAACCGGCTCCCGCCTGGTCCTGCACGGGATCGCCCACCCCGTCGCCAGGCTGCTCCGTTACCGGCCTGACCCGCCGCCTGGCCACGGCCCTCTGACCGCACCGCTCAGGCGACGGCCGGGCCCGGTCCGCTCCTCGCTCGGAAGGAGGACCCGCGGTGACGCTTCGATGGGAGGCGTTCCTGGACACGGTCCAGGAACGCGCCGAGTACGACACGTCCGAGGAGGCCGAGCGCGCGGCCCGCGTCGTGCTGGCCCTGCTCGGCGCCCACCTGGTGGGCCAGGTCCGCGCGGACCTGGCCGCCTGCCTGCCCGAGGCCATGGCCCTGATCCTGCTCAATCCCCTTGAGGCCGCCGAACCGCTCGATCCCGAGCGGTTCGTGCGCGCCACCGCGGCCTGGATCGAGGGCGCCACCGAGACCACCGCCCTGTGGGACATCGGCGCCGTCCTGTCCACCGTCGCCGACGCCGCCGGCGACCAGCTCATGGACCGCATCCTGTTCCAGCTCCCGCCCGGCTACGACCTCCTCTTCGGCCGCCCCCGGGCCGGCCACCGCCCCTGACCCCCGCCGTACCCCTGCCCGCGCTGCCGCGTCGATCGCGGCCCCACCTCGGAAGGCCGCCCGCCATGACCCGCTACCGCCGCCTCCTCCAGCAGGTCCGCACCAGCGGCCGCTACCCCAGCGACGAGGAAGCCGAACGCGTCCTGGATGCCGTCCTGGCCCTCCTCGGCTCCCAGCTCACCGGCGACGAACGCTGCGACCTCGCCGCCGCCCTGCCCGAGCGGGCCCGCGCCGTCTTCGCCGCCCAGATCCCCCTGCCCCACCCCGTCGCCGCCCCCGCCTTCGTCGAAACCCTCGCCCACACCCTGGGCACCAGCCTCACCGCCGCCCGTTGGGACGCCTCCTCCGTCCTGGCCACCCTCACCGACGACCGCCTCACCGACCGCCTCCTCGCCCACCTGCCCCGCGGCTACGCTCTGCTGTTCGGCCGCGCGGACCTGGCCGCCGTCGCCTGAAGCAGGATCCGGCCCGCGTACGCGGGACCAACGCCGGGCCGGGCCTTCGCTTTCGGCAGGCGCGGCCTTCTTGGACGAGGCCACCGGCCTGGGACAGGCTCGTGTACGGACACCTTTCCCCGGCCGGAAGGGAGCCCCCATGTCCCCCCGGCACGGCACACGCTTCGAGAACACCGGTGTCCCCGCGCCACTGCTGCGGATCACCACCACGACCATCCGAGGCACCGCCCAGGTCCTCCACCTGCACGGCGAAGTCGACCACGACCAGCGCCAGCGGCTGGAGAGCGTGCTTGAGCGTGCCGTGGCCGAGCGCCCGCCCCGGCTGGTCGTCGACCTCGCCGGCCTGAGCTTCTGTGACTCCACCTGCCTCAACGTGCTCCTCAAGACCCGGATCGCCGCCCGCGCCGCCGGCATTCCGCTCGTGCTGGCCGCGCCCACCTCCCAGACCCGCCGACTGCTGGAGATCATCGGTGCTGACGAGGTGCTCACCGTCCACGACAGCGTCCGCGCCGCCCTGGCCGGCACCGGATGAAGTGAAGCGACCGATGGACAGACCCCAGCGCTACGCGGTCACCCTGCGCGGAACCCCCGGTCGGCACGGACCGCCCGAGGTCGTCGTCGTCCACCCCACCGGAGAGCTGACCGCCGCAGGGGTGCCGGTGTACGCGGATGAGGCGGGCACCTTCCGCGTGGCGATCGAAGGAGAGGCAGCGAGGCCGCTCACCGCGCTACCGGGGCCCGGCCACCACACCTGCCTTCACGTCGTGCCGCTGCCCTGAGCGGGTGTCCGCGGCTCTTCGCCCCAGCACCGGGACGCTACTACAACGCCTATGCACGCAGGGTAGTCAGGCAGGCAGAACTTGCTACTTCAAAAAACGAGACCTCACCAGACAAGCCGCCCCCGTTGACCTGCGGGTTCGTCAGAACCAGTCGATGGCCCGCGCGTCGCCGGTGAGGACGAACCGGCGACAGGAGCGCAGCTTCTCCGCGTTGCTGCCGATCTCCTCGCCAAGGATGTGCAGGACGTCTTCGGCGTCCCGCTCGGCGATGTACCCGGGTACCACCCGTAGGGCGAGCAGCCCGAGCTCGCGGTGCGCGGCCAGCCGTTGCCGCGCCAGGCCGTGCCCGCGGGCCACCAGCGCCCGCCATGCCTCGACCGGATACCCGTCCGGGCCCGGTGCGCTCTCCAGCTCGGCGGCCGGGGCGTCTGGCCGCCCGCGCAGCTCGGCGACGGCCGCCGCGACCGCGGCCCCGATCCGGCCCGGATCCAGCTGTCGGCCGCCGGCGTCGGCGCGGGCCTGCGCCAGGTGTTCGCCGACCAGGTCCGCGAGCTCCGCCAGGCGCCCGCGGATCTCGACGACCGCCCGCACGGGCAGCACCAGGGGGCTGTCCCACGCCGTGGGACAGCCCCGGCCCGGCTTGGCGGCCGACGACGTCCTCGATCGCCTTGGCGACGGCCGCCAGGTCCAGCAGCCGGTATGCCGTCGACCGGGACACGGCGAGTGCGTCGAAGGAGCGGTCGACCGCGGCTGGTCATCCTGACGAGCTCCTGACGGTCAGATGTTGAGGAAGCGTTCAAGCCGGATGGGCGCGCGGCGGCCTGCCAGATAGACGTCGGCTGTGAGGTTGAATTCCCCCCAGGCGCGCACCACCAGCGCGAAGTTGCTCGACCGGTCGGTTACCGCGCGGTCCGGATCGGGGAATGTCGGGTGCAGGTGGTAGACGACCTTGGTGACGCGATCGAGTTCGGCGGCCTCGAAGCTCGTGAGGTAGACGTTGATTCGAAAGTAATTGCGACCGCTTGGGGTCTGCGAGCCGTCCGACCGGGCGGTGTGGGCCAGGTGAAGGGTTGTCGGTTCTGTGAGGGCCGCAGGCGCTGCGGCGTGCCTTCGGTCAGGATGCCGATTGCGGACCAGGCCCAGCAGGTCAGCCGTTTCGGTGCCGCATTGCTGCGGTGCCGGCAACCCTTCGGCCTGGAGCTGGGCCTGCAGATGCCGGTAGATATCACCGAGGCTGAGCATGGCTCCGGCTTGCGTAGTACCGGTGTGCATCAGTCGCAGCAGTCGCTCGGTGAATGCTGTGTGCCGCTCTCCGGGGAGGACCAGAGCCGTTCGGCTTCCCGGGGCCGAGGCCAGGGTGTACGTCCCGGCTGCCTGGAGCTGGCCCAGGATGGTGTCCGCGTCCTCGGCCAGGGTCGCGCCGATCGCTCGCCCGCTGAAGCAGCTGTCCAGGATCACCGCGCGAACGGCCGCCCTGCTGTCCAGAAAGACATTGCGTACCGCCTCGAACGGCAAGGCGGTGAACTGCGGTCGGTCCGGCCGGGTGGCCGACAGGCTCAAGTAGAGCTCGCGACGGCGCGGTTCGAGCAATCCGTGGCCACTGTAGTAGAAGAGCAGCAGTTCCTCGGCCTCCGCAGCGGCCTGTCCCAGCAGGTCGCCGACCTTGGCGATGCCGGCCGTAGGGGGCGCGGTCCAGCAGAACGCAGGATCGAAACCACCCAACCGCGGGTCGAGCAGCACCTCCCGCAGATCGGCGAGGTTGTTGGCGACCGCCGGCACGTTTGTGAGCCGTGGATCGTCATAGGTGGCCGCGCCGACCAGCACGATTCGGGACCGACGGGGGTCGACCGCGCGAGCCTCGCCCGAGTCTGCCGAGGCATATCGCGAAAGCACTTCTCGCACAGGCGACGACTCACGAGGCGCAGCGCTCATCCCGACTACCGAGGACCATCTAGGTGCCGAAGGGTCTCGTGGAGCAAAGCCTCAACGTCGGCTACGTGTTCGGCTGTCACCGTCACACTGCGGTCATCGACCCGTGCCTCGATCCGGATGTCCGCCTTGCGCGGCTGAGACAGATACGTTCGTAGCGCTGCGGCCAGCACCGTCAACGCCCCTCCGCTGCCCACGGCAACGACCAGCGTGTCGGTTATCGCCCCCAACTCACCCGGCTCGGGCGCGGCTTCGGCGAATGCGACTCGCCCCCGCAGTTCCGGTTCGTGCCGCAACCAGTCCGCGAGCTCCGCGGCTTCCTCGACCGGGTCGTCGCTCGCCACCGACAGCCACACGCCACCCACGCGTCCCCCTCATCTGCCTGCCATGAGTATGCCCGCCAAGCCAATCAGGTACGCAACGGATGTGCCGCTGCTTTCACGAAGTCGGCGGGAGTGTCTCCCGTAGACGCACCGTTCCGATGCTGTCCCGGACAGTGCGGGCCCGCCAAGCTGTGCTGGTGGCAGAGCAAGTGCGGCGACACCGGTCGCCGGCGCCCTGCGCCCGCTGCGCGACCCGGACGCGCCGGAGCTGGACGTGAACGACGAGGAAGAAGGCTCCTGACACCTACTCGCTGGTTATCCCGTCACTTCTGCGGCAACGCCTGGCTGCGGCCGGGTACGCATGCCCCAGCGGGCAAGAGACGGGCCGACAGCGCCCAGTGCCGCGAAGAACAACGCCAGCAGCAGCCAACCCGCCGTGCCGAGTCCGAGCACCACCGTGGTGAGGATCGCGGGGGCGAGAGCCTGGCCCGCGCTGAAGCCGAGCCCGAGGACACCTTGGTACTGGCCCTGGGCATGGTCGGGGGCAAGACCGAAACCCAGGGCGAAGCACGCCGAGGACTCCCAGACCTCTCCCAGGCTATGGACGAAGATCGCCGCCAGGACCAGTCCTACCGCGGCCCAGACTGGGGCGTACGCCGCCAGCGCCATCATCGGACAGCTGACGAGGAAGAGCAGCCCCGCAGTGCGAAACGCCCTGCCGCCGTCGTACGGGGTCTCGATACGCGAGCCGATCCTGGTCTGCATCAGCACGCAGAAGAGAGAGTTGACGGCGAACAGCGCGGCCACCGTCCAGCGTGGCGTTTCGGTGTGCTCAGAGATCCAGATCGGCAGGAGCAGCGAGACCACCGGATACTGCAGTCCCATGGCCCCGTAGAGGGCGGTGAACGCCAGGAAGGGACGATCCGCGAAGACCAGCCAGCGCCGCTGCCGCGGCGGCGCTGCCAGTATCGGATAGCGGGGCAGCAGGAACAGAAGCACCGCGCACAGGGCGAAGCTCGCCGCGTTGCCGAGGATCAGCGTGACATAGGCGCTGCGGGTGTTCGCGGCCAGCGCCAGCCCCGCACCCACCGTTCCCAGGACGACGCCCAGGTTGACGAACGTACGCAGCTTGGCACGGAAGAGGGCCGGGCGCTCACCCCCGACTCTGACCACCAGCGCGCCCCACGCTGCCCCGCCGGCCGCCGCGGCGATCTGGTCGACCGTCGCGATGACCGTGAGCGCGGCCCAGCTCTCGACGAGGACGAGGGCCGCCATCGACACCGCCTGGACCATGAGGGCCAACATCATGATCGTGCGCGCTCCTCGCCGGTCGGCGAGATGCCCGCCTGGTATCCCCGCACACAGGCCGATCACTCCGGCAATGGTGAGCGCGGCGCCGACCTGCACCGCGGGCAGGCCCACGACCAAGGTGAAATAGAGCGCCGACGCCGCGTTGAACAGACCATTACCGACACGGTTGACGAAACTGGCGGCAATCAGCACGCGCTCCGGCCCGTTGTCCCCCGCTATGCGGCCTATCCGGCCTGCCACGCCGCCCTTGGTCATGGACGGCAGGCTAGCGGAACGGTGTCGTCGAAGTCGGGGAACTCTCTGCCTGCCTGTTCGGTGATGGCTTCGGCCGGGCGCCGGCGGTGCGGGGCGAACCGTTCGGCGATGGCGGTCCGCTGCGGGCTGGGGTGCGGGGTCCGGCCGGTGTCGCGGTCGGTGGTTGCCTCGAAGGGGCCGAGGCCGGCGGCGAGAACCCACAGGAAGTCGGCCAGGTCGGAGGCGACGACGCCGGTCTCCCCTTCCGATCCCAGGAAGACGACCGGCTGGTCGGCGGGCGCACGGTCGGGGCGAACCAGCCAGAACGCCGCGTAGCCGCCAGTGCCGTCCTGGCCGAAAACCCGGAAAGCGTCGCCGGCCAGCTCGTCGTTGCCGGTCCAGGCACGGAACCAGTCGGTGGTGTCCTCCGCGGAGAGGAAGGCGTCGAAGGGTTCGAACTCGATGCTCTCGCCGCCGTCGTAGTCGAACGGTACCGCGAGCGCGGCGGCCAGTGGGGAGGGGAAATGCCGGTCGTCGGTGGCTGTCACGCGCAGAACCTACCAAGGGCGTGTCGGTGGCGAGTCCTAGGGTGCGGCAGGTGACGACTCCCGGCCTGCACACGGGCTTTCCAGTGCCGCTGCCCGATGTCCTGCCGGACCCGTGGGCCGTGCTGCGGGACACGGACTGGTCGCTGCTGGACACCGGGTTCGGGCCCGGCCGGGAGGTACCGGGTGCGCTGGGCTGGCTGCTCGGCGACGACCTGACCGCGGAGGAGGCCGAGCACGTGCTCGCTGGCCTCGGTCTGCGGCACCAGAACACGATCTACGAGGCGACTGTGCCGGCGGCGCTGTGCGTGGCCGCAGTCCTGGGACACCGGGCGGAGCAGCATCCGGGGCCGGCGGACGGGGTGTGCGCCCTGCTGCTGGGCTGGCTGGCGGACGTGGCCCACGACTTCGACGAACCATGCCCGGCACATCTCCAGCACCGCCTCGGCGGGGTGTTCGCGGACGGGGCTACACCCCGGTGATGGCGGCGGCACGGGCACTGCGGCCGCTGCTGTTCCAGGCCGTCACGCCGTACCTCGACGATCCGGACACCGCTGTCGTACAGTCGGCACTGTCGGCCGCCCTGGTGTTCGCCGAGCATCCGGGCCTGACCGGGCACCGCGATGGCCTGGCCGGGCGGGCCCGCCGCCTCCTGCTCGCCTGCGACACGCGGTGGTGGCGCCGGCAGGCCCTTGACGCTCTGACCGCCTGGGGCCACGACACCACCGGCCTCACCCGGCCCGGCGACGACGACCGTAGCCCTGTCACCCTCGACTCGCCCTGGACCACCGGCCCGGGCACGGGATGGGGACAGTCCTCGGCCGGGCCCGGTCCCTGGTCCCGGTGACCCAGGCACCCACACTGCAACGGCACGTGCGAAGCGCCGGCCACCACCGCGGTGACCGACGCATTGACCGTCAGAACACCTCACGCGGCCCTTTCCGGCCCGGCAGACGGCCGCGGTGCAGGGACGGCCGGCTCGTCCTTGGCCTGTGCTGCATTGCGGGCCTCCAAGGCGACCGCGTCCGAGGTCAGGGCCCTGGACCGCAGGCGGGGCGGCGGCTTCGCCGCCGGTGCGGACGGCGTCGAGGACGTGCTGGTGGTACTCGGCGAGGTGGTAGCCGTCGGCCAGGGGTACGAGGGTGCCGGTGAGGGTGTACCACTCGTCGGCGCCGGTGTACTGGACCGCGACCCAGGCCTGCCAGTTCGGGAAGGTGGTGGTGACGATGGTGAGGTCACCGGTGACGCAGCCGGCCTCGTCGGTCATCACCCCGCCGGCCCGGCGGTCACGCGTGCTTCGTACCGCTCCGGCACGGCTGCGGGTCCGGTCACTGGTCGCAGGTGTCGAGCATGTCGGCCAGCGCGGTCTGCTCGTCCGTCGATGTGAGGTTGAGGTGGTAGAGACTCTTCACGTGGATCCAGGCGCGGGAGTAGGTGCACCAGTAGGAGCGCAGCGGAGGTCGCCAGGCGTCCGGGCCCTTGTCGTCCTTGGAGCGGTTGCTCACCGCGGAGACGGCGACGAGCTGCGGGTCGGTGAGGTCGTTGGCGAAGGCCTTGCGGGTCTTGGTGTCCCACTCATCCGCGCCGACTGGCAGGGAGCGTCATTCCAAGCACGCGATATTCGGAGGGCTTCGGTGTCAGCGAGCCGTAGGGTTGGCGCGCCAAGACAGCCTGGTGACAGGGGAGAAGCGTGCGGTCTGAGGAACATGTGGGGTGGAAGCGGGACTTCCCAGTCCGGTATCTCCTGGTGCGGGAAGATATCGGAGATGAGGAGGAGGGCGTGTTGTGGGGGCGGTGCGCGGAGGTCGAGGGTCTGTTCGTGGACCCGCCTCCGCTGTCGCGAGAGGTTCTGACGCTTCGCGGCTGCCCGCGTGAGAGCCTGCTGGCCCAGGCCGTTACAAACAGCGCTCAGCCTGTGCGGCTGCTGGGGAACGGGACGCTCTCGATCGAGCCCACGGACCCCTCGAACGGCGGGCCGTTCCGAATCTGGGACCTGGAGGACACGGCCGTCTTGGCCCAGTGGCCCACGCCCGGCGATCCCGAGCGTGTGGACATCGTCGTAGGCACCGGCGTCAGGGAGGACGACTTCTGGGGCAGCAAGCAGCTGCCTGCGAGCCCTCGGTTCGACCTGTGGCTCCCATCGCTGTTGGAGAACGGTCCTTCGGGCAGCTGCCGCTCCATCGCCGGCCTGTTCACCTCGCGCCCCCGGCGGCCGAGCGAGCCCGTGCACCTGATCGGCTGCGAACCCGCCGAACCGCTGCTGGCTCTGCTGCGCCGTCCCCTTCCGCAGACGGGTGATTCGATCGCGCTCTGGCGCCTCGACCGCTATGGCCGAACGATGACCAGGCACCGCCTCAACCTGCACATCGTCGAGGCACGGCCGTCCGTCCTCGGCGGAATCCTGATCGACGTCACCCTCTCCGACCCCGGGGACGACCGCCCCACCCTGGCCGCCCGCCCCGTCTGGGAGATCTGGTCCGACGGCGTTCCCGCCCTGCGCAACCAGTGAGCACAGTTCGACGCCAAGGGCCAGTCCGAGTGGCTGGACCTCACCCGCATCGGCTCATACGGGCCGGACGGCCTCTCCGGCGGGACGTACGACCTGGACGGACGGCACGTCACCAGCAAGACCAGCGTGCTGCTGGCGCTCGGAGAAGCCCTGCTCGGCCCCGGTGCGAACTACGGGACATGCCTTGACTCGGTGGACGACTACCTGGGCGGCGGCCCCTCCGTCGTCCCCCCGTTCACCCTCGTTTGGCACCACGCCGACATCGCCCGCCGCGCCCTCGCCGGACACATCCTGTACCACTGTGGCGGCCTGTCCTACTTCGAGGTGACCGTGAACCTCCTCCGCGAGCGCGGCGTCACCGTCGTGCTCCAGTAAGGGAAACGACGGGTAATCCCGCCCCCTTGAAGACGGCGCCTGACCAGGAGAAGGAACGAAGTGGGCAACGGCCTGCTCCGTCAGGGCCCGGTTGTCTCGCCTCCTGAGACCCGGCCGGCGCTACGGGCATCGAGGTACGCGGTCCAGTCGGTGGCGGCGCGGCCCCGGCCGGATCGCCGATGCGCTGAGCGGGCAGCGTCAGCCGACCGAGAAATGGGCAGGGTGACGGTCATGACGGATGATGACGACTTCGATCTCGCTTCCCTGCGCTCCTGGCCTCACCTCGTCGGCATCGATGTCGACGCGGCGAGGGCCGCGATCGAGACCGAGGACCCAGGTCTGCATGTGGGGCCCGTGCCGACGGATCACGACGTCACGTGTGACTTCCGGCCGGACCGGGTGTGGCTGTGGTTCGACCCGGACACGCGCCTGGTCACGGTGACACCCCGGGTCGGCTGACCAGCGGACCAGCTCACCACGGAAGCGTCACCCTGAGCTGGCCGCGTCAGTCCAGCCGGGGCCACCACCCGCCGTCCCGCTCCTTCGGCGGGCCGGCCGCTACCTCGCCCAGGGCACGCTCCTCCCGCGCGGCGAGCTGCGTGCGCTGGTCATCGGCGAACTGCACGACCAGGTCCAGCGCCGCGCGCCGCTGGGCTGCGCGTTGGCGTACGAGCTGCTCCGCCGACTGCCGGCGATCGGCATCGCGGCGCTCGGCGGCCTCGCCCTTCAGCTGCCACGCGCCCATCGTCATGGCCCGCCACGTGACGAGATCCGACGGTTCGGTGCATGCCTCGACGAGAGCGTCGAGCTGCTCGCGGGCCTTGTGGGCCTGCTTGCCGCCTCCAGGACGACCTGCAGGAGTGCCGGATCGTCAACCCACTTGCGCTGGGAAGACGCCCAGCGCGGCGACGAGTCCAACTCGCGCAACAGATCGTCGAGTTCGCTCTCCACATCGCTCATGGACGGCAGTATGGACCAGTACCGGCTGCTCGGGACCGGTATCGGGCAGGTAGCACCCGTTCGGGACCGGACCCGCGCAAATCCCCACCTGCACCGATCTCGCGGTCCCTACAGTGGCCGGGTGGGGCGCCCCGACCGGCGCCCGAGCGACCGCAGCAGGAAGGGCCGGCATGGGAGTGGTCATGAAGGTGGAACAAGCCCGCCGGGCGATCGGCGAAGCGGTCAGCGCCAGGCTCCTGGAGCTGTTCGAAGCCGACCACGCACGGATGCGCGAGTCGGGCATGGACGTGATCAACGCTCGCCTGCACCGAGGCTCCACGCTGCCGGGGCACAACCCGCGAGCCGTCCCGCCCGTCCCTCCGACCGACGTCGTTACCCACCCCGCCCTCGCCGAACCGAAGGTCATCTTCACCTGGAAGTCCGAGCACGGCACGGCCCCCTACTTCCAGATGGACGTGCCGACCGACTGGAGGACCCGCGTCGCGCACCGCGGCTACGCCGTCATCGCAGGCCTCCCCATCACCTCGGTCCTGGAGGAAGACGCCGACGGCCGACCCACCAAGATCCAGACGGTCGGCCTCACCGGGTACTTCGACTCCAGCCTGCACGGGTGGCGCGCCTGGTCCCGCGACTCCATCCGCACCGTCGACTGGAGCGATCCCAACCAACCACGTCTGAGTCACCTCGAACCTCCGGCGGACCTTGCTCGTTGACCGGTCATGACTGTGCGCCGATCCCCCCGTGAGCTGCCCAGTAACCCCGGGATGCTGACCCTGACCTACCAGCACTCCCAGTTCGGCACAGACGATCCCCACAGCGACACGGCGGAGCGCTGGACGGTGTCCGTCGCGCCGATGGGCGACGAGGACGAGGACGGCCCACAGGCCGGAGAACTGACCCTCTACCGGCTCCGGGACTACACCGGGCACAGCCGGCTGACGGCCGCCGACAGCGAGTCCGGGGAGTTGCTCAGCATCGCCGAGGCCGTCCTGGACGGCAACGATTACAACGAGGAGTTCCAGAAGGCCATCGACATGCCCGTCGGCGACCTGCTGGTGCTGGACCGGGTGTACCTGGACCCCACCTACCGAGGCTTCGGACTGGGACCACTCTTCGCTGCGGAAGCGATCCGGAGATTGGAAGGCGGATGCTGTGCCGTCGCAGTCGAGCCCGGGGCAACCGAGTGGCCCGAGGACGAGAGCCTCGTGACGGAGGCGTACAGCGCCGCGGCGACACGCAAGATCGCGGCGCTGTGGGAGACGATCGGCTTCCAGCACTTCAAGGACGGGGTCTATCTGCGCGACACGGCAGTCGACCACAACGAGATCCTGCGCGAGCAGCGCCAACACCTGCGCACCCTGTGCGAGAACTACCGGGCCTCGAAGGCCGCCCGCTGACCGCTCGCAGGACCAGCCGCCATGGCCTCCGAGACGGAGGAGGTCACGTGATCCCCGGCCTGCACCGACTCAAGGGTGGAGCCCTTCAGCTCGGTGCCGAGCAGCCCGGTCGATCTGGCCGTCCGGAGCGAGAGTGCCGGAGATGACGAGAGGCGCCCCGACGGGCAGGCCGAGCCTTGCCGCCCAGGACAGCGCCTCGGTGCGGGACGCGTCGCGCTCGGCCAGGCGGGCGGCGGCCAAGGCTGGCGGCACCTTGTCCTTGTCCAGCAAGACGGCCCACTGGCTGCTGGTGAGGGCCAGGTAGCGCAGGTGCGGGAAGTCCGCGAGCACGGTCAGGTCCTGGACGGCGGCCTGGGAGAGATCCAGGCCGTGCAGGTTCGGTGCCGTGCGTAGCGGGGTGAGGTCGGTGGTGGCGGTGGTGGCGAGGTCGAGCGAGCGGAGGTGTCGGTGGCCGTTGAGTGGTGTCAGGTTGGCGCTGTGGAGGGTGACGGCCAGGGATTCGACGGGCAGGTCCCGGATGGGGGCCAGGTCGGTGACGGGGCGGCGCTTGAGTTCGAGCCGCCGCAGGTGGGGCGCGGCGGCGAGCGGGGTGAGGTCCATCGGGCTGGTGGGAGCGTTGACCGGGATCAGAACAGCCTGGAGACCGGGCGGCACGTTCTGGGGGATTTCGCCGGATCGCAGCTCGGGATCGGGCCCGGGCTCGCGTGGACCTTCCACGAATTCGATGCAGTCGACGTCGATGTCGGCTTTCTCCACCTCGTAGGCGCCGCGGTCCAGTAGGTTCAGGTAGTGGGCGAGGAGCGAGGTGACGGAGTCGCAGACGTGGAGCGGCCCGTCGTCGTAGTCGCGGCCGATCTGGATCACTTGTCCGGGGCGTCCGGCAGGGGCGGGGGACATGTCGACCGCCAGGTAGTTGCCGTCGTCGGCGGTGGCGAACGGGAGCCACGCGGGGTGCTCGTGGCAGCGCCGGACCGTACTGGGCGGGTCGGCGTCCAGGACGGCCGCGTCCCAGTGGTTCTCCCAGCCGGTCCACACAGGTTCCCGCAGGTCGGCGTTGGCGGCGACCAGCCGGGCCAGAGGCATCCAGCTGAGGTTGCCGAACAGGCCACAGGCGTCCTCCCCGCTGCCGTCGGCGAACAGGTACAGCGCCCGCAGGTCGGCGGGCAGCGGCCGGCCGAGGCGGCGCTCGGCGTCGGCGAGGGCCACCCCGGTCACGGGCGGGGGCAGCGTCTCGGAGCGTCCCAGGATGTCGGAACGCCGCTTCAGATAGGCGCGCAGTCGGGCGAGCGCCAGGTCCGGATCACCCGCAGGGCCGGCCGCGCCCTCTTTCTGGGCGTACCCCGCCGAGGAGAGCCGGTAGCCGTGATCCAGGACGGCCAGAAAGCCCGGACGCTCTCCGTACAGGCGTGAGACGACGTCGCGGGAGGCGGCCAGCGAGTACTCCCCGGACGGCCGGCACCGTATCTCCAGCCGGGTGCGCTCCCAGCCGCGAGCTGTACCCACCGCCGCGGTCACGTCACGCAGGTCCTGGTCGCCACGGGCCAGATGGAACGGCCGCGCGGTCGCGCCGGAAAGCATGCACTCGCCGGAGATGTTGAGACCGAAAAGGCCTTCGGTGCTGACCAGCACCGCCTCTGTCCACCCCTCCGGTGCGTTCGCCACAATTGTCCTGGCCACCCGCGCGACGCCCTGTTCAATCAGCTCGGCCATGTTCTGTTCCGCTTCTGTCGACACACCGGTGATCATCGCAGGGGGCCATGACAGAGACGGTCTGCAGGATCCCGGCCGGGGACTACCGGAGGCTCAGCCTGGTGGAGCCAACGGTCATGGAGCGCAGACCCCCTCGTGTCGGTGTCCACCTCAACACGCTGAAGTTGACAGGGAACCTCCACCACCGGGACACGATCTGCCAGACCCCGCAGCCCACCGATCCCGACGGCCCGGCGAACTGGTGAACACCGGCAACGACAGCGGAGCCGCCGCCACCGACCTCGCCGACGCCCTGGAGACCGACCCGGCCCACCCCGGCCAACTGCTCCACCTGCTCATCGCGCCCCACCCCGTTATCCCCGGCCGAGCCGGCCTCGCCGCGCCCCGCACCCAGATACTCCTCCCACCGCCACGGCACGTGCCGCGTATGCAGCCGGTGGTGCCCACACCTACGGCACCGGGACGGCGCGATCCACTGCGCCCTGAACGCATGCGCCGGCCGCAACCACCGCCCCTGCGCCCGAACGTGCTCGGACCGGTGACGCCCGCCCCCCCGCAGATCCAGTACCCCGACGGCTGCACCGGACCCTCCCGGAACCAGTGCCCCGTGATTAACACCCCGCTCACGCCGGGATCTGTGGGAGCCCCGGGGCGAGATTCCCCGGGGCCACCCGACCGGCGGCGCTACCAGGAGGAAGGCGTCGAGGGCCTGCGCGACCGCTCCAGCGCGCCGCATCACAGCCCGAACGCCACTCGCCGGTTCGAGGCCTGCGATGACCCCCGGCGCGGGGAACGCCTGTTCGGAGTTGTTGTGAGCGTCCCGCCGACCGCAGAACCCACGCTGGGGGAGCTCCAGCGCCCATCGCCGTCTCCTCGCCGTCGGCCGGGTGGTGGATGATCGGGGTGTGCCCCCGGTACTGCTCCAGGCAGCGCTCCGCCACCGCGCGCAGCAGGGCGTCCCTGGTCGGGAAGTAGTTCTTGGTGGTGCCGGGCGGCACCTGTGCGGCCGCGTCGACGGCGCGGTGCGTCAGGCCGCGTCC
>NZ_JBIWNZ010000061.1:0-1681 GCF_044767505.1 Kitasatospora sp. NPDC101235
CAGTTGCGCTCGCGTCACACACCACGGTCTACCGGATCAGGACCCGCCGCGAAGGTGAATCACACAGATTGATCACGACCGAATACGTGCCCTAACGTGGCATCGACAGCCCCGAAATGGACCGCTGTTCCGACAGCGCGGCACACTGGGGTCACCCACGTCCTGGAAGGAACCATGGCCCGCACGAATCCAACACTCCGTCAGCGTCGGCTTGGCGCAGAGCTGCGCAGGATGCGGGAGCAAGCCGGCTTCGGCGGCAGCCAACTCGGTCGCGCCGTCGGGATGAACCCGGCCCAGGTGACGCAGATGGAGTCGGGAAAGATCGGCATCAGCGTGGAGCGGCTTCACACGATCGCCGCGACATGCATGTGCGTCAATCAACCCCTGATCGATGCACTCGCCGACATCATCACGGACCGGGGCAAGAACAGCTGGTGGGAGGAGTACAGGAACACCCTGGCCGCGGACTTCCTTGAGGTCGCTGAGCTTGAGAGCGGCGCACGACAGCTGACCACGTACACAACGTCCTTCGTCCCAGGCCTACTCCAGACCGGCGCCTACGCGTCAGCCCTGTTCACCCAAACCTACCCGCCACTGCCGCACCACGAGATTGACCTCAGAACAGCCTTCCGCATGCAGCGACAGCGAGTGGTTCGCTCCGGAGCCGCGCCCTACACCGCGTTCATTCATCAGGCCGCCCTCCACATGCAGTTCGGCGGACCGGAGGTACTCAGTGACCAGCTCAAGGCACTCGGCATAGACTCGGAACATCCGAGCATCTCCGTTCGAGTGGTGCGGTTCAGTGCTGGCGTCGTCCCCAGCCCCAGCGAGAACTTCACCTACGCGGAGGGGCCGATCCCCGAGCTGGACACCGCGCAGATGGACACCGGCCACGGCATCCATCTCTTCGATGCGCCAGCCCACCTCGCGAGGTTCCGCGCCCTGGTCTCGCAGATGGACTCCACGGCGCTCTCCGAGGAGGATTCACGAGAGTTGATCAGGTCCGTCAAGGAAGAGATGGAACACAAGCATGGCTAGCTCCGAATGGCAGAAGTCCAGCTACTCCGGCGCATCGGACAACTGTGTCGAAGTCCGCACAGCCGACGGACTGCTGGAACTCCGAGAGTCCGACGATGCCGGCATAGTCGTCCGCACCGCCCCCGCCAAGTTCGCCAAGTTTCTCCAGGCCGCCAAGGCCGGCGAGTTCGACCACCACACCGCCTGAATCGGCGGCGCCTCGCTCGGCATAGCGAGGCGCCGCTTCCGCCTGGATGAGTGTTCCAAAGGGTTCAGGGCCCTCATCGCTCAGATGGAGCCAAGTGCCCTCTCCGAGGGAAAATCACGCGACCTCATTCGGGCCCTCAAAGACGAACTGGAAAGCAAGCATGGTTAGTTCCGCCTGGCAGAAGTCCAGCTACTCTGGCGCGAACGACGAGTGCGTCGAAGTTCGAACCGTAGACGGGATGGTCGAGTTCCGCGAGTCCGACGATGGTGAGGTCATAGTCCGCACCGCCCCCGCCAAGTTCGCCAGGTTCCTCCAGGCCGCCAAGGCCGGCGAGTTCGACCACCACGCCAGCTGACTCGGCGGCGCCTACCTCCAACGGCCCGAGCGGCGCCAGCCGCAGGTCCCGGTCTTACAAAAGGTTAAAGTCTAATTCTGGGTCAAGGCGGTGACGGGGCG
>NZ_JBIWNZ010000061.1:1687-20235 GCF_044767505.1 Kitasatospora sp. NPDC101235
CACGCCCCCCCCCCCCCCCCCCCCCCCCCCCCCCCCCCCCCCCCCCCCCCCCCCCGGGGCCCCCCCCCCCCCCCCCCCCCCCCCCCCCCCCCCCCGCTTCCGCCTGGACGAGTTGTTCCAAAAGGTTCAGGTCAGTTGCTTGTGCATGACGATGCAGGGTCGGCCGTGCTGGACATCGGGACGGCGGTCGATCTCCTGCCAGCCCAGCGAGCTCCAGAAGGCCAAGGCTGTCGGGTTGCTTTCCAGAACCGCGAGGCGAATGCCATCTCGGCCTTGGTGACGGAACCGGTCCTCGACCAGATCCACCAGCAGCCGACCTGCGCCTCGCCGGTGCTGATCCCCGTGCACGATCAGCAGCCCGATCCAGGGATACCCGTCCTTGGGGTGTCGATGCAGCAGGGAGACCAGGCCTGCGGTCCGGCCGTCGACGTCGCGGGCGAGCAGGACCTCGCAGCCCTCGGTGCCTACTTCCTCGCGCAGGTCGGCTTCCACCCGATCGGCCGGAATGTGCTCGGGATCGTACTCGCCGGCGGCGCGGCAGTACTCGGGATTGCTCCGGTAGATGCCGACGACTTCACCGATCTCGTCCGGAGAGAGACGGAGTGGGGAAAGAGTCAGTGTGGACATGCGGGCCAGGGTAACCAGCCGCGCCGCCATTGACGCCCGCATTTACGCCCGCGCGAAGAGGGCATCCAGGATCAGATTGCGAAGACCGACCTGGACACCCTCCTCACCTCCCGTCGACCCCCTCCCCAGGAGGCGTTCCAGCTGGTAGCGCGCGCCCGAGTGATCGCCGAGGCCAGTACAGTGAGCGCACTGCCCGTCCGAGTGAGGCGCAAGGGGGCCCGTGTGGCGACGCTGGGTATGCACCGGGACTTCCTGCTGGAGTTCGCGGCGCTGGAGAAGTCCGTGCAGCGGCGGGTGTTCGAGACCTTCGAGAAGTTCACCGAAGCCACGCACACCGGCATCCACCTGGAGAAGCTCACCAACCAGCGGGATCCCCGGATCCGGACCATCCGGATCACCGGTTTCTGGCGCGGGGTGGTCCTCAAGGAGGACGAGGGCGACAGCTACCTGCTCCTGAAGGTCCTCCCGCACGACAAGGCCAACGACTGGGCGTGCAAGCACCGGGGCTCGGTCAACACCGCCACCCAGGGCATCGAGATCCGCAACGACGTCGCACTGGAACGCGCCACCGAGTCCCTGAGGACCCTGGCCTCCGACGAGCCCCGGCGGCTCTTCGCCGGCCGTTCCGACAAGGTCCTGCGCAGCCTGGGCATCGACGAGGAGATCCTGCCGATCATCCGGCTGCTGCCCGACGAGGACCATCTGGAAGCGCTCCACCGGGTCCTGCCGGAGCAGCAGTTCGACGTCCTGATCGGCCTCGCGAGCGGACTGGAGCCGGCCGACATCGACCGTGAGATCGTCCAGGCGTACGCGCGGGCGGCGGCTCCGGTGAGCGCCGCGCAGCCCGGGGACGGGCTGGTCTCGGCGATGGCCCACGCGCGCGGCCGGGTCGCCCTGGTGTCCTGCCCCGAGGAGCTGCTGGAGATCCTGGAGCGCCCGTTCGACGCGTGGCGGATCTTCCTGCACCCGGCCCAGTACCGGATCGCCTACCGGGAGTCGTACAACGGGCCCGCCCGCGTCACCGGCGGCCCCGGGACCGGCAAGACCGTGGTGGCCCTGCACCGCGCCTACCACCTGGCGCGCCGGTTGCCGCCGGACGCACCCGACGGATCGATTCTGCTGACCACCTTCACCAAGGACCTCGCCGCGGAGCTGGAACGCTGCCTCACGCTGCTCGTCACGGACGAGCGGACCAGGGCGAAGGTCCGGGTGGTCACCGTCGACGCGTTGGCGAACGAGGTCCTCCGCCGCTCGCGCGGCGGCGCTCCGCTGAAGATCGTCTTCAACCAGCGTGCGGTCCTCGCCCGTTGGGGCCGGATCGCCGACCGGCTCGGGGTCGACTTCACCGACGTCTTCCTGGACCAGGAGTGGCGGCAGGTCGTCCTGGCCCAGGCGATCGAGAGCCCGGAGCAGTACCTGAAGGCACCCCGGACCGGCCGGGGCACTGCTCTCGGTCCGCTGAAGAAGGCCCAACTGTGGCGTGCGGTGGCCGCGTTCGAGGAAGATCTGCGGCAGACCGGCGAGTGGACGTTCCTTCAGGTCTGTGCGCAGGCCGCACGGGTGCTCGACGAACAGGACGACCGCCCGTTCCGGCACGTGGTGATCGACGAGGCGCAGGACCTGCACCCCGCGCAGTGGAGGTTCCTCCGCGCGGTCGTCGCGTCCGGACCGGACGACCTCTTCCTCGCCGGCGACCCGCACCAGCGGATCTACGGGAACAAGGTCTCGCTGCGCTCGCTCGGGATCCAGGTGGTCGGGCGGTCCTCCCGGCTGCGCGTCAACTACCGGACCACCCACGAGATCCTCAGCTGGTCCGCGTCCCTGCTCACCGGTGAGCGCCCGGACGACATGGACGGCGGGGAGGAGTCCCTCGTCGGCTACCACTCGACCCTGCACGGGGCACGCCCCGAGACGCACGGTCACGCCGACAAGGCCGAGGAGATCCGGGCACTCGTCGCCCGCATCGAGGAGTGGACGGCCTCGGGGATCGACCCGGAGGACATCGGCGTGGCCGCCCGGACCGTCCAACTCGGCCGCGACATCGCCCAGGCCCTGGAGCAGGCCGGAACACCGGTCTACCTGCTCGGCAACGCGCCGTCCCCCGGTGTGCGGATCGGCACCATGCACCGGATGAAGGGGCTGGAGTTCCGCTGCGTCGCCGTGGTGGGCGTGAGCGACGGCCTGGTGCCCATGCGCAGCGCGCTCACCCCGGTGGAAACCGACCCGCAGCAGCACCAGGAGGACCTCAACGGCGAGCTGAGCCTGCTCTTCGTTGCGTGCACGCGCGCACGCGAGGCCCTGCGCGTGTCCTGGCACGGCACACCCAGCGCCTTCCTCGGGCCGGCCATCCCGGCGCAGGCGTCACAGCCTCGGCCGGGCGAGCTGCTCACCCGCTGACCGGCCGCCCCGCCGAGACGCCGAGACGCCGAGGAGACCGTCCAGGACCAGACTCCCCGCGATGCGCCGGCCCGGCGCCGGCAGTTCCGCAGCCGAGGCCAGATACGGAGTTGCCCGGGCCCCGGTGGGGTGGGGTAATGGGAGGCGGCCGGTGTTCGAGTGTTCCGTGAGAGACCCGGGAGCTTGCCATGAGCGGTGGGCCGGAACCGATCAGTGCCGAGGGCCTGCGTGCGGTGCAGGAGGAATTGGCACAGCTGCGGGAGCAGCGAGGGAAGGTGGCCGCGACGCTGCGCGGGGTGGAGCCGACGGGGGATTCGGCGGATGCGGCGGACGAGTTGCAGCGGGCGTCGGAGGTGACCCGGTTGGACCGGCGGATCGCCGAGCTGGAGACGCGGCTGCGGGAGGCCGAGGTGGCCGGGGAGCCGTCCGCGCGCGTGGTGGGGGTGGGATCGACGGTGACCGTGCGGTTCGACGACGGCACGGAGGAGACCGTCGAGATCTCGGAGGTGGCGGAGGAGCGGGACCTCACCCTGGTGACCTTCGACAGCCCGCTCGGGAAGGCGCTGCTCGGGCGGCATCCCGGGGAGACGGTGAACTACGAGACCCCGGCCGGCGCGGCCAGCGCGGTCGTGCTGTCGATCGGCAGCGACGGCCCACAGGCGGGTTGAACCACCGCAGCAAAATTCCCGGCGCAATTCCCGGCGCAATTGCCGGACAACGGGCCGGCCATACCTGCCGCACGCTTGATAGGCGCCACTTATCGGGCCACAGGGACTGCCTCTTTGACGTGCCACGACGGCATGCCACACACTGGACGAGCGGCCCGGCGGAAGCGCCCGGAATCCCGGAAAGAAGGTGGCCCTCGCCCCTCTTTCCCGCACTGTGCCGGATTCACCGAGTTCACCGAATTCATCGAATTCGCGGGTGTTCCCAGCCGCCCGGAAAGTCCCGAGAGAGAAACCGAGCAGAGCGAGCAGATGCCCCCGTCCCGCACCGCCCGCTGGCTCCCGGCGGCAGCCGCCGTCGCCGTCGCCGCCTGGGGCGCCAACCAGTTCACCGCACTGGCCACCGTGTACCGGGCGCACACCGACTGGTCGGCGCTCTCGCTGGCCGCGATGTTCTCGGTCTACCTGGTCGGCCTGGTGCCCGGCCTGCTGCTGGGCGGGCCCGCCGCCGACCGGTACGGCCGGCGGCGGACGGTGCGCGCCGCGCTGGGCCTGTCCGCCGCCGCCAGCGTCGTCCTGGCCCTGGCGGACGAGCCGTCCGTGTACGCCGCCCGGCTGGCCACCGGCTTCGCGGCCGGGCTGGTCTTCCTGGCCGGCACGACCTGGCTGCGCGAGCTCTCCGGGCCCGCCGTCCCACCCGAGCAGGGAGCCCGCCGGGCGATGTACGCCACCGGTACGGGCTTCGCGGCGGGCGCGCTGGCCTCCGGGGTGATCGCCGAGTGGCTGCCCGGCCCGATGGTGCTGCCCGGCCTCGCCCATGCGCTGGGCTGCCTGCTGGTCCTGCGGGCCACCCGCGGGCTCCCGGAGACCATCCCCGCGGGCGGCACGCCACCGTGCCGCACGGCGGCCGTCCGCCACCCCCGGTTCCGCTACGTCGTCCTCCCCGCCAGCCCGGCCGTGCTCGGCGCCGCCACCGTGGCGTACGTGGTGCTGCCGCCACTGGTCGCCGACCGGGTGCCCGGCTACGCGCCGCTGTTCAGCGGCCTGGTCGCGGCACTGACCCTGGCCACGGGCGTGATCGCCCAGCCCTTCGCCGCCCGGCTGGACGACGCGGACAGCGCCCGGGCCACCCTCACCGCGATGGCCACCGTGATCGCCGGGCTGCTGCTCGGCGCCCTCGCCGCCGACCGCGACTCGGTGGGCCTGGTGGTGGCCGCCGCCGTCGTCCTCGGCACCGGGTACGGGCTGACGCTCGGCGCGGGGCTGCACGAGGTGGAGCGGCTGACCCCGCGGTCCTCCGGGCCGACCTCCGCCTCCCTCTACCAGAGCACCACCTCCAGCGGCTTCCTCACCCCGCTGCTGCTCGCCGGCACCGCCGGCCACGCCTCCTACCCGGCGCTGCTGGCAGGCATGGCGGCCGTCGGCCTGCTCTGCCTGGCGGTCACCGCCACGCACAGCCGCCGCCACCTGCCCGGGCCGGACCACCCCCCGGCACACCCGGACCACCCGACGCGCGAGGATGCATCCACAGAGTCCGCACGGATCGGACCGACACCGTCCAGGACCGGACCGACACCACTGAGCGTCGGGCCGACACCACCGAGGAGCCGACGACCATGGGCCGAGTGACCGTACCCCGCAGAGTGCTGCGCCTGCGCCAGGGCGCGCCCTCGTACCGGCCCGACACCCTGGCCGCCGAGGAGCCGATGGAGATCCGGGTCGGCGGGCGCCCGCTGACGGTGACCATGCGCACCCCCGGCAGCGACTTCGACCTGGCGGCCGGCTTCCTGGTCGGCGAGGGCGTGGTGCACGCCGCCGAGCAGGTGGCCGGCATCCGCTACTGCGCCGGCGCCACCGCCGACGGCGGCAACACCTACAACGTGGTGGACGTCCTGCTCGCCCCCGGTGTGCCCGCCCCCGACGCCTCGCTGGAGCGCAACTTCTACACCACCTCCTCCTGCGGCCTGTGCGGCAAGGCCAGCCTGGACGCGGTGCGCACCACCGCGCCGTGGAGCGTCGCCGAGGACGGGCTGCGCGTCACCCCCGGGCTGCTCTCCGCGCTGCCCGAGCGGCTGCGCGCCGCCCAGAAGGTCTTCGACAGCACCGGCGGCCTGCACGCGGCCGGGCTGTTCGACGCCGACGGGCGGCTGCTGTGCCTGCGCGAGGACGTGGGCCGGCACAACGCCGTGGACAAGGTGGTCGGCCACGCCCTGCGCGAGGGCCTGCTGCCGGCCCGCGGCACGGTGCTGATGGTCAGCGGCCGGGCCTCCTTCGAGCTGGTGCAGAAGGCCGTGATGGCGGGCGTCCCGGTGCTCGCGGCGGTCTCCGCGCCGTCCTCGCTGGCCGTGGACCTCGCCGAGGAGAGCGGGCTGACCCTGGTCGGCTTCCTGCGCGGCGACTCGATGAACGTCTACACCCGCACCGACCGCATCGACACCACCAGGGTCGAGTAGATGCTCTTCCGCCAGCTCGAGTACCTCGTCGCGCTCGCCCGCGAGCGCCACTTCGCCCGCGCCGCCCAGGCCTGCCACGTCTCCCAGCCCGCCCTCTCCGAGGCCCTGCGCAAGCTGGAGGACGAACTCGGGGTGCTGCTGGTGCGGCGCAGCCGCACCTACGAGGGCCTGACCCCCGAGGGCGAGCGGATCGTGCTGTGGGCGCAGCGCATCCTGGCCGACCGGGACGCCCTGCGGGACGAGGTGGACGCGCTGCGCACCGGCCTGAGCGGACGGCTGCGGATCGGCTCGGTGCCGACCGCCTCGGGTGCCGTCTCGCTGCTCACCGGGCCGTTCTGCGCCGCGCACCCGCTGGCCGCCGTGGAGCTGTCCACCGACCTGCGCTCCGATGAACTCCTGCGCCAGGTAAGGAACTTCGAGATCGACGCAGGCATCACCTACCTGTCCGGGCCGGGCACCGACGACCTGCGCACGCTCCCGCTCTACGAGGAGCGGTACGTCCTGCTGACCGGCCCGGCCGACGAGCTGGCCCGGCACCCACGGGCGACCTGGGAGGAGGCCTCCCGGCTGCCGCTGTGCCTGCTGCATCCGGGCATGCAGGGCCGCCGGGTGCTGGACGAGGTGTTCGCGGGCCTCGGGCTGGAGCCGACGCCCCGGGTCGAGACGGACTCGGTGGCCTCGCTCTTCGCCCACGTCCGCACCGGGCACTGGGCGAGCATCGTGCCGTACGCCTGGCTGCACGTGTTCGGCGTGCCGCACGGGATGCAGGCCGTCCCGCTGGCCGAGCCGGCGCACAGCGCGCCGATCGGGCTGGTGATCGCCGCCCGGGAGCCCGGCTCGGTGATGGCCCGCGCACTGCTGGAGGTCGCCCGGCGCACCGAGGTGGCCGCCGTCCTCGGCAGCCTGCCGGGCGCGTGACCGCTCGCCGCACCTGCCCTTCGTCCGCGCGCCCAAAGGTAAAGGTTCTACCAAGTGCGCAAGTATGGCCCTCAGGCGGGGCTAAGCTCTGACGAGTTGGGGTGAACCGGCGGTCGCGTCGCGCGGGCCGGTGAACTCCTTGCCGCGTCGACGACACGCACCACGGGGTGCGCCGGCCGGGAGGAGGCGAGAGACATGGATTGCAGTAGTCCGGGCCACAGTTGCCCCTGCCCCCGCTTGCCCTCGTACACCTCCGGCATGCGGTAACACCTTTCCCTGCACGACGTCCTGACGATCCGTCAGCCACGACGACATGTCACTTCCGCACGCGGCTTCGCCGTGCCCGCACGCCACCCGTACGGGCCGCGCCGCCGCGCGCCGATGCGCCGTGCCCGCCTGCAGGGAACGCTGCCGCCTGCCTCCGACCCGCCCCGCCCGTCCGGGGCCCAGGGAGGAACCCCATGACCACCCACGCCACTCTCGACTCCACGGTCCCCGAGCCGCGTTCGGCCGTCCTGGACGACGCGCACCTCGGCGACATCAAGGGCGCGCTCGGCACCATCCGGCTCGACGACGACACGCCCCGCCAGGGCCTGTCGGCGCGGCTCAGGACCCTGCTCGCGATCGTCGGCCCCGGCCTGATCGTGATGGTCGGCGACAACGACGCCGGCGCCTTCTCCACCTACGGGCAGGCCGGCCAGAACTACGGCACCCAGCTGCTGTGGACGCTGCTGATGCTGGTCCCGGTGCTCTACGTCAACCAGGAGATGGTGCTGCGCCTGGGCGCCGTCACCGGCGTCGGGCACGCCCGGCTGATCCTGGAGCGCTTCGGCAGGTTCTGGGGCGCGTTCAGCGTCATCGACCTGTTCCTGCTGAACGCGCTGACGCTGGTCACCGAGTTCATCGGGGTCACGCTCGCGGCCGGGTACCTGGGCCTGCCGAAGGTGGCCTCGGTGGTGCTGGCGGCCGGGATCATCATCGCCTCGGCCTTCACCGGCTCCTTCCAGCGCTTCGAGCGGGTCGCCGTCACGCTGTGCATGGGCTCCCTGCTGCTGGTGCCGATCTACTTCATGGTCCACCCGAAGACCTCGCAGATGGCGCACGACTTCGTCGTCCCGAGCATGCCGGGCGGGTCCGGCCAACTCGCGGCCGTGATGCTGGTGATCATCTCCATCGTCGGCACCACCGTCGCCCCGTGGCAGCTGTTCTTCCAGCAGTCCTACGTCATCGACAAGCGGATCACCCCGCGCTTCATGAAGTACGAGAAGGCCGACCTGTGGATCGGCATCGTGATCGTGATCGTCGGCGCCGCCGCGATGATGGGCTTCACCGCCGCCTCCTTCGCGGGCACCGACGGCTTCGGCCAGTTCTCCGACGCGGCCGCCGTCGCCCGGGGCATCGAGGACAAGGCCGGCCACCTCGCCGGCGTGCTGTTCGCCATCGCGCTGCTGGACGCCTCGATCATCGGCGCCTTCGCGGTGTCCCTGTCCACCGCGTACGCGATCGGCGACGTGTTCGGCATCAAGCACTCGCTGCACCGCGGGGTCAAGGGCGCCAAGGGCTTCTACGGGATCTACGCCGGCCTGGTGGTCACGGCGGCGGCGATCACCCTGCTGTCCACCGACTACACCCAGGGCCTGATGACCCAGTTCGTCCAGGTGCTGGCCGGGGTGCTGCTGCCCTCCGCGACGGTCTTCCTGCTGCTGCTCTGCAACGACAAGGCCGTGCTCGGCCCCTGGGTGAACGGCCCCAGGACCAACGCCTTCACCTCGGTGGTGGTCGGTGTGCTGGTGATGCTCTCGCTGATCCTCACCGCCGCCGTGGTCTGGCCGGACATCAGCTCCGGGGCGATCCTGTGGATCATGGCCGGCTGCGGCATCGCCGGCGTCCTCGTCGCCGGGTACTCCTTCACCTTCGGCCGCCGCGGCACCAAGGAGGACCAGGTCGACCGCACCGGCCGGGAGAGCTGGCGGATGCCCCCGTTGGAGACCCTCGACAAGCCGGTGATGTCCACCGCCCGCAAGGTCGGCATGGGCGCCCTGCGCGCCTACCTGTTGCTCGCGATGGCCATGGTCGTCGTCAAGATCGTCCAGACCGCGCTGAGCCACTGAGCCGACCGGCTCGCGCATTCCCCGTCCACTGTCCTGTCACGGAGGTGACCTGCCATGACCGTCGTCGCCGCTTTCCGGCCCGCCCGTCCGTCCACCGACCGGGGCCGACTGCGCTCCGTCCTCGCCGCCGTGGGCCGACGCCTGGCGGCGAGCCCGCTGGACAGCAGCGTCCTCCGGGCCGCCCCGGCTCCGGCCGCCGGCCCGGCGGGCGCGGGCAACGGCCCGGCGGGCGCGGGCGCCGGCGGGCTGCGGGCCCGCTGGCGGACCGTCGCCACCCCGGCCGGGACCACCCGGCTGGAAGCCACCTGGCACCCCGGCCGCTGAGCGGCCCGCGCTGCCCCGCCCGCCCGCGTCCGCCCGCCCCCGTCCGCCCGCCCAGACCCCGAAGGAGCCCCTCCGCCATGGCCCTGCGCTACCCCAGGCTCGACGCCCTCTACTCGGACCACCCCGCCCCGGGCCGGCGCCCGGCCCCGCGGCCCGCTCCCGCGCCCGGCCTGGTGGTGGACACCGAGCAGCGCACCGTCACCGTCGAGGGCCGTCACCTCACCATGCCGTACCTGGAGTTCGAGCTGCTCGCACACCTGGTCGGCAACCCCCTGCGGGTGCACTCCCGGCGCCAGCTGATGCAGACCGTCTGGGGCCGCCCGGACTCCGGCGACTCCCGCACCGTCGCCACCCACATCGCCCGGATCCGGCGCAAGCTCGGGCCCGGGCACCGGGAGGCGATCGCCACCGTCCGGCAGATCGGCTACAAGTACGACCCCCGGCTGGCCCGCACCGCCTGACCCCCGCCCGAGAAAGCACGACGACCACCCGAAGGAGGACCCGCGATGACCCGACCCGTCCTGTTCCCCCGGACCGGCAGAGGGACCGCGCTGTGCGGCGTCCTGCTGCTGATCACCGCCGAAGGCCTCGCCGTCGGCCTCGCGCAAGGCCCGCTGCGGCACTTCCTGTGCGGCGCACTCATCGGCGCCTCGCTCGCCGGGCTGCTGCTCGCCGTACTGCTGGCCACCAGCCGGCAGCGGGCGGGCGCCGCGGCCCGGCGGCGCACCGGATCCGCTCCCGCCCGGTAGGCCCGGGGCAGCGGCCCCGGGGCGGTACGGGTTTGCACACGGACGTACCGAGGGAGCAGACTGCCCGGGTTTGCGCCGGAGGTACCGCCATGACCCTGCTGAAGTCCGCCCCGGGCCTGTCCCGGGGCCCGCTG
This sequence comes from Kitasatospora sp. NPDC101235, assembly GCF_044767505.1. NCBI lineage: Bacteria > Bacillati > Actinomycetota > Actinomycetes > Kitasatosporales > Streptomycetaceae > Kitasatospora > Kitasatospora sp. NPDC101235. The sequence continues at coordinate 12,066 of NZ_JBIWNZ010000061.1, forward strand.
CCCACCCGGACGGCGAGCCGCCTCGGCGGGCGGCTGTGGGTGGACCTCGTCGTCGCGGCCGCCGTCCTGGTGCTGCTCCACCTCGCGCTGCGCCTCGGCCAGGGCGGCACCGTCCGGTTCTCCACCGCCCCGAACGCGGCCGTCGACACCGACCCGGCCCGGCTGCCGTACGACGCGGTGCGCTCGCTGCTGCGGATGTTCGCCGCGCTCGCCGTCTCGGTCGTCTTCACCTTCTGCTACGCCTACGCCGCCGCCCGCAGCCGCCGGCTGGAGCGGGTGCTGATCCCGGCGCTGGACATCCTCCAGTCGGTGCCGGTGCTCGCCTTCCTGAGCGTCGCGGTCTCCGGCTTCCTCGCCCTCTTCCCCGGCTCGATGCTCGGCCTCGAATGCGCCGCCGTGTTCGCCATCTTCACCTCCCAGGCGTGGAACATGACCTTCGCCCTCTACCAGGCGCTGGTCTCGCTGCCGCGTGAACTCGACGAGCTGTCCCGCTCGTTCGGCTTCAACCGGTGGACGCGGTTCTGGAAGGTCGAACTGCCCTCGGGCATGATCGGCCTGGTCTGGAACGGCATGCTCGGCTTCGGCGGCGGCTGGTTCTTCCTGGTCGCCTCGGAGGCGATCAGCGTCGACAACCAGCGGTACGCGCTGCCCGGGGTCGGCTCGTACGCGGGCGCGGCCATCGCCGCCGGGGACCTCGGCCGGGTCGGCTGGGCGATCGCCACCATGGTGGTGCTGGTGGTCGGCGTCAACTTCCTGTTCTGGCGGCCGCTCACCGCCTGGGCCGAACGGTTCAAGAACGAGCAGTCCGAGGCCACCGAGGTGCAGCGCTCGATCGTGCTGGACCTGCTGCGCCGCTCCCGCCTGCCCGCCGCGCTCGGCGGGGCGCTGCGCCCCGCCGGACGGGCCCTGAACCGGGCCGGGCGGGTGTTCGGCACCGCCGACCGCCCACCGGCCGTCGACCCGGGCCGGCGGCGGGCCGGGGACGTGGCCTTCGCCCTCGTCGCGGGCGGCATCGTGCTGTGGGGCGTCGTCGACCTCGGCGGCTACCTCGCCGACCGCACCGGCCTCGGCGTCTTCGGCGAGCCGCTGCTGCTCGGTCTCGCCACCCTCGCCCGGGTGGTCGTGCTGGTCGCGGTGGCCACCGTGGTCTGGGTGCCGATCGGCGTGAAGATCGGCTTCTCGCCCCGGCTCACCAGGATCGCCCAGCCCGTCGTCCAGGTGCTGGCCGGCTTCCCCGCCAACTTCCTCTTCCCGTTCGCGGTCTGGCTGCTGCTGCGCACCGGGGTGTCGATCGACCTCGGCGGCATCCTGCTGATGGCCCTCGGCTCCCAGTGGTACATCCTGTTCAACGCCATCGCCGGCGCCATGGCCGTCCCCGCCGACCTGCGCGAGGCCATGGACGACCTCGGGGTGCGCGGCCTCCAGCGCTGGCGGCGGCTGGTCATCCCCGGGATCTTCCCGTCGTACGTCACCGGCGGCATCACCGCCTCCGGCGGCGCCTGGAACGCCTCCATCGTCGCCGAGGTGGTCACCTTCGGCAGCACCACCCTGACCGCGACCGGCCTCGGCGCGTACATCGCCCGCGCCGCCGAGCACGGCGACCACCCGCACCTGCTCGCCGGGGTCGCGGTGATGACCCTGTACGTCGTCGCCCTCAACCGCCTGCTCTGGCGCCGGCTGTACCGGCTGGCCGAGCGCCGCTACTCGCTGTAGTCCGGAGTCCGCCGATGCGCTTCCCGTTCCGTTCCCGCGCCGCCGAGCCCGTCCCCGGTCCCCTTCCCGTTCCCGAACCGGACGACGAGGTGCTGCTGGAGACCGTCGGCCTGACCAAGGCCTACGCCGGGGCCGCCGGCGAACTGCCGGTGCTCTCCGGCATCGACCTCACCGTGCGGGCCGGGGAGATCGTGGCCCTGCTCGGACGCTCGGGCTCCGGCAAGTCCACCCTGCTGCGCTGTCTGGCCGGCCTCATCCCGCCCAGCTCCGGCACCGTCCGCTACCGCGGCACCCCGCTCGCCGGCGCCAACCCCGGCACCGCGCTGGTCTTCCAGACCTTCGCGCTGCTGCCCTGGCTGACCGTCCGGCAGAACGTCGAGCTCGGTCTGGAGGCCCGCGGGGTGCCACCCCTGGAGCGCGCCCGGGCCGCCGCCCAGGCCATCGACCTGATCGGCCTGGCCGGCTTCGAGTCCGCCTACCCCAAGGAGCTCTCCGGCGGCATGCGCCAGCGGGTCGGCTTCGCCCGGGCGCTGGTCGTCGAACCGGACGTGCTGATGATGGACGAGCCGTTCTCCGCGCTCGACGTGCTCACCGCCGAGAACCTGCGCGGCGAGCTGATGGAGCTGTGGGACTCCGGCCAGTTCCCCACCCGGGCCGTCGTCCTGGTCACCCACAACATCGAGGAGGCGGTGCTGATGGCCGACCGCATCGTGGTCCTCGGCGCCCGCCCGTACGGAACCATCCGGGAGACCGTCGAGGTCGCCCTGGAGCGGCCGCGCGACCGCGACTCGGCCTCCTTCGACGAGCTGGTGGACCGGGTGTACCGGATCATGACCGGCCGGCCCAAGGACACCCGCCCACCCGGCCGCACCGACCCCGACCGCCGCACCGTCGCCGGCACCCCGCTGCCCCCCGCCGGCGTCGACGGCCTCTCCGGTCTCGCCGAGACGATCGCCCACCGGGGCGGGAGCTGCGACCTGGCCGGCCTCGCCGACGAACTCGGCCTGGACATCGACGACCTGCTCCCCCAGGTCGACGCCCTCGACCTGCTCGGCTTCGCCGAGGTCCACGGCGACGACCTGCTGCTCACCGAGGCCGGCGCCGCCTACACCGGGGCCGACGCCCAGGACTCCCGCGCCGTCTTCGCCGCCGCGGCCCTGGAGGTCCCGCTGATCAAGCTGATCGCCAACAGCCTCGGCGGCCGGCCCGGCGCCACCGTCCGCACCGGCTTCCTGCGCGACCTGCTCGGCCGCCACTACACCGTCGAACAGACCGACCGGCAGCTGGAGACCGCGACCGACTGGGGCCGCTACGCCGGGCTCTTCGTGTACGACGCCGACCGGCAGGAGTACCGGACGGAGTCCCCGGGCCGCTGAGGACTCAGCCTGTCGCCGGGCGGCGGCGCACCGCCCGGGCCGCGCGGGCGAAGGGCTGCGGCGCGGTCGCACCGGCCGCGGCGGCACCGCCGTCGTCGCCGCCGTCGCGGCGCGCGGGCAGGTCGTGGGCGATCAGGGCGGCCTCGGTGAGCAGCCCGCTCACCTCGGTGGCCCGGTAGAAGATCCGCGTCCCCTCCCGCCGCGCCACCACCAGCCCGGCCGCCCGCAGCTTCGCCAGGTGCTGCGAGGTCGACGCCACGTGCGCCCCCAGCAGCTCGGCCAGCTCGCTCACCGGCAGCTCCCGACGGCTCAGCGCCCACAGCAGCCGGTACCGCGACGGGTCCGCCACTGCCTTCAGCACCGCCACCGCCCGCTCCGCCACCTCGGCGTCCCAGGCCTCTTCCCGCGCACCACCCATAGAGGGATCGTACCGAGGTGCACCGGGCGTGGTCGGCGCACCTCGGCGGTGGACAGGCACCCGGCCCGCAGCGGCCGGAGCCCCGGACGGGAGGAGCGGCGAAGCGGCGAACAGGGCCCCGGAGCGTTCCGCAAGACCGTTCCAGGCAGGTGTGAAACCGCAGGTCAGAGGGGGTGGAACCGTTCCAGCGTCCCGGCTTGGCCGGGAAGCCTGGCGGACCGGCCCGGCGGCGGACCAGAGTGCTGCTCAGCGGTCGGCGCCGATGGCCCGCCGCCCGGTCCACTCCTTCATCCGCAACCGTTACGGGGGAACCTCCATGTCCGCTCGCCGTGCCGTGTCCGCTCGCCGCGCCCTGTTCGTGCCCGCCGCCCTCGCCCTGGGCGCCGCCCTCACCCTGACCGCCTGTGGGCCCGACAACGGCGACGCCGCCCAGCCCGCGAAGCCCACCCAGTCCGCCGCGCCCGCCGCCCAGCCGACCGCCGGCGCTCCCGCCCCGGCCCCCGGGAGCCCCTCCGCCGCCGCACCCGCCGGCGGCAGCTCCGCCCGCCCCAAGAGCCCCGCGGCCCCCGCCACGGGCGGCGGGAGCGCGGCCGGTGGCGATGAGGCCTACGCCTACACCCACCCCTGCAAGGCCGACAAGCTGACGGTCAAGGTGACCACCCGGGCCGAGGCTCCCAACCAGCGGGTGATCGAGGTGCACAACCAGGGCACCACCTACTGCGGCCTGAGCTACTACCCGCTCATCAGCCTCGGCAGCTCGAAGGCCCCCAACCACGGCAACGACCTCACCCCGCTGGTTCCGGGCGGGCTGGGCGGCCCGCCCGCCCACGCACTGGCTCCCGGCAAGAGCACCTATGCGGTGGTCGACCTCAACCCCGGCAGCGGCGCCGTGGCCGACGTGGACGAGCTGAACGTCCTGCCCGACGACCAGATGCCCAACGCCGACACCCGCAACTTCCCGCTCGGCGCCGGCGCGAAGGTCGGCAAGCAGCCGAAGCTCGGCCTGTACCGGGAGAGCGTCGCCGACGCGGCCGCCTCCACGGAGACGGCCGGCCGCAGCTGACCTGCCGCCTCGCACGACTCCCCTGCTCAGAGCCCCGCTCGGGCCTGCCGGTACGGTGATCCGCACATCGACGGCATCCCGGGCCAGGCCGGGGTGGGGGAAGGGCAGCAGATGAGTGTGGAGACCGAGGAGTTCGCGGCGATGCTGCGCGAACTCAAGGAGCGTTCGGGCCGCAGCTACGGGGCCCTGGCCACCCGGCTGCACGTCAGCACCTCCACCCTGCACCGCTACTGCAACGGCGCCGCCGTACCGACCGAGTACGCGCCGGTGGAACGGCTGGCCCGGGTCTGCGGAGCCGGCACCGAGGAACTGGTCGAACTGCACCGCCGCTGGATCCTGGCCGACGCGGCCCGCCGCCGGGAGACCTCCTCCGCCGGCACCCCGACCGCCACCGCAGCGGCGACCGCACCGCAGCCGCAACCCGAGCCGGAGCCGCAACCGGAGCCGGAACCGCAGCACCGGCCGGCAGCCACACCCGACCCGCGGTCCGCCGCCGCGCCGGAGGAGGAGGAGGAGGAGCAGGAAGTGACGATCACCCACCCCGCGTCCCCGCCCGCCGGACCGCGCCGCCTCGCCCGCACCCGGGTGCTGCTGAGCGCGACCGCCGTGGTCGCGCTGGCCGCCGTGGTCTCCGGCTTCCTCCTGCGCGACACCGGCGGCGCCGACGGCACCGGCGGCACCCCGAACGCGTCCGCCTCCTCGCCCGCCGCCCCGTCCGTCGCCCCGTCCGTCGCCTCCACCGCCGCACCGTCCGTCGCCTCCACCGCGGCGGCGGACGGCACCGCACCCACCGGTGCCCCGGCGCCACCGGCCCCCGCGGGCTCCGCCACCGCGGACACCCCGTCCGCGAGCGCCTCGGCGACACCCGACGAACCCCCCGCGCCCTTCCACGTCAGCGTCCTCAACAACAACTGGGGCAGCCCCTGCGACCAGTGGTTCCTCTCCGCCCGCTCCCCCGCCCAGGTGACCCCGCCCCCGTCGTCCTCCGGCCGGATCGACAGCTGGGCCGCCTCCCAGCGGCTGGTCCCGGCCGGGCACCTGCGCATCGAACTGACCGCCCTGGGCGACAGCTCGGACACCGTCGTGCTGAACACCATGTCCGTGCAGGTGGTCAGCACCCGGCCCGCCCCCAAGTGGAACGCCTACACGCCCGGGTCCGGCTGCGGCGGCGGGCTCGAACCGGCGTCCTTCGCGGTCGACCTCGACGCGGCCACGCCGCGCCTCGTCGCCGTCCCCGGCCGGGAGGGCGAACGGAAGACCGGTACGAAGGACTTCCCGTACCGGATCTCGGCCACCGACCCGCAGGTCATCGACGTGGACGCCTCCACCCGCTCCCAGGACGTCAGCTGGTTCCTCGAACTGGTGTGGACCGCCAAGGACGGCCGCAAGGGCACGATGCGGGTGGACCTCGGCGACCAGCAGCCGTTCCGCACCGTGGGCATGCAGGGCGCGCCGAACTACTTCCACAACGGCACCTCCTGGGCCCCGGCCCGCAACGGGGGCTGAGTCCGGCCGACGGCCGGGGGCACGGGCGGGGGGCGGGAGATGCCCGTGGAGGCGTCCGCCCCCTGGCCTACGTCAGCGGCATTGACATAGCCTCTGCGCATGACCGACCGCGTAGTCCCCGAACCGCAGCGACGCCGGCGCCGTCCCACCAAGCAGGGCGTGGTGCTGTCCGCCGAGCTGATCGTCGACACCGCGATCCGGCTGATCGGCCGGCACGGCGCCGAGGCACTCACGGTGCGACGGCTCGGCGCCGCGCTCGGTGCCGACCCGAGCGCGGTCTACCGCTACTTCCACAGCACCGACGACCTGCTGATCGCCGTCGCCGACGAACTCATCGGCCGCGCCCAGCACGGCTGGCAGCCCACCGGCGACTGGCGCGCCGACCTGCGCGCCATCGGCCTGCGCATCCACGCCAGCTACCAGGCCCACCCGCAGGCCGCCATCCTCGCCGCCCACCGCACCACCGGCCGCACCCACGAGATCGCCGCCGTCGAGACGGTCCTCGGCATCCTGCGCACCGCGGGCTTCCCGGACCCGGAGGCCGTCCGGATCTACCACGCCTTCGTCGACCAGAGCCTCGGCTTCGCCGCCCTGGACGCCGCCACGCTCGCCCTCCCGAGCGCCGCCCAGAGCGCCGACCTCCAGGTCTGGCAGGCCTCCTACGCCCGGCTCGACGCCGCCGACCACCCGCACATCGCGGCCACCGCCCACCTGCTCACCGCCGACATGCCCCGCAGCGGGTACCCGTACGCCCTCGACCTGCTGCTGGAGGCGGCCGAGGCCCGACTGCGGGCGGCCGGCGGCTGAGGCCGGCGGGGCCACCGGGGGTCACGGCCCGCCGCTCCACGCAGCACCGCACCACCCCGCCCGGGAACGCGAACGCCGTCGGTGGTGAGCCCCCGTGCGCTCACCACCGACGGCCGCCCGTCCGTTCCCCGGTCAGTCCGTCGCGTGCACCAGCTCCCCGCCGACGTACGTCCGCAGCACCCGGGCCTGCGCGATCTCCTCCGGCGGCCCGGTGAGGATGTCCCGGTCGAGCACCACCAGGTCCGCGAGCCGTCCGGCCGCCAGCACCCCGGCGTCGTCGTGCCCGTTCAGGTAGGCGGTGCCGGCCGTGTACGCGGCGATGGCCGAGCCCAGGTCGAGCCGCTGCTCGGGCAGGAAGACCCGCCCGTCGGTGGCCTCCGGCTCCATCCGGTTGACCGCCACGTGCAGCCCCTCCAGCGGGCTCGGGCTGCTCACCGGCCAGTCGCTGCCGGCCGCCAGGGTGGCGCCGGCCCGCTGGAGGGCGCCAAACGGGTACTGCCAGGCGGCCCGCTCCGGCCCGAGGAAGGGGATGGTCAGCTCGTCCATCTGCGGCTCGTGCGCGGCCCAGAGCGGCTGGATGTTGGCGACGGCGCCGAGCCGGGCGAAGCGCGGGAGGTCGTCCGGGTGGACCACCTGGAGGTGGGCGAGGTGGTGCCGGGTGGCGCGCCGCCCGTTGGCGGTGCGGGCGGCCTCGACGGCGTCCAGCGCCTCGCGCACGGCCCGGTCGCCGAGCGCGTGGAAGTGCACCTGGAAGTCGAGCGCGTCCAGTTCGGTGACGTACCCGCGCAGCGCCGCCGGATCGACGAAGCTGAGGCCGGAGTTGGCGGTGGCGCAGCCGCAGCCGTCCAGGTACGGGCTGGTCATCGCGGCGGTGAAGTTCTCCGCGATGCCGTCCTGCATGATCTTCACCGAGCCGGCCCGGAACCGCCCGTGGCTCAACTCCTCGCGCCGCCGCACGAGTTCGGGGATCTGCTCGGCGCCCCGGTCGCGCTCCCACCAGAGCGCGCCGGTCACCCGGGCGGTCAGCGCGCCGGAGCGGGCGGCGGTCAGGTAGGCGTCGGACGGGTCCGGCTGGCCGTTGAACTCGCCGAGCAGCGCGTCCTGCCAGCCGGTGATGCCGAGCGAGTGCAGCAGCCGCTGGGCGCGCATCAGCCCGTCCAGCCGGTCGGCGGCGGTCGCGGGCGGCAGCAGCCGGGCGACCAGGGCGGTGGCGCCTTCCTGGAGGGTGCCGCTCGGGGTGCCGTCGGGCTCGCGCTCGATGCGGCCGTCGGCGGGGTCGGGGGTGTC
>NZ_JBIWNZ010000062.1:0-17533 GCF_044767505.1 Kitasatospora sp. NPDC101235
CTGGTGGCAGGACCAGCAGGACCCGGCGGGGTGGCGGGTCCACTGGCGGCCGCCGTTCACCCAGATGGCTCTCCTCCCCAAGGACGCCTGCGCAGCCGACGCAGGCCAGGGAGTCCATCAGCTCCTGGTGCGCCTTGTGCTGCTCGCGTTCCCGGACGGCCTGGCGCTGGTCGTAGGCGGCGCGGTTATTCGGGTTGTCCAGCGCCAGTCGTCGTACTCGCGCCAGCCATCGTCGTTGTAGTACAGAGCCCGGGTCCCGGAGTCGGCGGCTTGTGCATAGCGTTGAAGCATGGGTGCCGATCCGGTGAGGTTGTTTCTCTGCGGCGACGTGATGCTCGGGCGGGGTGTCGACCAGATCCTCCCCCACCCGGGCGATCCGACCCTGCGGGAGCCGTATGTCGGGGATGCACTGACCTACGTCGAGTTGGCGGAGGCTGTGAACGGCCCGATTCCTCGTCCGGTCGACTTCTCCTGGCCCTGGGGGGAGACCTTGCGGCTCCTCGACGCCTCCGCGCCCGACGTCCGGGTGGTGAATCTGGAGACGAGCGTGACCCAGAGCGACGACTTCGCCCAGGGTAAGCAGGTGCACTACCGGATGGCTCCTGCCAATCTCCCCTGCCTGGCCGCAGTCCGGCCCGACGCCTGCGTGCTGGCCAACAACCATGTGCTGGACTTCGGACGCCTCGGGCTCGAAGAGACGCTCGGAACCTTGGCGCGTGCGGGACTGCAGACGGTGGGGGCAGGACGGGACACGGGCGCGGCACGGCGGCCCGCGATCGTCCCGGTCGACGGCGGCAGGCGGGTTCTGATCTTCGCGTTCGGGACGGCGTCCAGCGGGATTCCGCCGACGTGGGCCGCAGCCGAGGACCACGCCGGCGTCGCCCTCGCGTCGGAAACCTCGGACGCGGACGCCGCCGAGGTCGCCGACCGAGTACGGCGGGTGAGGCGACCGGGCGACATCGTGGTCGTATCGATCCACTGGGGGTCCAACTGGGGCTACCACGTCTCCCGCGCTCAGATCCGGTTCGCGCATGCGCTGATCGACGCAGGTGTCGACGTGGTGCACGGGCACTCCTCACACCACCCCCGTCCTGTCGAGGTCTACCGCGAGAAGCTCATCCTCTACGGCTGCGGCGACTTCATCGACGACTACGAGGGCATCTCCGGCCATGAGGAGTACCGGGACGACTTGCGCCTGCTGTACTTCGTCTCGGTCGAGCCGGACACCGGAAAGCTGGTCGGCGTGCGCATGGCTCCCGTACAGGCTCGACAGATGCGTCTTACGCCCGCACCGCACGAAGACTCCCCGTGGGTACGGGAGACTCTCGACCGGATCAGCCGCGTCTTCGGCGCACGCATCGATCTCGGGCCGGACGGCATGCTCGGTCTCCGGTGGACGCGAGGAGAGCGGACGTGACCGGCGAGGCTTCTCCTGCACCCCGAGATCTCGTCCAGGCCGTCCTGATGGCCGGGGTCCGCGACGAGCGGCTGCTCGACGCCATACGGGCGACGCCGCGAGCAGGATTCGTCCCTGCCGAATACGTCGCCCTCGCATGCGAGGACCGGCCCGTCCCGATCCCGCACGGGCAGGTGACCACCCAGCCCTCACTGTCGGCGAAGATGATCGAAGGTCTGGAACTCACCGGGAACGAGCACGTCCTCGAAGTCGGTACCGGCCTGGCCTTTCAGACCGCTCTGATCGCTCGCCTCGCCGCAGACGTCGTGAGCATCGAGATATGGCCCGATCTCGTTCGGCAGGCGCGGCGGAATCTCGCCCACCAGAGCGTTCGCAATGTGGAGCTGCGCGTCGGGGACGGCAGCTGCGGCGTGCCGGACCGCGCCCCGTACGACGCCATCATCGTCTCCGCCGCGTTCCCCGAAGTCCCTCTCCCACTGCTCGAGCAGCTTCGGCTCGGCGGCCACCTGGTCCAGCCCATCGGACCGGGTGGGGAGGAACAGGTCATGTCCTTCCGACGCACCGCTTCGGGACTGCAGCACCGGCAGACCCTCACCTGGGCCAGGTTCGTCCGGCTGCACGGACGGTACGGCTTTTCGTCCTGAGACGGTGAGGAGACCTGTGGCTCCGTCTACGGCGAACAGCGCCACACGCGCCTGGGCATCGGCGAGGGTGGAGGCCAGTGTGCCTCCCACACACTGTTGCCCTCCTTGGCGGCGACCTCCAAAACAGCGCTGATGAACACAAGAGGTCGCCACGACGGCATCGTCGCCCTCCCCCGGCCGGTAGGCTGACGTCGTCCGCCCCCGTTCCCCGCGAGGCCCTGATCTCCATGCGCATGTTCTTCGAGCCGGACGACGAGGACGGCTACGCGTCCGCCTGCGAGCAGTTGGTCAGGCGTTTCGCGCGCTGGTGCGAGGAGCACGGCGAGGTGGGCGATCCGACGGCGGCGGAGTCGGCGCTGGACTACCGGCATCGCGGGACCATCGACGGCCGGCTCGGGCTGTGGCAGGCGCGCCATGTGGAGGAGTTCCTGCTGAACTGGCTGCCACGCACGCTCACCGAGCTGCCCGGCGAGCCGCCTGCGGACGGCCCTGGCGCGCTTCGCGCCCTGCTGCGGTTCCTGGACGCGACGGGGCTTGACGATCCGCGCGGTGAGCCGCTCGACGTGCTGGAGCGCGTGATCGACGCCGTCTCGCCCGGGTACGCGGAGGCGATGACCGACCGTACCCGCTGGGGCATGGCGAAGTTCTGGACGACCACCGCCGCCGAGCAGGGCGTCGACATCTTCGATCAGCGCGCGATGGAGCGGTTCATCGAGCGCGCCCAGCGCGGCCAGGTTCCGTACGACGAGGCTGTTCTGGAGGAGATCGTCCGCCGTCACCGCCTCACCGGCCCGGCCATGGTGGACCGTGCCGAGCCGCAGCTGCCCGTCACGCTGCCGAGCAAGGACGAGCTGCGGGCCGCCGCCGCGGCCGTCCCGCTCATGGGCCAGCTGGCCTCTCTCGCGCAGTGGGCCGGAAAGGACGGACGGGAGCTGACGAAACTCGGGCGGCTCAAACTCGCCGACGCCCGGGAGCTCGTGGCGCTGCTCTCCACCGGCGACCGGCCCGGTTCGCCGCGTACCAGTGCCGATCTGCCGCACCTCAACGTGGTCTTCGAGTGGGCGAAGAAGGCCCGTGTGGTCCGCCCGGCGAAGGGCCGCTTGTTCGCGGTGGCCAAGGCGCAGCCGCTGCTCAAGGACCCGCTGGCGCTGTGGCTGCGGGCCTTCGAGGCGTTCTTCGAGCTGCGCGAGGCGCTGATCGGCGACCGGGACGGCTACCGGCCCACCTCCATGCTGTTCGCGGTGTACGAGGACCTTCTGCCCGACATCCTCAACACCCTCTACAGCATCCCGCACCCCATGCCCTGGCCCCGGCTTCGTGAGTCGACCCACCTGGCTTATGACACCCGCTTCCTCCTCACCGGCGAGGAACTGGCACAGGAACAGTTCTGGTTGCGGCAGGCCGACGCCGACCTTCGCGAGGTCCTCGAAGTCCTGGAGCAGTTCGGCGTCATCACTCGCGAACAGGGCATGGCCCATCCGGCCTTCCTCGACCTGCCGGCTGCACCGCCCGCACCGGCCCTGCCGCCGGGCATGTCCCCGGAGCTGGCCGCCCTTCTCGGCCCCCCGGCTCCCGACGCCGACGCACCGCGCCGCGCCGAGGAACTGCGCGGCGAACTCACCGCCGGCCCGGTTGAACTGATCCGCCTCACCGACCTCGGCACCCACGCCGTACGGCTACGGCTACTCGCCGAGGGCCGCAACGCGCCCCTCGTCGGCGAACTCACCCACGCCCCGGCCGCCGGACTGCTCGGCGTCCTCGCCGAGCACTACGACCCCGCATCCGCGCGCCTCGAACTCGCCGCCTGGACCCGGACGCGCGGCGGACCCGAGGCCGCGCTGGCCGAACTCGTCCAGGCCGTACGCGACACCCCGTGGCGCACCCGTGCTGCCGCCCTGCTCGACGTCCTCACCATTGCCCTGCCGAACGGCGAAGGCGAGCGGCTCCTGCGGAGTCTGCGCGGCGACTCGCAGCTCGCCCCGACCGCACTCAGCGTCCTCACCCACCGCGAGATCCTCCACCCCGACGACCTCACCGGCCCCGAGTCATTGCTCGTGCTCGCCGAGAGCCTCCTCCAGCTGCTCGAGGCCGGAGGGGAGGATGCCACCGTCGACTCGCTGCTCTCCCAAGGCCGCAGCAAGGCCAGCGAAGCCATCGCCGCCGCCGTCGCCTCCGGGCATCCGGACCAGGCCGGACTCGCCGCCCTCCGCTCCCTGGCCGACGGCCCGCTGCGCGAGCGCTCGGCACAGCTCGGCCACCTGAACGCTGCCCGCGCCCGCGCCCGCCGGAGTACCGCACGATCCAAGGGCAAACGGCGGCGCTGACCCACCTGGTCAATGCGCCGCCACTGCCGACCTTTTCACTCGACCGGGTGGAGTTGAACCCGGCCCCCGTCCTCATGCAGATAAGTCGTACTGATGATCACGCCGTCTCGACGATATTATGACGCCGATAGAAGCGTAGACGGCACGATTCACCAGGTGGCGCCCGCCTTCGGGATGACCGTCATCAGACCTCCCGAGGGCACACCGCAGGCGTTGCACTGGGCGGCAGAAGAGATCGTTGACTCTTGCGAACCCGACGGGGTCACCTCGGCACTCCTTCCGCAATGACTCAGGATCGAGGCCGGCGACGAGCAGCAACTGGGCGTAGAGGGCTGCCTGCTGGAGCGCATGTCCGACGACCAGATCCGCCTGCGCAGCCACTATGGCCAGCGGGAGAACTCGGTGGTCCCCATCTCCGGATGATTCGTCGCATGCTGATCGCCATGGTGCACTTCGTCACCAGCGAAGCCCGCCGCCCTTTGCCGGCCTGCCGCATCAGGCGGCTCGGAGAGCGCGATTGGAAGGCCACACGCGCCGACGAGATCCGCCGGTGGGTGGAACTCACCCGTGCGGAGCCGGCCAAACCGGCCTGACCTGCCACCCGGGAGCGTGCCCGGGGCGGCCAGGCGAGCGGCGCGGCCGCCCGGCCGCTCGGCCACCCGTCAGCCATCGGCCAGTCAACTGTTTTTCAGCGAGCGGATGTAGACCTGCCAGTCGGAGCCGGTGCCGCCCTGGAGCAGGTTGGAGCTGTTGTCGCCGAACAGCACCGTCCTGCCGTTGTCGGTCACGAAGGGATCACCCGCGGCGCCGTCCTTCGGCGTGCCGTCGGAGGCCGTGGTGAGGAGCTCGGTGCGCCCGGTCCGCAGGTCCTGCCGGTACAGGTCGAAGCGCGCCTGGCCGGCCCGGATGACCGTGTCGGAGCAGCCGCCGGAGAAGTAGATCCACCGGTCGTCGGCGGTGATGGCCGCCGACGGCTCCCCCCAGCAGATCGCGTCCGGGTTGGCGGAGGTCCTGATGCTCTGGACCCGGTTCGTCCGCAGGTCGTTGACGAAGAGCTCGGTACGGGCCTTGCCGCCTGGCAGCGGGGGCGCGCTGAGGGCATAGGCGGCGTAGCGGCCGTCGGGGCTGAGGCGCAGGGTCGGGGCCGCCGCACCGGGCGTCCCGTCGGGGTCGAGGCCCGCGACGACGGTGGTGCCGCTGTCGAGGTTGGTGGCGTAGAGGGTGGTGAAGCGCAGCCGGGCCAGGTCGGCGGTGCCGCCGTCCGTCTCCGGCAGGAGGTTCCTGGCCTTGGAAGTGAAGCCGACCGTCCGGCCGTCGCCGCTGATCGTCGGGTGCTCCGAGTCGCCGTTGGCGGCCTGCCCGTCGACTCCGACGCTGACCAGGCGGGTGGCGCCGGTGACGCGGTCGATGACGTAGACGTTCCGCGTGTTCGGCGCGACGGGTGCCCCCGGCACGAGATCGGTGCGGGCCGACATGAAGACGATGCGCCGGCCGTCGGCGCTGATGGCCGGCTCGTAGGAGCCGCCCTCGCTCGCGCCGGACGCGGTGGCGTTGGTGACGGCGCTGGTGCGGCCCTTCACGCGGTCGCGGACGTAGACGTTGAACACCCCGTTCATCTCGGCGGAGAACACGATGTAGCGGCCGTCGCCGCTGATGCCCGCCTCCTCGGCGATCGAGGTCAGCGCGGTGCCGTCGTCGGCGCGGCTGACCAGCTCCGTACGACCGGTCCGCAGGTCGCGGACGTACAGGCCGAAGCCTGGGCTCGCGTCGGCCACCAGGTTCGTCGCGGACGAGCTGAACAGCGCGTAGCGGCCGTTGCCGCTGATGCCCAGGCTCATGGACTGCTGGTTCGCCCGGGCGCCGTCCACGCCGAGGTCGACCTGGGTGATAGGGCCCCACGCCGGAGCGGCCTGGGCCGGTGCGGCGGTGACGGTGACGGCGGCGGCCACTGCGAGCAGTCCGGCGGCGGCGCGCGCCAGTCGCCGGGCGCGGGTGGTTCGGTTCTTCGGTTCCATGGTGCTGCGTCCTCCCCGGATGGTCGGTCCGGCCCGCCTCTGCTCCCCGTCGGCGCGCCCGGGGAAGAGCCAACCGCCGGACGCCGCCGAAGGTCAACGGTTCGGACGGAAACCGGCCGGGAATACGCCGTGGAGCCCTGGACGGATCATCCGTCCAGGGCTCCACGGCTACGGTTCAGCGCCGGCGCCGTTCGAGAAACCAGGCCGCGCTCAGAACCGGGACGGACACCTCGAACGCCGAGGTGCCGTCGCCCCGCTCGAAGACCAGCTCGAAGGGTGGCCGAGGCGGTCACCTCCGAACGGCTGCGGATCGCACGGGAGTTGCACGACATGGTCGCGCACAGCATCGGCATCATCGCGATCCAGGCCGGTGCGGGCAGCCGGGTGATTCAGACCCAGCCGGCCGAGGCGCGCGAGGCCCTGCGCGCCATCGAGGCCACCAGCAGAGAGACCCTGTCGGGCCTTCGGCGCACGCTGGTGTCGCTCCGTCAGGCCGACCGAGGCGCGACCACCTCGGAGCAGTCACCGCTCGCACCCACGCCGGGGCTGGCGGACATCGAGCGGTTGGCGGCAGCGACCGCGGGCGCAGGGGTACGCGTCGATGTGCGCTGCACCGGGGAGCAGCGTCCCGTGCCGGCCGACATCGACCTGTCCGCCTACCGCATCGTGCAGGAGGCGCTGACCAACGTGGTCCGCCACGCGGTGGAGGTCGTCGACAACGGGCGCGGCGCCATCGAGGACGGCCCGGCCCACGGCTTCGGCCTCATCGGGATGCGGGAACGAGCCGGTCTGCTGGGCGGCCACCTCAGCGCCGGGCCGCGACCTGAGGGCGGCTTCCGGGTGGCGGCCCGGCTGCCGCTGAAGAGCCTCTACCACCTCAATGTCACCGCGGACGAGCAGACGGACCTGGCCGACATGCTCGACACCTGCAACCAGTGACCGGCCCCGCGCGGGCAGAGCGGTACGAGGCACACGTCACCGATCTGCGCCCGTGTCTCGCAACCGACCTCGGGCTGGCCTCAGCCAACGGCCTGCCAGGTATCGGGAAGGGGCTGGACGAATCGCGCGGTGTGCTCGGGGTTGTCCGCGCTGAACGCTTCCCAGTCCGGGAGCCCGGGGTCCACCGTGTCCGGCGAGTCGTGCCGCACGCAGTGCTGGGCGAGCCACCGATCATCACAACCCACGGCGTAGACGCTGATGAGCCCATGCCGGCTGACCAGCTGCTCCCAGCGACCGGTCTGGCTGGTCTCAACCCAGTTCTTGCATCGCGTGTTGGACCGCGTCCGGGCGACGCACTGGATGCCGTCGATCGGGTGGGGGCCGATCCACAGCCGATCGTTGATCACGAACAACATCGGGGGGCGCTGGCTCAGATTCTCGCTCATCCCATGGATCCTGCCAGCCACCAGCACAGACGGCACAGCCTTGCCACAGGCGCATCTTGATCCGCCGAGTCACCCGTCGGCCCGGCGCGGCAGGCGGGGTGCCGCGCCGGGCCGGCGTTTATGCGGAGCGGCCCCTCACTGGGTAAAGCCTGGCGTGCAGCAGCCGGTCCTTCCACCACGGATCGTCCGGGGCGGAAACCAGGGCGGCGACCTGCTCGCGTTTGGTCGGGGCGGGCAGCATCAGCGGGCCCAAGTCCTTCGCGGCACGGTCCCGCACACACTTCGGGCACTCCAGCCGCTCCGTGCGTTCCTGGTGGCAGGGCCAGCAGGATCCGCCGGGGCGGCGGGTCCATTGGCGGCTGCCGTACACCCAGGAGGTCTCCTCCTCGGGGACATCGCCGCAGTCGACGCTGCGGCGATGCCCCTCTCACCTCGGCGCTCGACGGTCAGGACCCGGAGGGCACCGGGTGCGTCGAGCGCCCGCCTTGATGGCGTCATCCTCCGCTGGTGCTGTGCATGGATCATCACAGCAGCCAGGCGCTGAGCAGGGTCAGCAAAGCCATCGCCAGCGTCATGACTGCGGCGAAGGTGGCCCCTGCCCGCAAACAAGCGGCAGGAACGGATGCTCCGTCCATGCGGTGGAGCATGCCCGCGATGCCTGCGATGCCCGCGGCAACCAGCGCGGCCACGACGATGAGCAGGACGATGAAGACGACGCGGGTCGGTGTGAAGTGCATGAGTTCCCCCGTTGTTCCCGGAGTGATTGCCGCTCGCATCTCGGGCGGCCTGCTGGAAGGCTCGCAACAGGAGGAGGTGTCCGGCATGCCAACCGGACGGCATCGGTGCAACCGCCCCTCCGGTGCTGGTCGAGGGCATACGCTGGGACTTCAGCTGTCCGGCAGGTGTCCGGACGCCATCATGAGCAGCGGGTGGGGGCACTTGAGCAACGGCGACGGGGAAGAACCAGCTCAGTACTTCACGGACCTCCTTCTCTCACTCGGCCGGCTGCGCACCCTGACAGGTCCTTCCTGGAGGGACCTTGAGCGTCAATCAGGTGTGGCCAGCAGCACCGTTCAGGACTGGCTGAAGCAGGGCTCCATCCCGGATGAGGTCGACGGGGTGAAGAAGGTGGCCGCGCTGATCGTGGACGCGGCCCGGCAAGACCACCGAGCGAACCCGGAGGCTGTCGCTCCTGTCGCCCGCGTGAACTGGTCGGCAGCGCACAGTGCCGCTCAGGCAGCTCGGGCAGGTCTGCGCGGGGAACAGGCCGCGTCCAAGAGATCGCAACGCGTGAGCACAGCACGGACGGCTCGGGAACGAATCGCCGGATTGCCGGACAGGCCCATTCCCGTGGCGAACTGGGGCGCCCAGCAGCTGAACGTTCATGCAGCGGCCCCACCCGCAGATGGCAGCGCGGCGTCAGCCGCGTTCGTGCTGCCCGCCTATGTAGGACGCCCGCACGACGAGGAGGTCCGCCGTCGGCTGATGAGCATCGCCAACGGTTCGAGGACAGAGCTGCTGGTGCTGCGCGGCGGATCGTGCACGGGGAAGACCCGCACGGCCTACGAGGCCGTGAAGCAGCAACTTCCCGACTGGCACCTCATCTACCCGAAGACCGCAGATGCGCTGATCTCCGCTGTCGAGGCGAACGCCGTCGCTGAGAAGACTGTGCTGTGGCTCGACGATGCCCAACATCTCTTCGAGCAGCCTGCCGGCGATGACGCGGCTGTAGCTCTACGCCGGCTGCTGGAGCGGCCAGGCCCCGTCGTCGTCCTCGCCACCATGTCGCCAAGCGCCCACAGGCGGCTGACCACCCCGGCGATGCGGGATGAGCGGAACATCCACCCCAACACCGGAGCCCTGCTCCGCCCGTGGCCCGCCATCGACGTGCCGGAGGAGTTCACCGGCGAGTCACTGAACGAGGTCTACCGCAAAGCGGAGGAAGACTCTGCTCTCAACGCAGTACTCATGTCTGTCGCCTACCGCGGAGCCCTCACACAGACCCTGGCGGCAGGTCCCGACCTAATGGACCACTGGCTCCACGCCACCTGCCCCTACGGTAAGGCGGTTCTGACAGCCGCGATCGACGCCAGCCGCCTAGGCGTAAGCAGGCCGACGACCGCTTTCCTTCTCGGCGCTGCCCCGGGGTACCTCCGAGCGCACCAACAAGCCGAAGCCCCGCAGGACTGGGGCCAGAGAGCACTGGACTACGCCTACGAGCTCAGGAAGGATGTCGCCCGCGCCCTCAACCCTGTCCCCCTTGCCGAGGGAATGGGAGCCGAACCTGACGTCCACGCCCTTGCCGACTACCTGGAGGAACACGCCGCACCGTTGCGAGAGGGCCTTGCTCCTCCTCCCAGTTTCTGGACTGCCATCGCGCACCAAGCCAGCACATCAGACGAACTATGGCGGATCGGGTGGGAGGCCAGCCGGATTGGGTTCGACGCTCAAGCCGAGCAGCTGTTCGCCAGGGCGGTCGAGGCATCCGGCCATGCCGAAGCACTGTGGGGACTGGCCAGGTATCGCGAGCTCGCCGGAGACCACCAGGAAGCCGAGAGGCTGGCAGTGGAGTCCGAGCGTGCCGGCAACTCCCATGCTTTCCGAAGGCTCATGAAGATGCGGCCCTGGCCAGCGGACGCAGAGCTCGCCATCAAGGCCGACCTGGCAGGCTACCCGCACGCTCTGTCTCGGCTCACCTGGGAACTGGAGTACACCGACAACTGGGACGGCCTCATCAAGGTGTGGCAGATGGCGGCGAAAGCTGGGAGGGGCGTTCCGGGCTGGGTACCGAAGGAACCCGTGAGCAAGGACGAACGCGGATCAACGGCGTAAGCGGGCAGACGCTGCAAGCCATCGGCCGGTCACTTCGGTGTACACGCGAGCACGGGCCATCTCGTCCCGAGGGAGGTGCTCAGCTCGCGAGGCGGCCGGCGGGAAACCTCTTCTGGAAGGGCTTTACCCGTCGCGGCCGACAACGGCGTGCGCTTCCACCCAGCGTCGAACGTGCTGGTAAAGGGCCTGAGACAGCCGGACTACACCCGGGCAGTCCTCGGTCACCAGGCCCACCGCCCCAAAGAGAGCTCCGGCCGCCGCCGTCCCAGCTGGTGGCCGGACGGCAGGCCGGGGCGGAGTTCACGGGCAGTCGACGACCCATTTTGTAGCCCGAGGCGAGGCTCATGCCCTCCCCCGTTCGGCCACACGTACGATGGCGGGTCGACCGCGCCGGTAGCCCGAGGCGCGGCAGCATGCCGGCGAAGAGCGTGAGAGGCCCGCATTGATCATCTTCGACACGAACGCCATCAACCGGTTCAACCCGAGAAGCCCGCGGGCGGACCTCGTACGCGCGCTCCGAGCATCGGGCCAGTACAGGGTTGGCGTTCCCTGGGTGGTCTTGGAGGAGTTGGTCGCGCACCAGGCGAAGGAGTACATGACGCAGCGTGGCGCCGCGTTGAAAGAGCTCAAGGAGCTTCGGCGGTCGATGGTGTGGCGGTCGGCGGACGTGGTTGACGAGCTGCCTCTGGAACTGGAGGAGTGTCAGGAGTACTGGCGCAAGGCGTACGGGGAGATTTTCGAGGTGGTCCCGACCTCTGGGGACGCCGCGTTGAAGGCCTTGTCGCGGGAGGCGATCGCACTTCCACCGGCGAAGCAGGGCACCAAGCGGGCCGAGGGCGCCCGTGACGCTGCCATCTGGTTCACGATCGTCGAGTATCTGCGGGAACACCCTGACGAGGAGGTCGTTTTCGTCACGGACAACCACAAGGACTTCGGGGACGGCGCCGAGTACCCGTACCCGATGGGCCAGGACTTGGGGGACTGTTCGGACCGTCTGAAGCGGATCGAGGACTTCGACTCGGTGGTGGCCGAGTTCACGACACCTGTGGACGGCAAAGCGGCTGCGGCTGACGCCGAACGGCACCTGGGCACGGACGCTGTAGCCGAGCCCGTCTCGCGGCTCGCCGTCGACGGGCACCGCGCGGGGGTCGGCTTCCCCGGGGTCTCCAGCACGGGGGCTGTAGTGGAGTGGAAGGGCTGGATCGGTGCGCCCCAGTCGAAGCTGATCGACGTCTCTGAGGGAGCTGGCCACCGCATCGGACAGGACATCTGGTACACCACCAAAGCCATCTGGCTGCTGCGCGGCGTAGCCGCGACGGTGGAGGGGGGCTTCAGGGGCGTCGCCTGCACATGGAAGATCAAGTTGCTGTTTTGGGGCGTCCGATTTCGTACCCGGTCGTCCCAGGTGGCGTGCGGCGCCGCCGGGACGCCGCAGGGAAGCCCATGTCGAGAAGTCCCGTTGCCGGTGGCCGGGAGGCCGACGAACGACTGGAAGTTCCGCACGACGGCGTTGGGGAGGCCGCTGCCGGTGTGGGCGGCCGACGCCCTGGCCGCCGAGCAGGGCCGTCGGTGGGACGCGCGGCAGTCATCCGCAGTGGAGGAGGGAGCCGAGGACGTCGTCCGCCTGCACGCCTTCGGTGCACCGAGGAGAAGCGGCGGTAGGCGTCGAACGCGGTTTCAGGCTCAGGAAAGCACCTTGAGCACTTCCTGAGCCAGCGGCCCTGACGAAGCCGGATTCTGACCCGTATGGAGGTTGCCGTCTGTCACGGTGTACGGCTGCCAGGCAGGACCGCGTGTGTAGTTGGTGGGGAGATTCCTCAGCTCGTCCTCTAGCAGCCATTTCGCGTCGTCGGCAAAGCCGACGCCCGCTTCCTCCTCGTTGGAGAAGCCGGTCACGTTGAGGCCAGCAAAAGGCGTGTTCCCGTGCTCGTCGCGGGTCGCGAGGATTGCGGCCGGGGCGTGGCAGACGATGGCGAGGGGTTTGCCCGAAGCGAGCGCCCTGCGGAGCAGAAGGGCGGAGTCCTCGTCGAAGGCGAGGTCTTCCATGGGGCCGTGCCCGCCCGGGTAGTAGACCGCGTCGTAGTCTTCGACCTGCACGTCCTTGAGGGAGACGGGGTGGCGGAGCTCCTCGGCCGCCTCGATGACCGCCGTCTCCTTGAGCATGTTCTCCTCGCCGCCCGCATAGCGGGGTTGCAGGCTCATGGTGTCCACGACGGGGATAACAGCGCCCGGTGTTGCCACAGTGACCTGGTGGCCGGCGCCGGTAAATACGGTGTAGGGCGCTACGAATTCCTCAGCCCAGTATCCAGTCGGATGTCGATGTCCGTTCTTGAATGTCCAGTAGCTTGCGCCGGTGAGCACAAAAAGAATTCGACCCACGACTGACCTCCTCCTGGCGTCGGGTGCGAGGCGAAATTGCGTCGCTTGCTTCAAAGCGCCTGCGCGGGGCATCCGGAGAGCCTTCCGCTTTGATTCCAGCGGCTCACGACGGCCCAGAAAACCAATTCGTGACGTTCGTATTCAATTTCCGTCGACGCCTGCTCGATGCCGACTCGCTGTTGAGGTTGCTGTGGTGTTTGGCAATCAGCAGCGGGTCGCGAGTCGGCCTCGCTCCAGCGTGGCAGACGGTCTAGTCGGCGGCAAGTCGTGCACCACAGCCCCAAGGCCTTTGAAGGGATGTTCCATTTCTGGCCGCAGTGCAGGAGGTTGACGGATTCTCATGGTGCTCATTCGGTTGTGCGCCCGCTTGCCCACTGAAGCGTCATGTCGAGAATCAGTTTGCAGCCTGCCGGTGTCTCGTGATCGCTTCGGTTACATCTCCGGCGAACTGCTTGCTGACGATCGTCGACGCCGTCAAGGGCTACATCTGGAAATAGGGCAACTGCTCGAAATCGGGTCATCGGACTTGATGGGGAGTCAGCACACGTCGACTTCGGGCGGTTGCGCAGCGTGACCGCAGGCATTGGTTGGCCCGGTTGCGGAAGCCTTACGCTGTACGGCTCCGAGCTTGATCACGCGGTTCTTGCCCTCGGACGCGGCGTTGCTGATCCCGGTGATCACGTAGGCCTCGATGCCGTCCCACCACTGAGTTGCCAGTAGCGGCCTGTGGGCTCAGGCTGAGAGGTGGTCCCGGAGCCCAGCGCGTCAGGCATCGCCCGAGAAGGCGGCGATAGCGATCCCCGATAGCGATCCCGATGTCGTCCTCGTGGGCTTCTCGATGGGCACCGGCGAAGTCGGCCGCCACCCAGGCGGCTGTGGCTCAGCCCGCGTTTCCAAGGCCGTGCTTATGGGGTGATTCCGCCGTTCATGCTCAAGACCGAGGACGATCCCAAGGACAAGGAAACACTCGACATGGCGAATGCGGCACTCAAGAAGGTCCTCATCACGGGAGCGGGCACCGGCTTCGGGTTCGAAGCCGCCATGCGCCTTGCCGAGAAGGGCTTCGACGTGATCGCCGGGGTGGAGATCTACGCCCAGGTGCAGACGCTGAAGTGGCAGGCGGCGGAGCGCGGGGTCAAGCTTCGGGTCGAGAAGCTCGACGTCACGAACGACGGGGACCGTCGCAAGGCCCTCGGCTGGGGTGTGGAGATTCTGGTGAACAACGCCGGTGTCGGTGAAGGCGGCGCCACGGTCGACATACCCGAGTCGAACATTCGGCACCAGTTCGAGGTCAACGTCACGGGGCCACTCGTCCTCACCCAGGGAATCGCCAAGCAGATGATCAAGCGCGGGGCCGGCCGCATCGTCTGGGTCTCATCGAGGGAGGGCCTGAACGTCAACCCGTTCACCGGCATCTACTCCGCCTCCAAACACGCGGTCGAGGCGATCGCCGAGACCATGGCCTACGAACTGCAGGAGTACAACATCGAAGTCGCCACGGTCAATCCGGGGCCCTTCCTGACCGGCTTCAACGACCGCATGTTCCAGACCTGGGAGAGCTGGGAGGACGACACCTCGCAGCGGCTGTTCGACTACTCCAAGCTCGCCTTCCCCCGCCCGCAGTTCGACCCTGAAGCGGTCTATGCGACGCTGACGGCCGTCGCCGCAGGCGAGGTCGACAGCTACCGCAACCTGGAGCCCAAGTCGATGCATGAGGAGACCAGGCACCTCCAAGAAGTTCCGTGGGAGCGCAAGGTCACGGACGGCCTCGGGAGCCGGCATCCGGCCATCCAGCATTCCTACGAGATGAAGCCCGAGACTCCTGTCAAGTGACTACCTCCCAGGTGACTGCGAGCAGCAGGGCGGCCTGAAAAGCACCGGGAGCCGCGCACCGTCCGAACTCGCCTGTCAAGCAGCCGTGCCCGAACACGGCCGGACTGTGAACGAGACAGCAGTGGTTCGGTGAGAGCCGACGGCGGGCCCGTGACGGGGCTCTCAAACGCGCGAGGCGCTATCCGGGCACGAGTCACAGCGCTCACAACATCCGGAGGAACACCAATGCCTGTCAAGCCGACCGTGCTGCAGGATCGCTATCGCAACCGCGGCACGGCGTACACGCTGGAGGAGCGGGCAAGGCTCGGACTCACAGGGCGGCTGCCGGCTGCCGTCGAGAGCCTCGACGAGCAGGCCGACCGGGCCTACACGCAGCTCAAGCAGCAGCCCTCCGACCTGCACAAGTACATGTACCTGAACGAGGTCCACAACCAGAACCAGGTGCTGTACTTCAAGCTGCTCGCCGACCACCTCGCCGAGTTGCTCCCGGTGGTCTACGACCCCACCGTCGGTGAGGCGATCGAGAACTGGTCCGTCGACTACCGCGACTCGCGCGCGATCTACCTGTCGATCGACCGTCCCGAGGACGTGAAAGCATCGTTCGAGTCGCTGGGCCTCGACGCCGACGACGTCGACCTGATCGTGGTGTCCGACGCCCAGGAGATTCTGGGTATCGGAGACTGGGGCGTGAACGGGACCGACATCTCCATCGGGAAGCTCGCCGTCTACACGGCCGCGGCCGGCATCGACCCGAACCGGGTCATCGCCGTGAACCTCGACGTGGGAACGGACAACGAGCAGCTTCTCAACAATCCGTCCTACCTGGGCAACCGCCACGCAAGGGTCACCGGCAAGCGCTACAACGACTTCATCGCCCTCTACCTCGAGACCGCGTCCGAGTTGTACCCGAGCGCACTCCTGCACTTCGAGGACTTCGGGCCGTCGAACGCCCGGCGCGTCCTGGTGGAGAACTCCGACAAGTACCGGATCTTCAACGACGACATGCAGGGCACCGGCGCGATCGTCATGGCTTCGGTGTTCTCGGCCCTGAAGGTGACCGGGGAACGCTGGTCCGAGCAGCGGCTCGTGGTCTTCGGTGCGGGAACCGCCGGCACCGGCATGGCCGACCAGATCCACGCAGCGATGCTGCGTGACGGTGCGACACCCGAAGAGGCGAAGAAGAACATCTGGCTCGTCGACATCCACGGCCTGGTGACCGATGACATGCGGGACCTGCCTGACTATCAGCAGGTGTACGCGCGGCAGAAGTCCGAGGTCGGCGGGTGGTCCGACGGTGAGATCGACTTGCTCACCACCGTCAAGCACGTCAAGCCCACCATCCTCATCGGCACTTCCACCGCCCACAACGCGTTCACCGAGGACGTGGTGCGGACGCTGGCCGAGGGCGTCGATCGTCCGATCCTCCTGCCGCTGTCGAACCCGACGAGTCGTATCGAGGTCATGCCGTCGGACGCGGTGCCCTGGTCCGAGGGCAGGGCACTGATCGCGGTCGGTATCCCGGTCGAACCGGTCCGGTACAACGGGGTCTCCTACGAGATCGGGCAGGCCAACAACGCCCTCCTCTACCCGGGGCTCGGCCTCGGCACGATCGTGTCGGGCGCCCGCCACGTGACGGACACCATGCTGCTCGCTGCTGCCGAGGCGGTAGCAAGCCAGGTCGATGTCTCGCGACCCGGGGCATCGCTCCTGCCGCCGGTCGCGAACCTGAGGGCATCGTCCGCGACGGTCGCGCTCGCCGTCGCTCGTGCTGCGGCAGAGGACGGTGTCGCAACCAAGTCCCACGACAACCTCATTCAGGCGGTCCAGGACGCGATGTGGCAGCCGGTCTACCCCGCAGCCGATGGGGAGGGCCGGCAATGAGTGACAACCAGTCGCCCCCCGAGATGCGGAACCTGCCGATCGGGATCCGGGCGAGCGGAAGCCGGCAGGAATTCGACAGCATGGGTACCGTCGAGGTGCCGGCGGACCGCTATTGGGGTGCGCAGACGCAACGGTCGCTCATGCACTTCTCCATCGGTGACGACCGGATGCCCAAAGAGGTCTACCACGCCTACGGCTACGTGAAGAAGGCGGCTGCACTCGTGAACGCCGCTGCCGGGCGGCTGCCCGAGTGGAAGAAACAGGCCATCGTACGGGCCGCGGAGGAAACCATCGCGGGGGAGCTCGACGAGCACTTCCCGCTGTTCGTCTGGCAGACGGGCTCGGGCACCCAGAGCAACATGAACGTCAACGAGGTCATCTCCAACCGCGCCTCGCAGCTGCTCGGCGGCACGCTCGGGGCTCAGAAGCCGGTTGCCCCGAACGACGACGTCAACATGGGACAGTCCAGCAACGACAGCTTCCCGACCGCGATGCACATCGCCTCGGTGCAGGAGATCGACGACCATCTGCTGCCACAGGCCCGGAAGCTCGCCGGTTCCATTGAAGCCAAGGCCGAAGAGTGGGCCGACGTCGTCAAGATCGGCCGCACACACCTCGAAGACGCAGTGCCACTCACGGTGGGACAGGAGTGGTCCGGCTATGCCGCGCAACTACGCGCCTGCATCCGGGAGATCGAGCACAGCCGGGAGGGGATGCTCGCGCTGGCCCTAGGACGTGTATTCGGTCGTGATCAATGGGTTCGGGTGAGGTCCTTGATCCAGATCATTGCGCCGCGAAGGTGAAGGCCGGCGAGGTAGCTTTC
>NZ_JBIWNZ010000063.1:0-9541 GCF_044767505.1 Kitasatospora sp. NPDC101235
GAAAGCTACCTCGCCGGCCTTCACCTTCGCGGCGCAATGATCTGGATCAAGGACCTCACCCGAACCCATTGATCACGACCGAATACACGTCCTAGATGGCCACCGGCTCCGGCAAGAGCTACGTGGCTGCTGCGGCCGAGCGCGCGCCCACACC
Source organism: Kitasatospora sp. NPDC101235 (assembly GCF_044767505.1). Taxonomy (NCBI): domain Bacteria; kingdom Bacillati; phylum Actinomycetota; class Actinomycetes; order Kitasatosporales; family Streptomycetaceae; genus Kitasatospora; species Kitasatospora sp. NPDC101235. The sequence goes on from NZ_JBIWNZ010000063.1 coordinate 155, forward strand.
GACGACACCACCCCGAACTGATGGGGGCGGGATCGGGTGGGTCGGGTCCGAAACCCCTTGGACGGCACGGGGACCGGCTTGCTGAAATGGGAGACGCCCGCTTTTGGAGTCGAAGGGATGCGGCGATGATCGAGATCAGGCTGCAGCTGTCGGTCCGCGACCTGACCTACGCGGACCTGTCGTCCTGTGGGTGGGCCGGAGACGCCCTGCACGTGCGCCAGCTCGCCGGCCAGCTCCGCCGCGCTGAGGCCGGCGAGATCGACTACCTGGCGCTCTGCACGTCGGTCGGGCTCCCGGTGGCGGTCGGCGGGATCGACTACACCGTCAAGCCCGGCGCCGGCGAGATCTGGCAGCTCGGCGTCCACCCGGCGCTGCAGTCCTGTGGCATCGGCACACTGCTGATCCGCTCCGCCGAGCAGCGGATCACCGCCCGGGGCCTGACCCGCGCCGAACTCGGAGTCGAGGAGGGCAACCCGCGCGCCCGCGCCCTCTACGAGCGCCTGGGCTACCAGGCGTTCGGCCGCGAGCCGGACTCCTGGGACGTGGTGGCCGAGGACGGCTCGATCCGGCGCTACGAGACGATGTGCACGCTGATGCGCAAGGACCTGGCATGAACCCTGGATTTTGCGGCGTTCGTCGCTGATGCGACGGCCGACCAGGCCATCGTCGGCTCGTCCTCAAAGGCGCTCCTGGGCCCACGACGGCATGACCACCCGTCACTCCGACCACGATCTCTACGTCATTCTCGCTGACGACGCCGAGAGTGAGCTGGCTGCGCTCGACGGCTACCGCTCCGCGTGGCTCGACCTGTCGTCACCACCCTCGAACGGTTCCGCCGGCCCGACGACTGGGAGCGGTACGCCATCGCCCGCTCCCGGGTGCTGGTCGACCGCCACTCGATCGAGTGAGCCAAAGGATCTATCATCGCCACATGGCGATGACAACTCCTAATGCGAATGCCGGGCGGGATGCGCTGGCACCGGCCGCCGCGCTCTTCCGCTCCTTGGGCGACCCGGCCCGGCTGGCGATCGTGCGGCGCCTGGCGACCGGCGAGGCCCGCGTGGTCGACCTGGTCGACCAGCTCGGCCTGGCCCAGTCCACCGTCTCCAAGCACCTGGCCTGCCTGCGCGACTGCGGACTGGTCGACTCCCGCCCGGTCGGCCGGGCCTCGGTGTTCTCCCTCACCCAACCCTCGCTCATCGGACTGCTGGTCGCCGCCGAGACCGTGCTCGCCGACACCGGCGACGCGGTCGCGCTCTGCCCCGCCTACGGCACCTGCGAGGACGACGCGTGAACACCGCCCAGGCCCCCGCGACCGAGCCGGGCGACTGCCACTGTGCTCCCGGCTGTACCGACGCCTGCTGCCGCCCCCCGGTCGAGAAGAGTGCCGAATGGCACGAGGCCGCCCGCAAGGCCAAGCTGCTGTCCTGGCTCTCCCTGGCCTACATGGGACTCGAAGGCGCGGTCGCGATCGTCGCCGCCGTGGTCGCCGGCTCGGTCGCCCTGCTCGGCTTCGGCCTCGACTCACTGATCGAGGGCCTCGCCTCGGTGATCATCGTCTGGAGGTTCAGCGGCTCCCGAACCCTCTCCGAGACCGCCGAGGGCCGCGCGCAGAAGGCCGTCGCCGTCACCTTCTTCCTGCTCGCCCCCTACATCGCCTACGACGCCCTCACCACCCTCATCCAGGGCGACAAGCCGTCCACCAGCTGGCTCGGCATCACCCTGGCCGCCTCCTCGCTCATCGTGATGCCGCTGCTCGGCCGCGCCAAGCGCCGCCTGGGCAAGATCCTCGACTCCGGCGCCACCACCGGCGAAGGCACCCAGAACCTGCTCTGCGCCTACCTGGCCGCCGCCGTCCTGGTCGGCCTGCTCACCAACACCCTCTTCGGCCTCTGGTGGCTCGACCCCGCCGTCGCCCTCCTGGTCGCCGGCCTCGCCGTCCGCGAAGGTGCCGAAGCCTGGCGCGGCGAGGAATGCGGCTGCTGACCCCACACCACACCCGCCCGGCCGCCCGGCCTCCTGACGGCCGGGCAGGAGATACCGGCAGGGCCGGTGCCGGGGGGTGGGTGCGGGCGGCGGCACGGCACTGCGGGATGACGGCAGCCAAGCCGGCGGCGCTTACTCGGCGGGCCCGGGGGCGGGCTGTGGGGCATCGGGGCGGGCCGGTGGGGCCGGGACGGCCAGGCCTGCCCGGGCGGCTGTGGCGGCTGTGGGGGTGGGGGCCGAGGGCGCGGACGGCGGGGTGCTCACGGCCGGTCCAGAGAACTCCGCACCCTGGCCAGCGGGATCCGACGCGACCACGCAGCCGTTCTTGCAGCCCTGAACACGACGCTCACCTCAGGAGCGGTCGAGGGCAACGTGACCAGGATCAAGTTGCTGAAGAGGCAGATGTACGGCCGGGCCAACTTCGATCTCCTACGACGCCGCATCCTCCTATCACCATGATCAACCAGCCAAGACCCCTCAATCAACGACAGAGCCCAGAAGTTGGACCAGAACCGCTTCTCGTGAACATCGAACGTGGCGCGGCTTGAGTGCCTCCCGAATCGCTGAACAAGCGCTGTCGGAATCTGGGGTTCTGGCTCAAGTTCTGTGGAGCTCCGCCGTGTGCGTGCGGAGCCACCTCGAAGCAGATCTCTGGCCTGCTGATTTCCGTCGCCCGAGGTTCCGATGTACCCGGCCTCGGGCCGACACCACAGAAGTTGAGCCAGAGCCCGGGAACGAACAGCACATGTTCAGCACTTCGGGAGTCGCCACGGTCGGCGCCTGTTCGATGTTTGCCAGAAGGGGCAACACCGTCTGAAGATCAAGATGTCGGACGTCTATGCCAGCCCCTCGTGACAACCACACCTGATCATCATCCCGACGAGGCCACGCTCGACTTCTTGCGTTCGGCGTTCGCAGTCGAGTGGCGCGAGCCTGCCCTGGGCGGCGACGGAGTCGCAGTCTGGGAGGCCGAGAACCGGGTGACGCTTCCGGAGCCCTTTCGGACCTTCATCGCGGAGATCAGCAACGGCAGCAGCCTCGGTCCCCCGGAGGATGGCGGTCTTCAGCCGCTGGGGTGGCTGCCGGAAAGCTGGCCGGGCACGGGACCGCGGCACCCGGGAGAGCCGTTCCCCCTGGATGAAGCGTGGGTGTGGGAAGACGACGAGACGGTCGACGCTCACGATCCACGTATCGATGCCGTCTTCAACCACGGGTCAGTTGTCCTCGGAGCCGAGGACGGGCCATCGTTCTGGCTGCTGGTGACGGCAGGACCCCACCGCGGTGAGGTCTGGATGGTCTCCGACGTCGGCGCCGTGCCGACGCCGGACACCGACGCCAGAAGCTTCGATGGGTGGGCGCGGCACTGGCACTCGGGTGGCGACTTGCTCGCCTTCGTGCGACGTGGAGGGACGCTGACAGCCGCTCAGTTCGATTCCGGTCAGAAGGTCAGCCGACTCCCGAAGTGCTGAACCCCCTGGACGTGCGGCTGGCCGAGATCGCGGTCTATCGGCTGGATGACGAAGGCATGCCGGGTGGCGAGCTCCTGCGGATGGGCGTCGCGCGCGATGAGGGCGCCGAGGACTGGGTCAGGCTCAGCGCGGAAACACCGCAGGAGCGCTTCCGGCCGGCCGCCCAGGCGCGCTGGACGGAGCTGCTGCGGGACTTCTCGCAGGAGGTGGACCCGTGCTACGCCCAGATCGGCTTCAGGCGTGCGCTGGGCCGCACTGAGCACGAGGAGCGGGTCGGCCCGCCACTGCCCAGGATGACGCTGCCGCAGTCGCGGCGCCGACTGCGCGGATACGAGTGGCTGATGGTGATCCCACGCGAGATCGCCCAGCAGCTCGGCGGTGCGGACGGGATCACCACGGCCGGTGACTTCCACCGCGTGGAAACCCTGCGCGACGGCGCGATACTGCTCCAGGTCACGCCGGAGTTCGACGGCTTCACCGGCGAGGCGATCGAACGGACGTGGCACCTGCTGCGCCCCGCGCTGAGGCCCGGGATGCCCAAGCGTTTCCGCGACTCCGATCCGGAGGGCCCTGCGAGCCGGATCTGGTACGCCGACATCGCCTGACCCTCCACGGCCGACGAGGTCGACGGTGGCCGGACCACCCGTCCGATGCCTCGGCCACGAGGCCCTCGATGTCTTCGCACAGCGGTGCGAGGCTTCTGTCCCAGGTCCGGGCGCGCAGCGCCGCTGCCTGGGCAATCTGGGGTGCCATGTCCTGGGACCACCCCAGAAAATCGGGGCATACCGGGCGGGCTGGGACGGTGCTGGGACGTCCCAGGCCGGCGGTGATGGCCCGGATTGTACGTCTCGGGTCCGGCGGGCGCCGATGGCAGCGTAGCGGGCAAGGCCCGGCCGGCCCGGGTCTACAGCGCAGGGTCGGACACTTCATCGGCTGCGGCGGGCGTCGGGCGCTTCGTTGGCGGGGCTGGCGGTGGTCCGGGTCGCCGGTCAGAACGCCGTGGTGTCCAGGGTCAGGTCGATAGCCGGCGTGGTTGAGCCGGTCGTTCTTGACCCACCGCCGGGTGATGCTCGACTTCTTGCCGGAGGCCCGGGTGACGGGTGAGGCGCCGGCGTAGGCCTTGAGGCCTCTCGGCCAGCTCTACCACTGCCTCAAAAGCCGCCGACTGTTCGACGAGCAGGCCGCCTTCCCAACACCACTCGCCGTCGCGGCTTGACCAGATAAGGCCCTGAGGTGTCTGCGGTGGTAACTGCGGGAGCACCTGCGGTGGTGCCTACGTGCGATCGGCACGGCACGGCAGGGGGTCGCGGTCGGCCGGCCTGCGCCGCCGGTTTGGCGGCCGGGGTGACGAATCCGGGGACGACGGCATTGGACCGGGGGTGAGCAGCACTTCCTCGTCCCGCGCGCGGCGCGGTCTCGGGCTGGGGCCGGGTGCCGACCGGGCTCTGGCCGCTGCGGGCGTGCGGGCGCCGCGTTCACCGTTGCCGTGGGCCCAGGGGTTCGGTCGACGCCGAGTCCGCCCAGGTGGTGATCCCTGGGCGGACTCGGCGGCCCGATCGATCAGCTCCCGATCCGTGGGAACAGTGGGGTCGCCGGGGGGGAGGATGCCGTCGACCACGGTGCACTGCTCCGTGATGAGGGCCGAGGCTCCCGGCAGGAACGGCGTCAATCGGTCGGCGAGGAAGAGGCAGGCCTGCAGGAGAGCGGCGAGGACACCGTCCAGTCGCTCCCCGGTGATGCGCTCTCCTTCTCTCTCGATCTTCGCGAGGTCCCAGGGCCTGGTGCTTTCGATGCAGCGGTTGGCCTCCTCCACGATTGTCCACACGGCGGTAGCGGCCCGGCGGAAGTCGAACGCATCCAGGGCGACATCAATCTCCCGAGGGGCATCGGCACACACCCACACCAGCCGCTCTGCGCCGACCAGGGTGCCGCCGGAGCTGGGAAGGCGGCCGTCACGGTAGCGGTGGATCATGGTCACGACCCGGTTGACCAGGTTGCCCAACCCACCGGAGAGGTCGCCGTCGGCACGGTCCACGAGCCGGTCCACAGTGAAGTCCGCGTCGCCGACGCGGGGTACATCGCGCAGGAGCCACCAGCGCACGGCGTCCGTGCCGACGTCGGCGACCAGAGCTGCCGGATCGACTGTCGTGCCGCTGGACTTGCTGATCTTGCGGCCGTCGACGGTCAGGTAGTCGTGGACCAGGATGTCGGTGGGCGCCGGCAGCCCCGCAGACAGCAGCATTGCCGGCCAGTAGACGGCGTGGAATCGGAGCACACCCTTGCCCGCCAAGTGGATCCGCTTGCCCCCGTGTGTCCACCACTGGTCGAAGGCCGCATCAGATGTCCCGTAGCCCAGGCTGGTCACGTAGTTGCCCAGTGCGTCCCACCACACGTACACGACCTGGTCGGGGTCTCCGGGAACGGGGATGCCCCAGCCGCGGGCGCGGCTCTGGGAGCGGGAGACGGGGAAGTCGTGCAGGCCGCCGGCGATCAGGCCGAGGATCTCGTTGCGATGGGAGGCAGGTTCGATCCGCAGCCGATTGCTGGAGATCAGTTCCAGCAGGACGTCGGCATAGCGGGAGAGCCGGAAGAACCAGTTCTCCTCCGCCACGAGCTGTGGTTCGGTGCCGTGCTCGGGACAGCGGCCTTCGACGAGGTCGTCGGCAATGTAGAACTGCTCGCAGCCGACGCAGTACAGCCCCTCGTAGTGTTTCCGGTACAGATCGCCTGCGTCGGCACACCGCTGCCACAGGCGCTCGACCCCCGCTCGGTGGCGAGGATCGCTACTGGTGCGGATGAAGTCATCGAACGACAGCGCCAGTGGTTCGCGCAAGCTGGCGAACGCCTCCGCGTTGCGGTCGACCAGCACCTGGACCGCGATGCCCTCCGCCTCGGCGGCCAGGACGTTCTTGAACGCGTTCGGCAGGCGAGTCCGCTGCCAGGAACACCAGCGTCAACGGCGCAGCATTCGCTGGGCCAGAGCCAGCGTGACCTCGGTGTTGTCGCTCCAGGAGCAGACCTCCAGCCAGGAGAGGTAGCCGGTGCGCTGTTCTCCCTGGCCAGGCGCAGCACCGGGGCACGGACCGAGCGGACGGTGCGCGGGCGCGCCCCGGTCGCTTCGGCACGCGGGTAGTGGCGTGGCGCCACTTGAGCGTGTTCCGATGCCAGCGCAGGACCGTGTCCGGACGGACCGGGCACCACAATGCGCCGCAGTCTGCCGGTGGGGAGGTGGTGGAGCAGGCCGGCCAGGACAGCACGGTCGGTGTCGGTGAAGACGGGTCTGCCGACCTGGCGCTGCACGACCGGCAACTGGTGCCGCAGCGCGAGGATCTCGATGTCCTTCTCCCGGCTGCTCATCGGCAGGAGCCGCAGCAGCGCGAAGGTGTTGGTGGCGGCGAGGTAGGCCAGGCGTAGCAGCACAACAGATCATCATGCCGTCCGTACTGACCCGCGGGAAGAGACCAGGAGGCCTGCAGACACGACCCACGGCCAATCAGACAAGGCTGTGACCAGGCCGGATGATTTATCGGCACCCGCAGTGACCGTCGGTGCAAGCTCCGGCCTTCACAGCGAGCCATCGTCGCGCTGGTGTACCTGCGCAAGCACCGTCGCCACGGCGTGAACTTCCAGGTCATCACCGGTCCGCGCGGCAAAATCGCGTGGGTCTCGCGCGCGTTGCCGGGCCGCACCCACGACCTCACTGCGGCCCGTGACCATCGCGTCGTGAAGACCTGCGCAACGCTCCGCATCCCCGCCCCGGCCGACCTCGCCCACACCGGCGCGGGCGGGCCGTTCGCCGTGCCGATCAGGCGAAAGCCCGGCAAGGAGCTCACCCCGGAACAGAGATCGCTGAACCGGGCCCACGCCCGGTTCCGACACCCCGTCGAACGCGGTGCAGCCACCCTCAAGCACTGGCGGATCTTCCGCCACGCCCGCTGCAGCCCGAACCGGCTGACGTCAGCGGCCAAAGCTGTCCTCACCCTGGAGCTGCAACGCTGAAAAGGCTCAGTGTGAATCCGGCGCGCTGTGTCTCAATGTCTCGGGCGGCGGGGCGAAACGCCGTGACCTGGGGATCGGCAGAAGTATGCCGGACGGTACTTCTGCCGGTGGAACCGCCTGGTCCGCAACCGGCCCGGCGCGGTTAGCTAAGGGCGACCCGGACCGGGGCCCGACAAGCCCCCGCCGGGCCGGTCCGTCGCCGCTGTGCCGCCCTCCCATGTGCGGCCCGCCCGGCGGGCTCGGGGGAACCTCCAGACCTCCGGTCTCCGGCGTACCGCTCCCGCGGACGCCGACGGCCGCTTTCCACCAGGGAATTTCACAATGAGAACCAGTGGCGCCGTGCCCCGTCGGGGCGCCGACCGCCGTGCTCGCCTGCTGCGCCTGTTCGCCCTGCCGGTGATCCCACTCCTCGTCCTGGCCTCGATGCTGACGGCACCCACGGACGCGACGGCAGCGAGCAGCAAGTACGGGAATGCGCGCTACCACCAGTGGTCGTGGGTGACGTCGCACAACGCCTACGCCAACAACTGGAGCGAGTTCCCCGTTCCGCCGAACCAGTCGCAGAGCATCCAGCAGCAGCTCGAGGGCGGCGTGCGGGGGCTGATGCTCGACACCTGGGACCCCAAGGGCACCGCGCCCGTCGAGATGTGCCACGGCAGTACGTCCCTGTGCTACGAGGAGTTCAAGTCGGGGCTCCTGACCATCGTGAACTTCCTGCAGAAGAACCCGCAGGAGGTGGTGACGGTCTTCCTGGAGAACTACGCCAGCCAGCAGACGCTCAGCAAAACGATCACCGACATGCTGGACGCCAAGGGCGCCGGCAACCTGCTCTTCGACCAGAACGACTGGGGCATCTACAGCAACAACTGGCCCCGCCTGCGCGACATGGTCGCCGCCAACCAGCGCCTCGTGATCTTCCAGGACAGCTGGAGCGACCTGGCGGTCGGCTCCGGCACGCTGATGAACACCTGGACGCACACCGTGGAGAACCGGTACAGCTACGGCCTGGGGCAGCCGTACGGCTGCGAGCCGCGCGGGGAGAGCCAGCCCCTGAACCAGAACCCCATGCCGAACACGAGCAACCTGACCCCGCTGTTCACCATGAACCAGTTCAGCTCGGACAACCTCGACCCGAAGGCCTACGCCAAGATCGACAACGGGTCCCAGCTCAAGAGCCGCATCGAGAAGTCCTGCCGGCCCGCTGCGGGCCGCAACCCGAACTTCGTCGCGGTGGACCACTACCAGCTCTCCGACACGTCGGGCAACACCCCGCTGTCCGTGGTCGAGGAGCTCAACCGCGACAACTACGTCTTCGAGCCCGACCCGGCGGTGTGGGTCGTCACCGACTCCAAGCAGTACGTCAGCACCTACAACAGCAACCGGTGCATGGTGCGCGGTGACGAGTTCCCCAACGGCTCCGGCGGCCTGGTCACGCAGCGGGCCTGCGCGAACCCGGCGCCCAGCAGCCACCAGTGGACGGCCACCAAACCGAACTACGACGGCAAGGGCTACTACTGGATCAAGGCGGGCAACGGCTCCTGCCTGACCGTCCCCTACAACAACGGCACGCCGCCCGGCGACGGCACGCAGTTGCTCTGGTGGCCGTGCGAGACCCGGTGGTCCTCCGGCAACCAGCTGTGGAACGTCATACCGACCAACATCGACAGCAACGGCAAGTCGCGCGGCTACTACTTCATCAACCAGTGGACCGGCCGGTGCCTGACCCTGGACCCCGCGACCACCGGCGACAAGGCCGGCAAGGTCACCCAGGCCGCCTGCCCCAAGCCCTGACGCCAGACTGAAAGGACCGGTCCGGCCCCCCCCGCGGGCGGGGCCGGCCCCGGCCGTCCCGGCCGGCCGACCGGTACGCGACCCCCAGCCCCCGCCCGGGCGCGGGCGGGGCAGGCCGGCCCGCCGCTCGGGCCCCGGCGCG
>NZ_JBIWNZ010000063.1:9551-16355 GCF_044767505.1 Kitasatospora sp. NPDC101235
GGCCGACCCGCCCGCCACGCCCCCCCCGCCCGCCCGCCCCACGCCCGTCCCCCACCCCCAAGCCCCGCGGCCGGCCCGCCCGCGGGGGGGGCCCGGACCGGTCCTTCCCGGCCTGCCTACCGGTACTCGACCCTCAGCGCGAGCCCGGACGCTGGCGAGGAAGACAGGCCAGCCTCTCTGCCCCGGGCGCTACGGGCGCGTTCCGGCCCGTCAGCGGGCCCGGACAGGCGACATGGAAAACGACAGCGGCGTTGATGCCGTTCGCCCCGGTGCGGTCTGGGTGCGGGGGCGTTCTTGCCTGCCGGTGAATCCTCACGCGCCCGCCGGGAAGCCGATCCGGCGGGCCGCGTCTTCGTACAGCCACACACACCCGTTTGACGACAGGGGAGGTCCGATCGTGGCCGAGTCTGACGTTACCGTTCCCCGTCAGCAGCCGCCTCCGGACGGGCCGAAGGAGAATGAGGCCGGCTTCCCGCACCATCCGCAGCGGGCGCCCCGGCACCAGCGCAGCCAAGGGCGAGTCAGTCGAGCACGCGGATCTGCCCCCACTCGCGCGGTGAGATCGGTCCGGGGCCTTCGTGGCCGGGGTCGGTGCCGTCGAGCTGAAGGTGGGGGCGCAGGGTGCCGGGTGCGGGCAGGGTCCGGTCGGGGATGACGGTGCCGGTGGACAGCCTCCGCCGGGCCACGGCTTTCTTCGCGACGGAGACCCGATGACAGTGCACCCGTTCATCGAGGCGGAGAAGCAGGCAGGCCACAACGTCAAACGGGCGTGTGAACTGCTCAAGGTCTCCCGAGCCGCCTTCTACGCCCGCCGTACCGCCACCCCCGGTCCGCGCGGTGCGCGACGCGGAGCTGACCGAGAAGATCACCAAGGTCCACGGGACCTCCCGCGGCACCTACGGCTCCGCGCGTGCACGCTGTCCTGCAGCGCGACGGCGCCCGGTGCGGCCGGCGAAGGGTCCCGCGCCTGCACAGGTCCGTCAGGCCGCCAAGCTCATGGCCCGGTCAGTCGCCGCACGAACCAACGCCTGATCAGATCCGGTCCGGCAACCCACTCCGAGATTCCGCAGAAGCCAGATCCGTTGTGAACGAACGCACAGCTCTCAACCGACCTGGCAAACCTGCAGCTCAGGACGAGATCCACGGACATCCCGAGTGCGACAGGACACTCGGCCAACGCCGAACATGTCGCAGCGCCGGAACGGCCGCAAGGCTGTCGCTCGGCGAAGCCGTAGCGCGGCCCCGTCTCTTCACCCTGGTCAACGCGTTGCCGGCCCGTCGGCCAAGTCGATGGGGTCGCTGCAGGCCTCGTGCAGGCAGGACAGTGCTGGCCGCTGCGTGCACGCGGCTACCAACTGCGCCCGCCTACACGCCGTCCAGCTCGGACATCTTCTCCAGGAGCGCGAGCACCTCAGCCTCGCCGCGCTCCTGCGCCCACCGGCGCAGGCTCCAGACCGCATCCCTGTAAGCGTCCAGCACCTCGTGCACCGGCACGGTCACGTCAGCCTCGATAACCCCACCACCGTCGGGCGCCGGATACCGGTCGCACACGCCCACGACTCTCAGCTCTCGGCCCTCCGTCAGCAACAGCTTCGTGAAGAAGGGCCCCTCGAAGAAGTAGACATCGCCCACCCCGCCATCCAGGGCATGGCGGATCGCCGTCCCCAACCTCACGGGTCAGAACAGCTAGCGCATTCGGGTGCTGGCCAGGGTGCGGTAGCCGAGCGCACTGAGCCCAGCTACGTAGGTCGCCGTCGACCGCAGTGGTGCTGTAGTTGCCGCTCGGGCCCGACGGGTACGGCGGGGCAGGTGGCGGGCGTCTCAGCACGGGGACATCGAGGGGGCTACCGGTCGGTCGGCCAAGTCCGACCATCCGAGCGCCCGGGACGCCGCCGGGTGTTTCATCCGTTGCCGGGGCCTGTGCTGGTCACGGCTTGGACGTCGGTGTTCGCCGAGCGATGCGTTCGGGATGCGGGCCTCCGTTCAGGGTTGCGCATGCTTCCCCAGGGGGACGGCCGCAGGTCAGCTTGTCGGTGGGCCTCGTTACTGTTCCTCACCTGATCAACTGTTCGAGGAGAGGGGCGGAAGCTGTGCGGCGCTGGGAGTTCGTCGAGGGGGACTCAGACAAGTTCTGGGAGGCCGGGGTCGACGGTGTCCTGGTGACCGTGCGCTACGGCCGGTCCGGCACTGCCGGGCGGGAGCAGACCAAGACGTTCCCGACCGCAGAGCAGGCGCAGGCGCACCTCGCCAGGGCGGTTGCCGAGAAGGTCCGCAAGGGCTACCGCGAGACCGGAGCGGATCCGATGCCCGCGGCTCAACCCGTGCCGCCCACCCCGCCGGCCGTCGTCCCCGAGGCCCTGGACAACGCCCCGGCCGACGAGGACACCTTCGTGCTGCCGGACGCCTGGCGCCGAGTTCTGATTCCCCGCCGGGGCGGCGTCCTGCGCCCGCCGGCCGCGCCGGTGAAGGGCGCGGTGAACGCGTACCACGCCGCGCTGCGGCAGATGGACGACTGGCTGGAGCAGGCGCTCACCTCGGACCGCAGCGACGCGGAGCTGGTCGAGGCCGCCCGTGCCCACCAGTACGGCAGCCGGAACCCGCTCGGTGCGGCGGTGCTGGCCGCGCTGTTCTCCAGCCCGGCCGACAACAAGATCCGGACGGCCGTGGACGCCTGGGCGGCGGAGTTCGGTCTGCCGTTCGCAGCCAGGGCCACCGTCGAGCTGTTCACGGTGTCCGTCGAGACCGACTGGCACAACTCCCGCAGCGTCAATCCCCGCGTCCGTCGCGGGACCGACCCCAGGACCGCGGTGTACCGTCCCGCCGCGGACCGGGTCCGGTCGCTGCTGGCGGCGTGCGACGAGCAGACCCACCGCGCGGCGGCCGAGGCCCTGGCCGGCTGCCGGAGCAGCCTGACCCGCCTGGTGGCGGCCGCCTACCTGGTGCCGTCCGAGTCCGCCTGGGCCGAGGAGTGCGTGGAGTCCGCCGTCCGGCTGGGCTCCGCCGAGTGGTCGATGCTGCTGTGCTCGCTCTCCTCGGCCAAGCCGCTGGAGAAGCTCCCCCAGCTGCCGAGCCTGGGCTGGGACGGCTGGTCCGCCGAGATCGTCGCCACCGTGGCGGAGGGCCTCGGAGGCGCTGCCGCGCCTCTGCTGCTGCACACCCTGGCCACCGGCTACTTCTACAGCGACAAGCGGAAGCAACTGCTGAACGCGATCGCCGAGCTCCCCTCCGACGACGGCTTCCGCGGGCTGCTGGCCCATCAGAACGACGACAAGGCCGCCCGCGGAGCCCTGCTGAACGCCGGGCGCCGCTTCCCCCGGCGTGCTCTGCGCCTCCTCGCGGAGGCCGCGGCGGCCCCGGCCGACCCGGCCCTGCAGCGGCTCGCCCAGCAGCTCCTGACCGGCCACGTCGCCGCGCACCGCGCCATCGCGCTCGACCTGCTGCCGCAGCTGCCACCGGAGCAGGCGGCCCTGGTCGAGCCGCTCACCGAACTCGGCGACCGGGTATCGGACGTCCCGACCGAGTCGCTGCCAGAGCTGTTCACCAGCCCGCCGTGGACACGGCCGCGCTCCACCGGCAATCCCCGCGTGCTGACCGGACTCACCGCGCCGCAGGAGCCGCGGCTGCGGTGGCTGCCGGGTGAGCGGGAGGCCTGGGCGGCGGCCGAATCCTGGTACAACGGCTGCTCGGACGGCGACTGGCAGCGGATCGCCGGCACGATGCGGGCCGGCAGCGGGCAGTCCGACAACGCCCGGTTCCGCTCCAGCCTGCACGAGGAGGCGGCGCTGTTCGCCTACGGCGACGAAGAGCTGGGCCGGCCGCTGATCTCGCAGTGGCGCGGCGCCGCACACATCTGGGACGCCGAGAACGCCCTGCGCCGCATCGCCGCCCGCTTCGGTCCGGACGCACTGGAGCCGATCCGGGCCGCCGCACTGCAGAACCCGGCCGCGCACTCCTCCCTGCTGTTGCCGTACCTGGACGTCCCGTTGGCCGAGACGATGGCGGACTGGCTGGTGCGCCTCAAGGCGGCCGGGGACACCGCGCGTTCCTGGTTCGCCCGGCACGGGCTGGACGCCGCCCGGGTGCTCGTGCCCTCCGCGGCCGGGACGACCGGGGCGGCCCGACGCAACGCCGAGCACGCCCTCCGGTTGATCGCCGCGGCGCAGGGCGTCGCGGCGGTGCGGGCGGTGGCGGCCGAGTACGGACCGGAGGCGGAGGAGGTGGTGGCCGCCCTGCTGTCGGCCGATCCGCTGCTCAGCACGCTGCCGACGAAGCTGCCCCAGCCCGGTGACTGGGCGGATCCGGTGCTGCTGCCCCAGCTGCTGGTACGCGGCGGCGAGGGCGCGCTGCCCGCCGAGACGGTCCGGCACGTGCTCACCATGCTCGCGCTGTCCAAGGCCAGAGAGTTCTACCCGGGCCTCGACCAGGTGGCCGAGGAGTGCGAACCCCGGTCCCTGACGGACTTCGGCTGGGCCGTGTTCGAGCAGTGGCGGCTGGCCGGCATGCCGGCCCAGGACGGCTGGGCCCTGCACGCCCTCGGCCGGCTGGGCGACGACGAAACGGTCCGCCGGCTGACACCGCTGCTCCGCGCCTGGCCGGGCGACGGGGCGCACCACCGCGCGGTGGACGGCCTGGAGGTGTTGGCCGGGATCGGCAGCGACGTCGCCCTGCTGCACCTGCACGGCATCGCGCAGCGGGTGAAGTTCAAGGCCCTCAAGGCGCGGGCGCAGGAGAAGATCGCCGAGGTGGCCGCCGGTCTCGGCCTGTCCGGCGATCAGCTGTCCGACCGCCTGGTGCCGGACCTCGGGCTGGACGCCGACGGGACGACCGTCGTCGACTACGGCACCCGGACTTTCACGGTGGGCTTCGACGAGCAGCTCAAGCCGTACGTGCTGGACGCGGCCGGCGTCCGCCGCAAGGACCTGCCGGCCCCGGGCGCGCGGGACGACGCGGAGCTGGCACCGGCCGGGCGCAAGCGCTTCGCCGCGCTGAAGAAGGACGTCCGCGCGGTCGCGGCGGACCAGATCCGCCGCCTGGAGGACGCCATGGTCACCCGGCGGTCGTGGACGGCGCAGGAGTTCGAGCAGCTCCTCCTCGGGCACCCGCTGCTGTGGCACCTGGTGCGCCGGCTGGTGTGGCTGGCCGAGACGAACGGCACGGATACGGCGTTCCGCGTCGCCGAGGACCGCACCCTGGCGGACGTGCGGGACGAGGCGTTCACCCTGCCCGCCGGGGCCACCGTCCGGATCGCCCACCCGCTGCTGCTCGGCGACGACCTGGCCGCCTGGTCGGAGCTGTTCACCGACGACGGGATCCTGCAGCCGTTCCGTCAGCTCGCCCGCCCCGTGTACACGCTCAACGACGAGGAGCGGGCGGGCCACCGCCTGACCCGCTTCGAAAACGGCCCGGTCCTGCCCACCACCCGGCTGCTCGGCATGGAACGGCGAGGCTGGCAGCGCGGCGAGCCCCAGGACGCCGGGGTGGAGCGCTGGCTGTCCCGCCGGGTCGGCCCCAACCGGTACGTGGTGCTCGCCCCGGAGGACGGCATCGCCGTCGGCGCGCACGACGTGTACCCCGAGCAGCGGGTGGAGACGGTGTGGCTCGACGTCCGCCCGGGCGACTACTGGACCCGCGGCCGGACCTTCCCGACCTTCGCCGAACTCGACCCGGTGACCGCCTCCGAGGTGATCGCCGACCTGACCGAGCTGACCGCACCGTAACGGCGCACCACCCCGCCGACGACGCGCACCACCCCGGGGCACCACCGCCGAGGAGCACCCCCAGCGGCCGCCCAGCGCCGAACACCGGCGCGTGCGCGCCCGCGTCGAGCACACCTTCGCCCGCATGAAGAACTACAAGATCCTCCGGGACTGCCGACAGAAAGGCGATGGCCTGCACCACGCGTGCAGGCCATCGCCCACATGACAACCTCGCCCGAACCGCATGAACCAGCAGGTCAGATTACACACGGACCTGCCCCCGCCCAGCCTTCTGTGGCCCGGCCTCGCTCATCCAGCGCAGGATGTGCTGGTCGTCCGTTCCGCCCGTGCGGAAGTGACCCGTTGTATTCCCAGGGGAACCGGGAGGCCGCGTGCTCGCGTTTTCGAGCTTGACCGTTTGGTTCGTCATCGCCTTCTCGACGACGTCCGGGCCATGCAGGTCGGCTGCTGTCCCTCCAGCGGAGCATCACGCGTCCGACCTACTCCCCGCCCACGACGCGATCGCCCTGGGCCGGGCCGACACTCGCTGACCCAGACTTGCACAGCCGCCTCGCCGATCGGGTCGCGCTTGACCCGGACCGGTTGCCCCTTCCAGCGGGCCGGGTCGACGGTGGCGACGACCGCGCCATCCGGGCGCTCCGGGGTCGGGGCGGCGGCGTAGCGGGTGTGGGCCTGGGCCCAGGTGTTGTCGGCGGCGAGGTCGAGGTCGAGCCGGTCGGTGCCGGCGGCGGAGGCCAGGTACTTCTCGGCCCACGAGCGGGCCCATGAGGGGAGGGCGAGGAACTGCTCGGACTCGGCGAGCGGGAGAAGCAGGCCGTGGGAGACGAGCCGCCTGCACGGACTTCACGGCACCGAGTTGGCTCTGCAGGATCAGGATGTTGGCGAGGAACGCGAGCGTGGAGAAAACCCAGGTCAGCGTGGCGCCGAGCGGGTTGCCGACCAGGTCTGCCGAGGTTCCGATGTACCCGGCCTCGGGCCGACACCACAGAAGTGATGCTGTTGGTGATCTTCACTGGTGAGAGTGAGATTGCAGTGATCGGAAGCCGCTGAGCACGCCTGCCTGTTGTCCTGGCCTGAAGGTTCGGGC
>NZ_JBIWNZ010000064.1:0-16155 GCF_044767505.1 Kitasatospora sp. NPDC101235
GGCGGACCGTCTCCATCTCCTCAGGTGTCACACCCGAAAGAAGATCACAACCTATCCGACAACGATCACTTGGGGTACCTAACAAAGCCCTACTACCCCCTGTACGCGGAACTCCGCGAAGCCGGCCCCGTCGTACGACAGGCGGACGGTAGCCACCTGGTCGGCACGTACCACGAGATCACCGCCCTGCTCCACGACCCGCGCATGAGCGCCGACCCCCGCACCCGTGGCGAGACGACACACAAACCGCCGTTCCTGCGGCTCGACGACCCCGAGCACCACAGGCTGCGCACCCTGGCCATGCGCCCGTTCGGCCCCCCGCACAGCCCCGGCCGAATCGACGCCATGCGCGGCGTGATCGCCGCAATCACCATGGAACTCCTCCAGACCATCCAGGACCGCGAGCAGATCGACGTCGTCGACGCCTTCGCCTATCCGCTGCCCGTCACCGTCATCTGCCGGCTGCTCGGCGTCCCACGCGAAGACGAACCACTGTTCCGAGAATGGTCCGACGCGATCGTTACGTCCGCCGACGTCAGACCCGAAGCGGACACCACCGAACAGGACCAGGCGGGCGAACAGGCGCGCATCGAGATGGGCCAGTACCTGGCAAACCTCGCCGAGCAACGCCGCGGCCACCCCACCGACGACATGCTCTCCGCCTTCACCAACGAACCCGACCCCGCCTTGCGGCTCACCCACGAAGAACTCGCGGAAACCGCCGTCCTACTGCTCATCGCCGGACACGAGACCACCGTCAACCTCATCACCAACGGGGCCCTCACCCTACTGCGCCACCCCGACCAACTGGACCGGCTGCGCCGCGACCCCGACCTGCTACCCAGGGCAGTGGAGGAACTGCTGCGCTACGAGCCTCCGGTCCACATGCGGCAACGCACCCCCCTCGCCGACGTGGACATCGCCGGCACCACCATCCCCAAGGGCACCTCCGTCACACTGGTGCTCGCCTCAGGCAACCGCGACCCCAAGCGGTTCCACGAGCCCGACCGGTTCGACCCCACCCGCCCGGACAACCAGCACCTCGGCTTCGGCAGCGGCATCCACCTGTGCTTCGGCGCACCACTCGCCCGCATCGAAGCACAAGCCGCACTCAGCGCGCTGGTCCCCCACCTCGGCGCAGCACGCCTTGTCCAGGACCCGCCCCCCTACCGGCAGAACGCCATGCTCCGCGGACCCCGCCACCTGCCTATCCAACTCTGAAGGACAGGGATGTCCCAGACCCACGCTGCCCGCCCACACAGCCAGATCACCGGCTCAGTGCAGACGGCGGCGCCCGCCGGCGCCAGCCCGGTGTGCGCGTCTCGGGCCCGGCGGGCGCCGACAGCAGCGTAGCGGCGCGAGCGCGGAACCTCGAATGTCGGCGGCCCGGCTCTGGGATGGCGCCGCACGGGTGCGCGATCTGCGATGGGCCGGCTGACCTGCTCGAACTCCAGCGCCACTGGTACAAGGCCGAGGCCGACTGGGCCGCCGACCCGACCGAGGAGAAGCGGGCCGCGTTCACTGCGGTCGGCGCCGAGGTGCACGCCGACCCGTACTGGGCCGAGGGTGGAGAACCGGCAGGCCGAGATGGAGCTCAAGCGGGCCGCCCGGCCGGGCTCCTTGCAAAACCCGTCGGCCTGACCGGCCCAGGCGAGGTCGGCCCGCACCGCGCAGGGCCCCGTGGTGGTCGCCGGGCTGGCTGCCCTGCGCCCGCTCCTCCCAGAGCAGGGCGGCCCAGCGCAGCAGATTGGTGACGGCGGCAGCTGGGAGCACCAGCGCGCCGTCCTGGTCGTGAGCAAGGTAGCCGGCCTCTTCGAGGTCGGCGGTGATCCGCTGCACGGCCCGCTCGGTGAGCAGGCACCGCGCAGCAGGGACCACCTCACCGGTCACGACACGTTGTCCGAGCGCGGGCATTCGCCCTGATGGCCCGCCCGACCGTTTGGCAGCCGCGCCGACGGCAACCCGCAGGAGTATGGCGTACCTGGCAGAGCCCGTACCGACCGTTCCGCAGCCCCTCCCGTACGGCGAGCACGCGGACCGGCCGGGCCCATGGCTGTCCCGGCAGACAGGTGGTGCCGCCGTCCCGGACATCGCCGGGGCCGTGTTGTTCGGCCGAGACGGCACGCTGCTCCAGAACGTCTCCTGCAACGGCGATCCCGCGATGGTGTATCCGATGGCGGGAGTCCGGGCCGCACTCGCGGCGCTGCGCGGCGTCGGCTTCGCGATCGGCGTGGTGAGCAACCAGCCGGGCCGTCGCGCGCGGCCTGCTCGCCTGCGGACAGGTCGAGGTCGTCCAGGCCCGGGCCGAGGCCCTGCTGGGGCCGATCGACCTGTGGGCAGTGTGCCCGCACGGCTCGCACGAGGGATGCCGCTGCCGGATGCCCGAGCCCGGCCTCGTCACGGCCGCCTGCCGGGAACTCGGACTGCTGCCGTGCCGGGTCACAGTGATCGGTTGCAGTGACTCCGTGATCGCCGCCGCGCTCGCGGCCGACGCCCACGCGATCCGGGTCCCCGAGCCCCCACAGCCGGACGGCCGCCCATGCGCTCCCTGCGCGCCGACCGCCTGCCGGTCCGTCGCGGGCCCCGAGGAAGCGGCGGACCTCCTGCTGCGGCACTGACCACGCCCCGACGCCTCTACCACCCGGCGCCGAACCCCCAGGACGGAGAAACCGAGATGAGCACCGACCCCGGATCCCCCGAACACCGCCCGGACTCGCCACTGGTCACCGAGACTCCCGAGCAGCCGATGGACCCCGAAGAGTCCGAGCGCGACGGCAAGGACGTGGCGCTCGATGCCTTCCGGACTCCCGACCCGGACGGACCGCTCACCACCGCCCAGGGGGTCCGCGTCGACGACACCGACAACTCACTCGCCATCGGCGGCCGCGGCCCAACCCTCCTGGAGGACTTCCACCTGCGCGAGAAGCTCACCCACTTCGACCACGAGCGCATCCCGGAGAGGGTGGTGCACGCCCGCGGTGCCGGCGCGTACGGCTTCTTCGAACCGTACGAGTCGCTGGCCGAGTTCACCTGCGCCGACTTCCTCCAGGAGGCCGGCCGGCGCACGCCCGTCTTCGTCCGCTTCTCGACCGTGCAGGGACCGCGCGGCTCCGCCGACACCGTGCGCGACGTGCGCGGCTTCGCCACCAAGTTCTACACCCGGCACGGCAACTACGACCTGGTCGGCAACAACATGCCGGTCTTCTTCATCCAGGACGCGATCAAGTTCCCCGACTTCGTGCACGCGGTGAAGCCGGAGCCGCAGAATGAGATCCCCACCGGCGCTTCCGCCCACGACACCTTCTGGGACTTCTGCTCGCTCCAGCCGGAGACCACCCACATGCTGATGTGGGTGATGTCCGACCGGGCGATCCCGCGCAGCTACCGGATGATGCAGGGCTTCGGCGTGCACACCTTCCGTCTGGTGAGCGCGGACGGGCGTGGCACCTTCGTGAAGTTCCACTGGAAGCCGGCGCTCGGCGTCTGCTCCCAGGCATGGGATGAGGCCCAGTTGACCGCCGGGCGCGACCCGGACTTCCACCGTCGGGACCTGTGGGAGGCGATCGCGGCCGGCGACTTCCCCGAGTACGAGCTCGGTGTCCAACTCGTCTCGGAGAAGGACGAGTTCGCCTTTCCCTTCGATCTGCTGGACCCGACCAAGCTGATCCCGGAGGAACTGGTGCCGGTCCGTGCGGTCGGCCGGATGGTCCTCGACCGCAACCCGCAGAACTTCTTCGCCGAGACCGAGCAGGTGGCCTTCCACACGGCCAACATCGTGCCCGGCATCGACTTCACCAACGACCCGCTGCTCCAGGGCCGCAACTTCTCCTACCTGGACACCCAGCTCATCCGCCTGGGCGGCCCCAACTTCAGCCAGCTGCCGGTCAACCGTCCACTGGCCGAGGCCCGCACCAACCACCGCGACGGCTACGGCCAACAGGTGGTTCACCCCGGGACCAACTACGCCCCGAACAGCGTCGGGGGCGGGTGTCCGGCGACGATGGGCGGCGGACACCTGGCCGATGGGGTGTTCCAGCACTACCAGGAGCGGATCGACGGCAAGACGATCCGCCGGCGCAGCCCGAGCTTCGCCGACCACTACGGCCAGGCCGCGCTGTTCTGGCGCAGCATGGCCGACTGGGAACAGCGGCACATCACCGCCGCCTTCGCCTTCGAACTCGGCAAGGTGGAGGACCAGGAGGTGCGCCGCCGCATGGTCGCCAACCTGGTGCACGTCGATCCGGGCCTGGCGGCAGAGGTCGCACGGCGAATCGGCGTGCCCGAGCCCGAGGCGGCACCCGAGGACCGCGCGGCCGCCACGGCCGGCGAGGACGCGGCCGGGCCCCGCGTCTCCCCCGCGCTGAGCCTGGACAACCTGCACGGGTCGGGCGTCCGCACCCGCAGGGTCGCCGTCCTGGCCTCTCCCGGGGTCGACGGCGAACAGGTCCGGGCCGCCCACGAGCGGCTGGGCGCGGCGGGTGCCACGGTCGAGACGCTGGCCGCCCACGGCGGCCACGTGCTCGCCCAGGACGGCAGCCACTGCCGGTGGACCGCCCACTGCCCACCACCGCCTCGGTGCTTTACGACGCCCTGGTGGTCCCGGACGGCTGTGACCACACGCTGCCCGCCGACCCCGACGCCGTCCGCTTCCTCGTCGAGGCGCTGCGGCATGGCAAGCCGGTCGCGGTGCTGGGCTCGGGTGTCGAGCTGTCCCGCGCGGCCGGCTCCGGTGTGCCGGACGGGGTGCCCGGGGTCGCGGTCTACGAGGACGGCGGGCTACCCGGCCCGTCGTTCTGGGAGGGCTTCACCCGTCTGGTGGAGCACCACCGTTTCCCCGCGCGCTGAGCCGGGGCCAGGGCGACGGGCAGCCGGCACCGGCTCCCCGTCCCCTGCGGAATTACAAGTCCCGGCGCATGAGGACGCACATCGTCTCTCGACGGCGGATCGATCCGTCGGGCGCTTCCTCGTCCCATGAATCTTGCTCGCGCCCGAACGCTACGTGGCCAAGGCGCTCGTACATCGTGCGGGCCAGGGGATTGTCCTCCTCGACGGCGAGTTCGGCCACGCGCAGGCCACGATCGTTGATCCGCTGCTCGGCAGCGCGGATCAGCAGCGTGCGCACTGCTCCGCCTGAACCTCAGACAGTCCACTCTCTCACTGACAGGTTGCCGCGCGTGGGCACACGACACGAGCCTGCGGAAACGTCAGACCTCGCAGGTCACATGCCTTTTCGGCCCACCTTGTGTGCCCGCCAACTGTCGAAGTCGGGCTTGCGGAATACGTCGCGACCTCCTCGTCGCCCTCCCGCTCGGCATCCTCCACGTACGAGATCGATCACGCGTGGCCGCTGAACTCGACGTTCGTCCGTCCCCTGGCTGAGAGGTCATTCAGGGCTCGGATCAGGCTGTCGGGCGGGAAACGGTGGAGGGGGCTTTGAGGAGGCTGAGAGTGGTCCAGCCGTCGGCGAGGAGGGCGGCGTCGGTGTTGGGGCCGGGTTCGACATCGGTCTCGGCAAGGGTGACAGCGACATAGCCGCGCCCGCGTTCGGTGACGGTGGTCTGTACCGTGCCGAAGCTGGCGAGCGTGGCGAGCCGGATGCCGCGAACCTGTTCCAGCGGCAGGTTGGGGATGTTGGCGTTGAGTACGGCTCCTGGACCGGTTGTGGCCAGGAGCGGGAGCAGTCGGGCGGTGATGGCGGCGCCGGTCTCCCAGTGCCAGGGGTCGCCGACGTCCAGGGACAGGGCCATGGTGCGGCAGCCGTCGAGGGCGGCGGTCAGGGCTGCGCCGACGGTGCCGGAGTGCAGGACGGCGTGGCCGGTGTTGGGGCCCCGGTTGATGCCGGACAGCACGATGTCGGGGGCGGGGCCGAAGGCGCCCCGGCCCGCGAGCATCGCGATGAACGCCGGAGCGGCGGTCACCGCGTGCGCGGTCAGGTCGTCCAGGCCCGGCAGACGGCGGCATTCCACGAGGATGCGTCCCCGGTCCTCGACCGCGGTGAGCGCGGCACTGCTGCCGCTGGCCTCCTCCCGGGGTGTGGCCACCACGGGATCCGGGGACAGGGTGCGTGCGGCGCGGGCGAGGTGGTGCAGGCCCTCGGAGTCGATCCCGTCGTCGTTGGTGATCAGGATCCTCGGAGGCCGGCTCACATCCGGGTCAGCCATGCGGCCAGCTCCCGTCGGTTCATGCGCCGGCGAGCGGTGCCCTGCTCGTCGATCTGGCGCAGTTCGGTGGCCGTGGCGAGGCGCTCGACGGCTTCTCGGCTCCCGGTTCCCAGTCCGTGCCGGGTCGCGTTGAACGCTCCCGCCCCGCGCCCAGGCGCAGGGCGTCGGGCAGGTCATCGCCGCGAAGCAGGCCAGCGATGATGCCGGCGGTCATGGAGTCGCCGGATCCGAGCGGGTCGGCGGGTGTCATACGGGGTGTGACGATCTCGTGCAGGCAGCCGTCGATGAGGGCGAGGGCGGGTTGCTCGGCGCGGGTGACCAGGACCGCTTCGATGCCATCGGCGTGCAGGGTGCGCATCACGCCCACCAGTTCGGCAATGGTGCCGGTGGGGGCGAGGTGATCGGCGCGCAGTTCCTCCTGGCTGACCTTGAGCAGGTAGGCACCGCCTTCGACGACCGCGGCCAGCCACTCGTCGGCGAGGTCGGCGATCACCCGGCACCCGCCCGAGGTCAGATCGGCGGCCAAACGCCGGTAGGGTGGTGCCGAGCACGGGGATCTTGCCGTGGTAGGTCGCGTACTGGATGCCTTCCTGCTCGTGTGTCCAGCCCTGCCAGTGCTCGCTGGTGGCGTTGCGCAGGGCCTTCAGGCGCTGCTCCAGGGCCTGGGGGTTGTAGCGGGGGCGGCTGCCCCTGGTGCCCTGGTCCAGGACGAACAGCACGGGCGGGCGAACGGCTCGGCGGTGGCTGTAGCCGGAGGCGGGTTCGGGGGCGTTGTAGCGAACGTCGACGTCGAGGCGCTCCTGGCCGCCGTCCTGGACGGTGCGGTCGAAGTAGCGCTTGTAGTTGTCGAGCTTGCCGGCGACCTTGCGCACGTCGGTCATCGTGCCGCGGTCAAGCTCCAGGAAGGCGACCGGGATGCCGAGCTCGGGCAGGCGGACGATGGCGTCGGGGATGACGTTGTACTTGCCGGTGATGGTGTGGGGTGTCTCGGTGGCCCAGGCTTCGATGCCGCCCGGGAGCGGGCCGGTGGGCAGGGCGCGGCGTGGGGGCGCCTGGCGTGTGTCGGTGCGGGGTGGGGCGTCGTGGGTGGTGGTGCCGGTGACGGCAGTGATGATCAGTTCGTTGACGAGCATGGCGTGCGGGGCGCCGGTGGATCCGGCGCCGCGGGCGTGGCCGCCCATGTCGCGGTCGTCGCCGAGCGCCTCGGCGGCGGCGGCCAGGCCGAGGAGGGTGAGGCCGACGATCTTCTCCGCGCCGGGCCCGCCTGACTTCGGCTTCGCGGCCCCCTCGGCTCCCCCGGCTCCTCCGGTGTCCGGGGCGGCCTTGGTGGCAGGGCGGCGGCCCGGCGGTGAGGTGGTGCCGAGCGCGTCGACCAGCTTGTGCTTCTCCAGGTCCCGGACCGCTTCGGCCATGTGCTCGGCGCGGCCGACGTCGGCCCAGCCGGTCTGGCGGTCACCACGGCGTCCCGCCGACGGTCACGGGCATCAGCCCCGACCACGGCCCGGCCGCCGACGGCACCACCGTCACCCAGCTCCACCTGACGGCGCCGGCCCGTGTCACACCCGCAGGGGCTGCGATCTCCTCGGTGATGTCGGCGATCCCAGCCACCCCGTTCACCATCCCGTCGCCGAGCCCTACCCAGAGGCCGAGAGTCGCCGCGATCAACGAACGCCGCTCACCCCACCCGTCTCGTTGAACACGGCGAACCGCAGGTCGGCGCCAGCCTCCATGCCATGTGCTTTGAGGACCCTGCCGAAGGGGCCGTCGGCGGGTCACCGGTTCGGTTGTGCGGCCGTGTCCCGGCCGGCGCTGGGCCGTCGCGCGCCGGCCGGTCAGCGCGTTCAGTTCACCGCGTCGGGCTTCACGATGTCGGGGAGCTTCGCCTCGAAAAGCCCGTCGAGCTTCAGGGACGGCAGGATGTGCCCCTGGTTCGCCGCGTCGTTGGCGACGCTCGCACCCCACGTGGACGATGCGAGGCGCTGGTTGGGCGTGCCGTGGTGGCCTTCATTCGTGAAGCCGCAGTCGCCGACCTCGTAGAAGGACTTGGAGGAGCCCAGCAGTCGCTTGGTGTTGAGGGCCTCACCCCGGGAGTGGGTGAGGAAGTAGGTGCCGAATGCGTCCGCCATCAGCTCGGTGCGGCGGGTGGCCTCCGGGCCGGTGAGCGTGGTGTTGGCGAACAGGTTGTCCTCGTACTGCACCTGGTGGCCGAACTCGTGGGCGAGGATGGCCCGCGGGGCGGTGTCGCCCAGGCCTATGGCCTTCATGGCCTGCAGGATGCCGTCACCCATGATGATGCGGTCGGAGATGCCGGCCGGGTGCGGGTCGCCTTCCTCGGAGTAGGCGAACGCGTTGAAGGTGAAGTACGGGTGGTTGCCGCCCTGCAGGGCCGGGTCGCTGCCGACGAGCTGGATGATCAGCTTGGCGAGAGTGACGTACTGCTCCGTCGTGTAGTCGCCGCCGAGCATCACGGGCAGGACGCGGGCCAAGCGCTCGGGGGAGGAGAAGACGTCGGCGCCGTGCATCGGCATGAGCTGGATGTCGTCGGACTTGATGTCCCAGAACCGCTTGAGGTCCTTCATCTCGGACGTCAGCTCGTTGGTGTATTCACCGTTGACGCCGAAGGTGTTGGACTTCGACTCGCTGCCGAACATCAGCGCGTCGTAGGTGGGGGCGTCGAAGGCACCCATGAGCTGCAGGATGAGGAGGACCACGGGGTTCTTGACGTCCTTGAACATGGTGTTGGCATAGGCCGTCAGGTCCGTGCTCTGGCACTGGTAGCTGCCAGGGTCGATGGTGCTGGCCAGGATGTCCGCCCACTGGCCTTCGTTGATGCCGTACTTGGCGGCAGCGGCCAGGCGGTGCTGCTGCCAGCCGGCTGGCAGCTTGGCCAGGATCTGGTCGACGAGGGCCTTGGTCTGCGGGTCGAGCGAGGAGGTGTCGATCGCGGAGCTGAAGGACGCGGCGCTGACGGCAGTGGCCGTCGTGTCACTGCCCGCGGCCACTGCCGGCAGGGTGGTGCCGAGGGTGCAGGTGGCCGCGGTCACCAGGGTGACGGCCCAGGCCAGGGTCTTCTTCACAGGGCAACTCCTTGAGTGCTGGTGCCGGTTGTCCTCACGGGTGGGAGGAGGCCGGCTGTGCGGTGGCCCAAAGTCTGTGGAGAAAAGCGTGTTCTGGAGAAGTCATCCGGACTGTCTGAATCCGGCATGACGGGAAGGCGACAGCTGTCGCACGTCCGTTCAGACTCCCGATACAAGCCGTCTGAGCTGGGATAACATCGCCCGGCCATCGCTCTGCCCGCCGGTGGTCACGCTGCGGAAACGATCAACACATTGGCCAAATCGAATAAGCATGCAATTATGGGCAAATGCATCCACTCCGGACCATCGGTCTCACCGCGACCGCCGAGGACGTCTACCTCGCGCTCATCCAGTCCGGTCCCACGACCCCGGCCGAACTGGAGGGCATCGTGCGCGCCGCCTCGGACACGGTCGGGACCGCGGCCGGAGAACTGGCCGATCTGGGCCTGGTGGAACCGGACGGCGAACGGCTCGTCGCCCGCCCGCCGCGGGCCGCGCTCGACGCCCTGGTGGAGATCCGCGCCAAGGAACTGGGCGCGCTTCGCGACAGCGCCGACGAACTGTCCCGCTTCTGGCGCGACCACCACGCCGAAGGCACCGGCTACATCGAGATCGTCCGGACCGCCGCGGCCTGCGAAGCGGTCAGCCGGCGCGTCCAGGACGAGGCGACACATCAGGTCCGCGCGCTGTCCATCGGCCCGTCCGACCGCCGCGCCACGCCCCCGCAGATCGCCCCTGGCTGTCTGGAGGCGCTCGCACGCGGCGTCGCGTACTCAGTGGTCTACGGCGCCCAGGTGCTGCGTGACCCGATCGGCCGGGAGGCCATCCAAACCTGCGTCAACCTCGGCGAACGGGCCCGTGTCTTCCCCGATGTCGCGCTGAACCTGATGATCTGCGACGACCGCTTCGCCGTCGTCACCGCCCCCGTCGGCAACCACGAACGGCGCCACCACGTCGTCGTGCAGCGCTCGGCCCTGCTCGACGGCCTGATCGGCGTGTTCAGGTCGTACTGGCAGATGGCCGTTCCGCTCCCCGCCGGCACCGAGCCCGGGGACGACATGGTCACCGCCCCCACCAACGAGAGCCGACAACTCCTCACCTACCTCAGCGCCGGCCTCACCGACGAATCCATCGCCCGCGAACTCGGGGTCAGCGAACGCACGGTGGCGCGCCGCATCGCGCGCCTCCAGGAAGTCCTCGGTGCCCAGACCCGCTTCCAGCTCGGTGTCCAGGCCAGCCGTCGCGGCTGGCTCTGAACGCGGGAGCCACGCACGTGGCGAAAGGTACGGCCCGGGCCGGCGAGCCGAGAAAGACGCAGACAGCGGCGGTCGGGTGGGGCCGCCATCCGGTTCCACCTGAAGCGGGGCGGGACACGGTGAGCGGGCTGCGCTTCACCCACGAGTTCCAGGGCGCAGGCGATCAGGTCCCCGCGCGGGCCGTACACCGTGATCGTCGGCCAGCCGTCGCACAGGCACAGCCCTCCGGTGCCGCCGTCCACGACGGCCAGCAGCCGGGCCAGGCCGGCGATGTCGGCGCCGGTCACCTCCGTCCGCGCGTGACCAGCGGAATCGGCCTCTCCCGGCGGTGCGTCGACGATCACGACACGCGCTGCACGGTTGAGCACCTCCCGCAGCCCGGCAGTCGTCGGCCGGCCCCCGGCCGCACGTCCCCTCCTCCTGCTCCTGTTGATCACGAGCGCGAGGATAGCGGCAGCAGCCACGAAGGCGGAACGCTCCCGGGTCACCGGCAGCACGACCCCCCGGACAACGGGAGCAGCGGAACAGGGCAGGCCGGGGACGGAACGCAGCCCGGAGCACGCGCGGACACAAACCGAGCACCTCCTGCCTGCTGTCGCAGACAAGGCCAGGCGCATCGCCCAGATCCTCACCGAGCAGCCTGTCTCGGCGTAGGGTCTGCCCAGTTCGTCAGCCCGTCCAGTCGCGCCCGTCAGCGGCACCAGGTAACCGATGCCGGCGTTCGTGATCCACTCGGAGGTGGCGCTGTCCGGTTCCCATGGCGCCTTCAGGAGCGTCGCACGCAGAATGCTGCGGTCCTGTAGGCCGGGCGGCTCGGGCAGCAGGCGTTCGCAGTACTCAACGTTGGGACCCCACTGGTCGTCCTCCGGGTTGTCGAGCATGGCCATGAACCGGTCCACGCGGGCCGGCCAGGTGGGGTGGCCCCACCACTGCTGGCAGGCCAGTTCGCCGTGGGTCGCCATGTACAGCAGGCCGAAACGGACGCCCTTGTCTTCCATCCGCGCAACGAAGCCGCGCAGGCTCTGGTCGGCGTGCTCCACGTACTCGTCGAGGTCCACCTCGGTCCGCGTGAGATCGGCGAGCGTGGCACCGGTCGGGAGCTTGCGTTCGGGATCGGACAGCCAGGCCGGCGGCTCGGACGGCGCCCGGTACAGCATGGCAGGCGCAACACACCACCTGGCCCCCACCGGATCCGCGCCGGACGTTCAGGTACTGCCAGTCACGGCTCATGGACAGTGTGCGGACACCCCACACCAGCAGCCCGCGACCGGGAAGACCCGCAGGCAGTTCAACCCCGGCCCCGTTCAGCCCGCCGTTCTCGTCGTCGGTCAACGTCTTCTCGGGCACCGTCACCCCCCGGACACCCTGATTCGCCGGGGCCTTGAACACTCCGCGCTCGGCGTCGGTGCGGGCCCAGACCCCGGCGATGTGGCCAGAGGAGGGAACCGTGCGGGCCGTACCGTCAACTCCTGACACGGCCAAGCGGACTCGGCCAACGTTCCCCCCGATGAGACCTCTCGGGGCATGTCGGCGGACGAGCACGATGGCCGGGAGGCAGTTGGCCACGCACGGCGGGGAACCAGATGACTTCCAGGAAGTATGGCTGGTTTTTGCCGTTCCTTTAATATGCCGGCATCTGCAGAATATTGGCGCAGCTTGAAACAAGCGTAGCAGTTTCAGGCTTCCTCAGAGTCAGCACAACTGACAGAAAGGAATGAAATGAGAAGAGTCCTGCTGGGTTCGGCCGCCGCGGCGAGCAGCTTGCTGATTACGCTGGGGCTGGCCTCCAACGCGCAGGCGTACCCCATCGAGACGTACTACGGTTACGCCAGCTCTTCCACCTACGGTTACGGCGCTTACGCGGTCGATAGCAACGGCTATGGGTACATTTACGCGTGGGACAGTTCTGCCGACGGATACCGCATAGTGTCATCGGTGTACAACCAGACCCAGGGAGGCGTCAGGGTCGCTTACGTGGAGGACGCAAACGGGGCCAACGACAGTTCAGGGCCGGCAGTCTACGACTACAGCGGACACGCTGGAGACTCGATGCGAATGGTCACGTGTCGTCAGAACGGTTCCGCCGGAACTCCCGTCAACTGCAAAACCACGTACTTCTCTCTGCCCTACTGACACGGCTTTCTCGGCCCGCCCATTCCGCCTCGGGCTCTATTCGGGCGCAGGCTACAGCGCCGGTATCGATCGCGACAGGCGCAGCGGGCGCTGGTGGCCGTGCGGGCCGAGCGACGTGCTTACCTGGCCGCGCTGCCGTCTTGGAGTGGCGACCTGGAAACCGTCCGGCAGGGGCTGGGCGAGGAGTAGCTGGCCGGGTCCGGTCGGCTGGAGGAGGCCGGGTGGCAGGCCTCCCATGTCGTCTGGGCGGATGAGCACGGGTTCAAGTTGTCCGGTGAGGACCGTGTCGCTGCCCGCAGCCGGCTCAAGCACATCGATGCCCCGGTCCTGTCGAGTGAGGCGGCGTAGTCGCAGATCGGCTCGTGTGTCGGGCCCCTGGCCCGTGCTGGGTGCGGAGAGGTGCCGGTCACACTGTGGTGGTGGACCGGCACTTCGGCTTGCGGTTCAGCGGGTGGTGGGGCGTGGGGGCACCGGTTCAACCAGCCGGCGCGGCCTCCAAGCCGCTGCCTCGGAGCTCGTCCCAGGGCATCACCAGCGTCGCCACGCCATCCGGGTTCCAGGCGACGCGCAGGTCGCGGTTGTCCGCGTGGGCCCGCCAGCCGTGCATGCCGGCGTCGCAGTCGGCGCTGATCAACGCAGCGCGGACCCGGGCAGGACGACGCGGGGTGAGGCTCTCGTCCCATGCGAGGACGTCCAGCACCGCGTAGCCGTCCAGCACCGCCCAGCCCGGGGCCGCGACCTGCCGGGCCCAGGTCGAACGCACCTGCAGCTGGATCAAGGGCGGCCCACCGTACTCGACCTTGTGGCTGAACCACATGCCCGGGCTGTCGTCGGTGATCCGGGACTCCACCACAGCCTTGGGCACCTCCGGCACCCGGGACGAGTCATGGCCGGCCCGGTCGCGACCGGCCTTGAAGGCCGGCTCCGGCGCCGGGCGCTGCGCATACCCCATCACCTCGTACTCGTGGGCGAATCCGGCACGCACCGCGCCCACCACCGCCTCGCCGATCAGCTCCCGCGCCTCGCCGACCTTCACAACCCACCATCCTCTTCCGCTTCGGGCACCAGCAGCCCCCCCCCGGCCCCAGGCCAGGTATCGCACACCCAGATGCGGAACCGCCCGAAAACCGCACGACAGCACCCAGGAGAGCTGCCAGGCCTTGACATGGCGGCCCGTCAGAACCGACTACGGCGCACCATCGACCCGGCCGGATGGCGGCGCGGCCTTGGCCTCCGCTGGCTCCTCGCTGCTCATCATTGCGGTGAACTTCCTCGCCCGGCACCTCTGGGTGATCTGGCACCGGCACACCGCCGGGTGGCTTCGTTCACGTGAAGTAGCAGCGTTTGATCAGCGGTTTCGACAGCAGCAGTTGGCAATCTTGAGCGCTGCAGATGCTTACGAGAAATGACGTCGCCGTGGTGCGGTGCCACCGGAGTGCGGCAGAAGCAGTCCGCCTCTTGATCACCGGTCGTTAGACTCCCGGCGTTCGGATGCTGTCGGTGGACTGGAAGGCCAAACCGTGGACGATGACCGTTGGGCCGGCTGGCCGGAACGGTGGGCCGGCACGGACTGCGACGTGCGGACGGCCATGGGCGCGATCCCGCGGGAGGTCAAGGACGGGTTCAGGTACGACGAGGTCCCCTGGCAGCAATTCCGGCACTTCTACGGCCCGGGCGAGGAGATCCCCGGCCTGCTCGCCACGCTCGCGTCCGGGGACGCCGAAGCCGCCGACAAGGCCTTGGAGCGGCTCTGGGGAAATCTTCACCACCAGGGCGGCACCATCGCGGTGGGAGCACTGGCGGTGCCGTTCCTGCTCCGGATCGCGACGACCGGGCACCCCGGGCTCCGTGCCCGAACCCTTCGCCTGGTCGCCGAGATCGGCCGGTGCCAGCACATGGGAGACGGATCGCGGGAAGGCCTGCTCCAGGTCTCCGAGGAGCCGTTGATGATCGAGGGCAGCACGGGGTGCCCGGTGGACTGGACGATCCAGGCCGCTCGTCAGGCGGTCACGGACGACCTGCCCCTCCTGCTCCCGCTTCTCTCCGGCCCCGACCCCGAGGTCCGCTCCGTGACCGCCTACGTCCTGGCGGCGGCAACCGGCGAGCTCTCGGGCGTCTTTTCGGCCTTGCGGTTCAGGCTGGCGAAGGAAGACGACGCGGTGGTCCGGGTGAGCCTGATCCTGGCGATCGCCCAGCTCGCCCGCGAACACCAGGATGACCACGCTCCCAGGTGGGCCCGGGACCTCTGGTCGGATCCCGGACGCCCGCCCGAGGTCCGCATTGGCGCCGGCCTTGCCTGGCTGTGCCTGGTCACCGACCCCGCCCCCGACGAGCTCCGAACCCTCCTCACCGACCCCGGCATCCGCCAGTACGACGACCTGCTCCAGCCGGTGCCATGGCTCACCTGGGTCGACCCCACCGGCGTCGGGCTGCGCAACTGCATCGACGAAATGCTCGCGGCGAACATCCCCGCAACGGTGCTTGACGATCCCTGGGGTGAGGGACCGTCAAGCTGAAGCCTGCGGCGGTCAGCCGGCCTTGGCGGGTGCTTCGGCGCGCGCCCGGGTAAGGACCGCAGCGGCCGCCAGCAGACAGGTTCACCTCTGACGCAGGGGCCCTGCGTCAGCGCAGCATGGACAAAATGCCTGTCGGGCATCGGAACGCAGGTGGCACGATCTTCCAGTCACCAGTTCGACGAGGAAGGTCCGCATGACCGCAGCTGAGGAAATCCATAACTTTCGGATGCTCTCCAATGAGTGGGCCATCGGCCGCCACATCGGGTCCGACCGGCTCATCCAAGCTGGCCTCAATGCGTTGCTCGCCGGCGTCGAGACTCCTTCGATCCCTCTCCTCGCCGGACTTGGCCACAACGAGGAATCCCAGGCCCGCGAGCTCTTCGACCGCGTCCTGGACGAACTTGGCCTGTCCTTCAACCCGCCTGCCGACCCCACCACTGCCCGACTGGCCCTCGCCCGCTGGTGGGCGGAGCAGATCGTCGACGGCTCACTCAGCCCCGCCGTCGGCGCGGACATGATCTGGGTCGAAGTCGCCGTCGAACTCGGATACCCCGACGAGCTGCAGCCCGTCGTTCAGTGGGCTCTCGTCCTTGCAGACTGGAACGAGAACTGGGACATCACGCTGGAAGAGATCAACACCAACATCGTCCAGGGCGCCCAAGAGGTCTTGGCGACTCTTCCGAACCTCAATTCTTGATCTTGAAGCCGTCGGGACGCGACTCTCCCGGTGCTTCTACTTCTCGCCGGTATTCTGCGTCTCAGTCGACGGCTGTTCTCCAAACTGACCGACAAGTGCTCTCTGCTCTCAGGTTCTGGCTCAAGTTCTGTGGAGCTCCGCCGTGTGCGTGCGGAGCCACCTCGAAGCAGATCTCTGGCCTGCTGATTTCCGTCTCCCGAGGTTCCGATGTACTCGGCCCCGGGCCGACACCACAGAAGTGATGCTGTTGGTGATCTTCACTGGTGAGAGTGAGATTGCAGTGATCGGAAGCCGCTGAGCACGCCTGCCTGTTGT
>NZ_JBIWNZ010000065.1:0-15442 GCF_044767505.1 Kitasatospora sp. NPDC101235
AAAGCTACCTCGCCGGCCTTCACCTTCGCGGCGCAATGATCTGGATCAAGGACCTCACCCGAACCCATTGATCACGACCGAATACACGTCCTAGGTCATTCGAGGTAATCGGCCCGTGTGTGGACTCTGCTCGGATTACTTTTTGTTGCGGGCGGTTCGGTGTGAGTGGTTGCCTCGCCGTCGTGACCGAGCGAACGGTCACGGGAGTTCGAGGAATCACCTCAGAGGGAGAGATCCTTGTTCAACATCAAGAAGGCCGCAGCTGCCACGATCGCCGTTCTGGCCGTCACCGGCGCTGTGACCGCTGCGGCGCCCGCCTCGGCTGGCGAGGTCCGCCAGGGGACCCTGAACGTACGCTTCTTCAACGAGGACACGGGTGGGGCGCTGGACGCCAACGGCTCCGGGGCCCCGGTCGCCATCACCTGGACGCCCAACGGCACGGCCTACCAGGACTGGATCGTTCACCCCAACCCCTCGGGGAGCAGCATGATCGAGAGTGTGGCAAGGAGGGGCAACTGCCTCCAGGCGCCGGAGAACCCCGGCCAGCCGATCCAGCTGGCTCCGTGCAACCCCAACGTCCCGACTCAGACCTGGCTGGGTGAGCGGGTTGGTGACCAGTTCGCCCTCGTCGAGCAGGCGAACCAGAACTTCGCCATCGAGGCCGTACAGAACGGGCAGCCCGTGGTGAGGGCGTACCGCAACGACAACCCGCGCCAGCTGTGGGACGTGACCCCCTCCTGAGCCGCAGGGAGTGAGCCTTCCGCCCAGCCGGGTCCAGACCCCGCGGGGCGGAAGGGCTCTTGGGCAAACACCTACTCACGAGGGTCCGCCGGCAATGCGCTGCCGGCAATGGCAGCAGAACAGGCACGGTTCGCCCGGTGCCCGGCCCCGCCGACAGGCCGGTGCGCACCCGCCGGCCCGTCAGCACCTCCTGGCATCATGCGGTCCACACCCGGGAGATCCACGGGAGGCAACGGGCAGGTGCCGTGGGGCGGGTGAGGGTGCGATGGATGTCGCCTGACTGATCACCACGGCCGTCGCGGCGGCCGTCGTCTCCCTGTTCGTCTGGAACCACCGTCATGGACGTGCGCGGGCACCCCGCCACTCGACCGACGAGGCAGACCAGGGCTAGATTGTCAGGTCCCCGACATTACAACGGGGGAGGCCGCAGACCGTTCCCCCAGGAGGACGCCCGTGCACCGTATCACCGCCAGGACCACCACCGCCCTGCTCGCCGCCGTACTCGCCGGGACCGCGCTCGGAGCCGCGCCGGCCTGGAGCCGCCCCGCGGACGGCGCGCCGCCGACACGCCAGGTGGAGGTGTTCGCCGAGGACGGCGGCATCTCCCGTGCCCAGGCCCCGACCGTCTCCCCCTACCTCGCCGGCCGGCCCCAGGGCGTGGCGCCGGTGCAGGGCGACGGCGAAGTGACGGCGCTGGTCCACAACGGGGAGCCGGCCGCCAAGCTGGACGTGGTGGTGATCGGCGACGGGTACACCGCGCAGGAACAGGAGGTGTTCCGTGCGGACGCGGCTCAGAAGTGGCGCGAGCTCACCTCCGTGGAACCGTACGCCACCTACCGCGGGCTGTTCAACGTCTGGGCGGTGTCCGCGGTTTCGCCCGAGTCGGGGGTGACCGGGGACCCGGACCAGGCGACAGTGCGACACACCGCTCTGGGTTCGTACTTCTGGTGCGACGGCGTGGAGCGGCTGCTCTGCGTGGACGAGAAGGCGGTCGAGACCTACGCGGCGAAGGCCCCGCAGGCGGACCTGGTGCTCGTGGTCGCCAACAGCGCGAAGTACGGCGGCGCGGGCTACAACGACGTCAAGTCCCCGGTCGGCTACGAAGGGATCGCCACTGTGGCGGGCGGCAACGCGAAGTCCGGGCAGATCGCGGTGCACGAGACCGGGCACTCGCTGGGCAAGCTGGCCGACGAGTACGTCTACGACGGCCAGGGGACGTACCAGGGCGACGAACCCGCCGAGGCCAACATCAGCACCCTGACCGCCGACCGGATGCGCCGGCAGGGCACCAAGTGGTCGCGGTGGCTGGGCCAGGCCTCACCGGACGGCGGCACGGTCGGCACCTACGAGGGCGGCGGCTACTACCCGGCCCGGCTCTACCGTCCGACCGAGAACTCGATCATGCGCTCACTCGGACGCGAGTTCAATCTGCCCGGACGCGAGGCGATGATCGCGGGCTTCTACCGCCACGCCACCCCCCTCACCAGCCCCACCCCCGGAGGCAGCCGGCTCACCACCGCCGACCGCCTCACCGTCGGCCTGCCGGTGCCCGGCACCCGGCTGCGCTGGTACCTGGACGGGCGGGAGCTGCCCCGGCTGGCCGGGCGCACCACACTGGACCTGGCCGAGCTCAAGCTGACCGGGCCGCACTCCCGACCGCACCTGCTCAGCGCGGTCGCCGCCGACCCCACCCCGGCCGTCGCGGACCCGGCGCTGCGCACGAAGCTGACCGCGAGCCTGTCCTGGCAGGTGACGCGCCAGGCGCACTGACCCGCAGGGCGGTCCACGCACAGGGCATCGCCCCGGCGGAACTCCGCTGACGGAACGACCGGTGCCGGTCTCCCCACGAGCTGGGGAGACCGGCACCGTGAGCCGGGCCCGTTACGGCAGCGGGATGCGCACCACCTGCGGGTCGTGGTCGCTGAGCTGTGTGCTGAACTCGCTGTTGATGTGCACGATGTCGTAGCTGTACGACATTGCCGCCAGCGAGCCGGAGATCAGGATGTGGTCGAGCACCTGCGAGTTGCCCTCGTACACGTAGGTGTAGCGCTCGGGCAGCGGCAGGGTGCGCGGCAGGTCGGTGAGCGAGCCGCCCGCGGTGAGGATGTCGGCGGTCTGGGAGAACTCGAAGTCGTTGAGGTCGCCGAGCACGATGACCGAGGCGTTCGGGTCCACGGCCAGGATCTTGTCGGTGAAGCCCTTCACCACGGCCGCCTGGTCGTGGCGCTGGCTCTCCGAGGGGTGCGCCGGCTGCTGGTAGCGGCCGAAGAGGGGCTGGTCGCCGCCCTTGGAGTTGAAGTGGTTGGCGATCACGAAGACCGGCTTGCCGTTCCAGCGGAACTCACCGGCCAGCGGCTTGCGGCTGGAGTTGAACGCCGCGTTGGTCGGATCGATCCGCCCCGGGGAGTAGGCCAGCTGCGGCGTGCCGCCCGCGTTCACCACGGAGTCGGCGGTGGTGGATCCGGCGCCGGGGCGGTCGGTGAAGGAGAGGCCGCGGTCGGTGCGGAACAGGAACACCTGGCGGATGTTGCCGCCGGGCTGCCCGCCGTCCTGGCCGTCCACCGGGTCGATCGCGCGGTAGGAGTAGGAGGGGCCGCCGGCCGCGGTGATGGCCGCGGTGAGCTTGGCCAGGGTCTGGGTCGCGCTCACCGTGCCGTCGTCGGTGGCACCGCTGTTGTCCTGGATCTCCTCCAGGGCGACCAGGTCGGGCGAGCGCAGGTTGGTGACGATGCCTGCCGCGAGGCCGTCGAACTTGCTCTGCGGGTCGGACGGGGCGAGGTTCTCCACGTTGAAGGTGGCCACGGCGAGCTGGCCCGCCGTCGGCGCGGCGGTGACCTCGGGGGCGGTGCTGCCGGAGGTGACCGTCGGGGTCGCCGTGACCTGGAGGGTGAAGTTGCCGAAGGCGTAGTCGAGCACGCCGACAGTGGCGCCGGTCAGGGTGTCGCCGACGTTGGCGGTCGGGGTGGGCGCGAGCGCCTTCCCGAGGACGACCCGCTCCGGGTTGCCGTCGTTCGCCTGCAGCAGGATGCCGCCCCGGTTGGTGCGGGTGGTGCTGCCCTGCGGAACGACGGGGACCTCGCCGTACTTGTTGGTCGGGCCGACCACGGCCGCGTTGTCGATCTCGACCCGCATGCCCTCCAGGGACTCCCAGAAGTCCAGGCCGTCGGTGGAGGGCTGGAAGTTCCCGGCGGTCTCGACGTCGCCGGAGGTGACGCTGGAGATGACCGCGGACGGGGGTATCCGTCCGCCCTGGCCGACCAGGGTGGCGGCGGGCAGCGGCACGTTGTGGGCGACCACCGTGACGGTGGGCGCGGTCAGTTCGGTGATCGACAGGTTGGTGGTGCCGCCGGTGCCGCCCGGGCGGAACTGGCTGACGGTGGCGCTCACCGTGACCGAGTCGCCGACCGCGACCGAGGGCGCGCCGGCGGTGTAGACGTAGATGCCCTCGCTGGTGGCGGGGTCGTTGTCGGGCTGCGGGTCCTGGTACCAGAAGCCGTTGGGGCCGACGGCCGTCACCACGCCGGGCACGGCGCTGACCGCGCTGCCGGCCAGCGGGGAGGTGCGGGCGGCGCCCTGGATGTCGTGGATGCGGGTGCCGCCGGGGTTGCCGCCCCCGCCGGTCGAGGAGGAGTTGCGCGGCGTGGGCGCGCCGATCGCGAAGTCCGCCGCGTTGTTGTCGGTGTCGGTGGCCCCGCCGCCCGCGCGCAGGGCGGCCGTGGTGTTCGACAGGTTGGCGGTCGGCGAGCCCTCGGCGGAGCCTGCGCTGCTGCCGTAGCCGACGAGGTCCTTCACTCCGGGTTGGCTCGCGCAACCCGAACTGCAGGTCAGCGCCGTGCCGTTGGTGACGAGGGCGACCTTGCCGGAGGTCGCGGACATGGCGATCGTGCCGGTGTCGTCCGCCGCCGGCAGGGCGGCGCCCGTGCCGGCCCCGGCGGCCTCCTGGACGAGGAAGTAGTGGCCGGGCGCGATCGTCCCGGAGAGGGTGGTCCGCGACCAGCTCGAACCGCCGGCCGAGGCGTACTGCACCGTCCAGCCGGTGACGGACACCGGCGTGGTGCCGCGGTTGTACAGCTCGACGAAGTCGTTGGTGTACGGGGAACCGGAGTTGCCGCCACCGCCGTACACCTGGCTGATCACGATGTCGGGTGACACCGCCTGAGCCACGCCGCCGGGCAGCGCCACCAGCGCCGCCACCACGGCCGCGGCCGAGGCCGCCGCCAGTGTTCGGCGCCGGACTCGCGGCGTTCTCGGGGTGATCCGGGGATTCGGGGTGCTCTCCATGAGGCTTCCTCCTGACCACCGTCCGGGCTCGTGGCCCGGCGGTGTGACCACGGATGGGAAAGGTTCGGCGCTGAGGTTGTAGCAGCGCCACCAGATCCCTACCGCCCGTACCGGGCAACGGCCAGACGTACGGCGGAAGAACGTTTCTACGCGCGACAAGTAGGCGGCCGCATTCCGGATGGCCGGACGACAACGCCCGCTCTCCGCAGGGCCGCCGGCCCGACCGGAACACCAGAGGGCCCGGGTCCGGCAGCGCCCCCGCTGCCGGCCCGGGCCGGTCCGCTTCGCCCGCCGGGTCTCAGCCCGGACGGTGCCGCGCCGGTGCCGCCCGGGGCGGGCGTCGGCGCAGCGGAGCCAGTTCGCGTTCCAGGGTCCGCACGTCCAGCGCTATCCGGGACGCGATCTCACGCGGACCGGTGCCGGCCGGCAGCCGGCGCGACCAGGAGCGGGGCTTGGCCGGGCCGTCCTGGACCATGTCGAAGTTGAGCCGCACCACGTCGGCGACGTCGACCAGGCTCACCAGGATCCTGGTGTCCGCGAGGTCGATGCTGACTTCGTTCCCGATGCACGAGCAGGCCACCAGACCCTCGATGTCCTCCTCCGCCAGGTATCTGGCCAGGGGTACCGCCTTCCCCCGAACCAGAAACGGACGTTCCATCGGAGTCACCGGAACCGCCTCCTCCCCAGCAGCTGTACCGCGCCTCGGCCGCGGCGCAAGCACACCGCAACAGACCGGACCCGGCCTATGCTCCACCACATCCATCCGGTTCGCCAACTCGGTGTCTCACCAACTGAATTGGCCGAACGCACCGACCCGGCGCACCGGCGCACGCCGCGGCGCACCGACCCCGCCCGACCTGCCGGACGGAACGCGTGTGTGCCCGCCCGCACGAGGCGGACGGGCACAGCAGCGGTGGGCGGGAAGGCCGTGGCTCAGCGGCCGGCGCGGCCGTGCAGCACCAGGGAGCGGGTCAGCGCGAGCAGACCACCGGTGCAGAGCGCGGTGCGGAGCATGTTCACCGGCACCCAGCTGTCCGCGAACTTCGCCCGCACGGCGGCGAAGTCGTGGATCTGGGACGGGTCGCCGGCCGCCGCGAGCTCGTTGTTCAGCGGGATGTTGACGCCCATGGTGACGATCAGCGCCACCACGTACAGCGCCGTCGCCGCGGCCGCCCACAGCGCCGCCCGGCGCCGGCCCGCCTTGTGCAGCAGCCAGGCCGCCAGGCCGGTGGCCGCGAAGGCACCGACGAAGACCAGGCCGAACAGCCCGTTCTCGATCGACTTGTTGATGTGCTGCATCGCCGTCACATAGGTGCGGTCGTCCCCGGCCGCCAGGCCCGGCATGACCGACACGTCGAAGGCGAAGAACAGCCCCGCCATCAGGCCCATCGCGATGGTGGCACCCACCAGCAGCGGCCCCGCGGCCTTGCTCTGTCCGACGGCCTGCACCGAACTCCCCACCCCCACGCCCCCGATGGCCGACGGCGCCGTGTACGACAGCGGAACCGCGGTCTGATCCGAACGCATCTCAGGACCCTCTCACTCTTCCGGCCCCGCGGAGTGCGGCGCCGACGAACGTGGAACACTCGACACCGCCCACCGTGCGGCGAGCCGCGCAACAGAACCGCGACAACCGGAACCCCGGCCCCCCGGCAGGCACTTGCCGCACCTCTTCGTGCCGAGCCCGAACGGATCGGCCGGGGTTGCCGATGCCCGGCCGGCCCGGAGACCGGGGCCGCCGGCTCAGAGCACCGCGGCCAGGCCGCGCCGGTACCGCCGGTCCAGGACCGTCCGGCCGAGGAGCCGCACCGGAGCCGGGATGGTCGCCGAGACCACCCGGACCGAGGCCGCGTCCGCGCCGTCGAACATCCAGGGCTGGAGATAGGTCATCACCTGGGTCGGTGCGCTCCCGATGATCCGGCGCTCGACCCGCAGGTACTCGTCCACCGGCAGGCCGGCCAGCGCCGGGAAGACCACCGGCTCCTCGTGCCGCAGGTGCTCGCGCACCAGGCTCTCGAACGCCTCGGCCGCCTCCGGCAGTTCGGCGCGCAGGCCGGAGCCGAGCACCCCGGCCACCCGGCGCATCGAGGCGTCCAGTGCCTCGTGGTCCTCCTCCAGGACCCCGCTGCCGTCGAAGCCCGCCGCCCGGCCACGCAGGTACGGCCAGAGGATCTCGTCCTCGCTGTGGTGGTGCCAGTCGATCACCGCGCGCAGCCGCCCGAACCACTCCGCGAGCGCCGCGGAGGAGCCCGCCGCGCCGCGGCGCGCCGCGGCGGTCAGCCGTGCCGCGTCCCTGCGCATCGCGACGTGCATCAGCCCGAAGCCCTTGAGCTGCTCGGGCAGCGCGCGGGGCCCTTGCTCCGTCGACCAGACCGTCGTGCCGTCCGTCATGACCAGACCTCCAGAGTCCGTTCGGATTCTCAACCAACGCCCGCCCGGAGGGGCGGCCGGTCGGAGCCGCCCGGGACGGGTCGGCTCACGCGTTCCACACGCCCGAGGCGGCGGCCTCGCGGGCGTAGTCGGCGAAGTCCCGCGGCTCACGACCCAGCGCCCGCCGCACACCGTCACCCAGCGACGCGTTGCGACCGTCCAGGATCATCGAGAACAGCTCCGCGAAGTCCGCCGGCAACCCCGCCGCCTCCAACACCTCCCGGTACGCCTCCTGCGAGACCGCCTCGAACCGCACCTCACGCCCCACCGCCGCCGACAACTCCACCGCCACGTCCGCGAACGACAGCAACCGCGGCCCCGTCAGCTCGTACACCTCCCCCGCGTGCCCCGCCTCCGTCAACGCCGCCACCGCCACGTCCGCGATGTCCTCCGCGTCCACGAACGGCTCCACCGCACCACCCACCGGCAACGCCAACTCCCCCGCCAGCACCGGCTCCAGGAAGAACGACTCACTGAAGTTCTGGTTGAACCACGCGCACCGCACCACCGTCCACGCAGCCCCCGACTCCATCACCGCCTTCTCCCCCGCCTCCGCAGCCTCCTCGCCACGACCCGACAGCAGCACCAGCCGGCCCACCCCTCGCTGCGCCGCCAGCCGCGAGAACGCCCCCACCGCCTCCACCGCACCCGGGAACGCCAGATCCGGGTAGTACGTGAGGTACGCCGCACTCACACCCTCCAGCGCCCCCTCCCACGTCCCCTCGTCATGCCAGTCGAACGGCACCGCACCCGAGCGCGAACCCACCCGCACCTCGTAACCCCGGGCCGTCAGCCGGTCCGCCACCCGGCGACCCGTCTTCCCCGTCCCGCCGACCACCAGCACGACACCGGACTCGACCGCGAGATCCACCACACCAGCCATCACGAACACCCTCATTCCAAGACTCGAAGGAATCACCGGAGACCGATCTGTCGAAGGCGCCGGTTGCGCCCGATCGGTTCGTCGTCGTGGCACCATTCAAATCCCCCCTGGCCGGACGATCCATAGCCGCCGCTCTCAGTTCCATGCGCGAGCGTCTACGTCGCCGACCAGCGGCGCTCCGCCCGCCCACGGCCGTCGAGCCGCCCGCGGCCAGGGCTCCCCGGTACCCACCACAACACACCCCATCCCCACTCGAAAGCCCTTTCCAGCGCCTCTCGACCCCTCCTCGACCGCGCGCGGGAACCGCCGCGAATTCCGTCCGGAAAGGGCCGGGGAGGGTCATGCGCCGAGAGGCCGGCGACGAACGTCCACCTTTTCGGGAGCCCGGAATTCCTCGCCGCTGCCGATCGCCCCACGGTACGGACCCGAAGGGACTCCGTCCGGTCCGGATGATCCGGCTCCGCTCCGGATGCGGCCCGCCGCCCCGTACGGCCTCCGCCAAGCCGCCGGAGCCCTGCCGAGGTGCTCGAACGCTCCCGCACCCCAGGGTCAGGCGGGTGACCGGAACCCGTCGATCCCTTGCACAGAGCAACCTGACTGATCATCAGACTTGCTGCGGGTTAGGGAGATTGTCCATGCAAGCACTCCCGATCCATGGCTAGCATCTGAAATCCATTCTGTTCGAGCGCTAATCGCCTGGGAGGGGCGGCGCCGGGCAGACCGACAGGAGCCTTCATGCGCGTGTCCAAGCACGTCCACCCCGTCAGCAACCGCCCGACCCCGGCCGACGTCGCCCTGCCACCGGCGCTGCCCTATCCCGACGGCTGGTCCGCACTCGCCTTCTCCGCCGAACTCAAGCCCGGCACCGTCCTCACCCGCCAGCTCGCGGGCGAGGACGTCGTGCTGTACCGGCTGCGCAACGGCCGCCTCCGCGCGATCCGCCCGTACTGCCCCCACCTGGGCGCCCACCTCGGCCTGGCCACGGTCGAGGGCAACGACCTGGTCTGCCCCTTCCACCGCTTCGCCTTCGACGCCGAGGGCCGCTGCGTGCGCACCGGGTACGGCACCCCGCCGCCCAGGGCCGCGCTGACGCCGCTGCCGGTGCGCGAGGTGAACGAGGCGGTCTTCGTCTGGCGCCACCACGACGGCCGTGAGCCGGACTGGGAGATCCCCGCCTGGCACCAGCTCGGCGGGGGGCGCCAGCCGCTGCGGTACGCCTCCTTCGAGATGCCCGGCTACGCCCAGGACGTCATGGAGAACTCCTTCGACCTGGGCCACTTCGTCACCCTGCACGGCTGGCCGCAGGGCGAGTTGGTGGCGCCGGTCGAGTTCGACGGCACCGGCTTCCACATCTCGATGCTGGTCCGGGAGACCTTTCCGCTGCTCGGGCTGCGCGAGGTCCACGTGGACGTGGACGGGTACGGCCTCACCGCCCTGCACACCGACGTGCACACGCCCTCGCTCGGCCTGGAGATCTGCTCGCTGGTCATGGCCACCCAGGTCGCCCCCGGCCGGATGCAGTTGCGGCAGGCGAGCCGCTTCGTCATGTCGGAGCCGTCCGGGCTGCCGCCGGCCGTCGCCCGGACGGTCAGCCGGGCGGTCACCAGGCTGCTGGCGGGCCCGATGTTCAAGCGCAACCTGGAGTTCACCTCAGCGGACTTCCCGATCTGGTCCACCAAGCGGTACACGTCCCCGCCCCGGCTCGCCCCGGGCGACGGGCCGATCGGCGCGATGCGGCACTGGGCCCGGCAGTTCTACCCGCCGGACCACCAGGCGCACCTGCCGGGGCCGGCCGCGCTCGCCGACCGGAACGGCCCGGGCGCACCCGACGACGACGCCGCCGCGAGCCACACCCGAACGGAGACCCCCGGCAAGGCACCCAGTGGGGCCACCACCCGGCACTGAGCCGATCCCAACGGCAGCCTGCACCGGCCGGTCGGCGGATTCTCGGGCGGCCTGCGGAAGAAGCAGCCCCCGGTTCCGCACGCGGCGGGGCGGCCCTCACTCCCGGCGGGCCGCCCCGCCGCTTCCGCCTGCCCGGAAGCCCTCACCAGAGCGCCCGGAACCCCGCTCGACGGGCACTTGAGGAATCCGGCCCCCTCCCCTCTCCGCCACTAGGGTGCGACGCATCCACCCCACC
The DNA here is from genome assembly GCF_044767505.1 of Kitasatospora sp. NPDC101235. NCBI lineage: Bacteria > Bacillati > Actinomycetota > Actinomycetes > Kitasatosporales > Streptomycetaceae > Kitasatospora > Kitasatospora sp. NPDC101235. The sequence continues at coordinate 10,476 of NZ_JBIWNZ010000065.1, forward strand.
ATCCCCGTGATTCGAACACACTTCCGCACCAGCAGGGTCGCCGTCCCCACGGCGCACCGCTCCCGTCCACCGGATCCACGAGTCCCCGTCCCCCGCACGAGAGGAGAACCGCCATGCACCTCAGGGTCCTCGGCCCCCTGACCGCCGACCTCAACGGCATCTCCGTCGCCCCCACCGCCGCCAAGCAGCGCCAGATCCTCGCCCTCCTCGCGCTCTACCCGAACCGGATCCTGCCCACGGCCACCCTGATCGAGGAGATCTGGGGCGACGACCCGCCCAGACAGGCGCTCACCACGATGCAGACGTACATCCTGCAACTGCGCCGCCGGATCACCCAGGCCCTCGGACCGACCCCGCACACCACCGCCAAGGACATCCTCACCACCCGGCACGGCGGCTACCAGCTCACCACCCACCCGGACAACCTGGACGTCCACACCTACAACCTGCTGACCACCCAGGGCCAGCACGCCTTCAACCACGGCCAGGACCACCAGGCCGCCACCCACTTCCGCCAGGCCCTGGCGCTCTGGCACGGCCCCGCCCTGGTCGACGTCCGGCCCGGGCCGATCCTCACCATCGAGATCATGCGTCTGGAGGAGAGCCGTCTGATCACCCTGGAGCGCCGCATCGACACCGACCTGCGGCTCGGCCGGCACAACGAGCTGATCCCCGAGCTCACCCACCTGACCCACCAGCACCCGCACCACGAGGGCCTGCACGCCCAGGCCATGGTCGCGCTCTACCGGGCCGGCCGGCAGACCAGCGCCCTGACGACCTACCACCACCTGCGGCACCGGCTGACCACCGAGCTCGGCATCCAGCCATCCCCGCACCTCCAGCACCTCCAACACGCGATCCTCACCCTGGACCCCACCCTCAACACGCCCACCACGGCCCACCCGACCACCTACAACCTGTACTCGGCCTGAGCCCCGTCCGGACGGCCGTCCCCGCAGACCTCTCCCAGCCCTCACCCACAGGACGCGTCATGACCACCGCACCCGAGAAACCCCTCGCCCTGATCACCGGCGGTACCCGCGGCATCGGCCTCGCCATCGCCCGTGAGCTCGGCGGCCGCGGCCACCGTGTCTTCATCTGCGCCCGCACCGCCCGGGACATCGACCAGGCCCTCGCCACCCTGCGCGACGAGGGCCACCAGGCCGACGGCCTCACCTGCGACGTCCGCGACCCCGGCCAGGTCGGCGAACTGATCCGGCACGCGGTGGCCGAGTACGGCCCGATCACCGTCCTGGTCAACAACGCCGGACGCACCGGCGGCGGCCCGACCGCCACCACCACCGACGACCTCTGGTACGACGTCATCGACACCAACCTCAACGCGGTCTTCCTGGTCACCCGGGAGACCCTCCGGCACGGCCACATCACCAGCACCACCCACCCGCGGATCATCAACATCGCGTCCACCGCCGGGAAGCAGGCCGTCACCCTGGGCGCCCCGTACACCGCGAGCAAGCACGCCGTGATCGGCTTCACCCGGGCGCTGGCCAAGGAGCTGGCGCCGACCGGCACCACCGTCAACGCCATTTGCCCCGGGTACGTCCAGACCCCGCACACCGCCAGGATCCACCACGAGTACGCGACCGCCTACAACACCACCCCCGAGACCATCCACCAGCACTTCCAGACGCACATCCCGCTCGGCCGCTACACCACGCCCGAGGAGGTCGCCTCGCTGGCCGGCTACCTCACCAGCCCGACCGCGGCCAGCATCACCGCCCAGGCACTGAACGTCTGCGGCGGGCTCGCCACCCAGTAACCCCGGCGCGATCCTGGCCGGCCCACGGGAAGGATGAGGGCTCCGGTGCCCGCTGATCAGCAATGACGAACCGTCAGTTCTCCAGCGCACCCGTCACCTTGCTGGTGGCCGGCGCCCCCGCGCCCGAGCCGTGCCTGCCCGCCGCCCGTCCGCCCGGACCGCTGGACGCCGGGGCGGTGCGCGCCGCGCTGGCCGGCACCTCCGCCCGGCCCCGGCAGGCCGCCGAACGGCCCGCCCGGGTGCCGGAGTTCGTCCTCGTCGAGCTGCACCGGGTGTACCGGCCGGAGACGCTGCGCGCCGCGCTGCGGACCGTCGTCCCCGAGGCCGCCGGCCGCCTCCCGTCGGACCTGCTCTGGCAGCGGACGGTGGACGGCCCGGACGGGCTCGACCGGGTGCTGGTGGAGCTGGGGCGCAGCCTGGCCGCCGGTCCCCGGCTGCGGGCGGTGCTGGTCGAGGACGGGCGTGACGGCACCCCGGGCGGCGCCCCGGACGGCGGGCGGCGGCTGTTCGTCGGTATCGCCCCCGGCTCGCTCGCCCCCGGCTCGCTCGCCCGCGCCGTCGGAGTGCTGGACGAACTGCGCGAGGCGCTCGCGCACCCGCCGGCGCCGGTCACCGTGCCGACCAGCGCGCTCCAGCGGGAGCTGCTGAGCCAGGTGATCGGGGAGGCCGAACCCGGCGGGCGGCACGTCGAGCAGCTGTCCTGGAACTGGCACGGGCCGCTGGACACCGAGCGCTTCACCGCGGCCTGGCAGTCCGTCTTCGACCACGAGACGGTGCTGCGCGCGGCCTTCGACTGGGACGAGGACGGCACTGACGACCCCTGGATGGTGCTGCACGAGCACGCCGTCCCCGAGGTGACCCGGCACCGGCACGGCACCGCCGACTGGGAGGACCTGCTCGCCGCCGACCGTCGGCGCGGCTTCGACCTGCGCCGCCCCGCCCTGCTGCGCACCACCCTCGTCGACGCCCCGCCGGACACCGAGGAGGGGCCCGGCACCCGGGTCCTGCTCACCTACCACCACGCGATGCTGGACGGCTGGAGCGTGCGGCTGCTGCTCCAGTCCTTCTACCGCGCCTACCTGACCGGCGGTGTGCTGCCCGGCGGCGAGCGCCGCCCCGACCTGCGCGACCACGCCCGCTGGCTGGCCGGGCGCAGCACGGACGCGGCCCGGCAGTTCTGGTCCACCCGGCCCGCCGCCACCGCCGTCCTGCCGCTCGCCCCCGACCCGCGCCGTCGCGGCAGCGGCCGGGCCCGGCGCCGGCTCACCCCGTACGAGGCGGTCCGGCTGCGCGGCTGGGCGGCCGCCTGGGGCGCCGGCGAGAGCAGCGCGCTCCAGGCTGCCTGGGCGCTGCTGCTGTACCGCGCCGAGCAGACGGACCGGCCCCGCCGCCCGGCCAGGGCGGTGCGGGTCGGCTTCGCGGTGACGGTCTCCGGCCGCGGCATCCCGCTGGACGGCGTCGACCGGCTTCCCGGCGCCCTGCGCAATCCGCTGCCGATCTCCGTGCGGGTGCAGCCCGGCACCACCGTGCCCCAGCTGCTCGCGGCGCTGCGCGACGGGGTGCTCGACCTCTCCGCGTACGAGTGGGTCTCGCCCGGCCAGGCCCACCGCTGGACCCCGGGCGCGCGCGGGCAGCGGCCGAACAGCCTGGTCGTGCTGGAGCACCAGCCCGCCACGGCGCACCACCTGCGGCTGGAGACCGACCTGGCCGCGCACGGCATCCACGTGGAGAGCCCGGTCCCGGCCGGCACCCTCACCTCGTACCCGATCACGCTCGCCGCTCACTACGACGCCACCGGCGGGCTGGTCCTCACCACCACCCACGACCGCACCCTGCTCGCCGACCGGGACGCCGCCGAACTGCTCAACCAGAGCGCCCACCTGCTGCGCTGCTTCCCGGACCTGCCGAGCGGGCTGGGCACCACCGAGGTGCTGCGCTCCACCCTGGCCGGGCAGCCGGCGCCCCGCCTGGGAGAACCGGCGGGCACCGACACGGAGGGCGCGGAGCCGGTCGCCCCGGCGGTGCGGCTGGACGTACTGCGCCGGGCCGCCCGCCCGGGCGCGGGCTGGGTCCTGCTGCTGCCCCCGCCCGGCGACCCGCACACCCGTTACCCCGGCGCCGCCCGCGGCTGGCCCGGCCCGCAGGCCCTCGGCGTGCTGCGCCCCGCCGGGGACGACCCGCCCCCGGCCGCGTACCGCCCGGTGCTCGGCCCGCTGGTGGAGTCCCGCGCGCCGATCGCCCTGGTCGCCCCGCCGGGGCTCGGGGTCACCGCGTGCGAGATCGCCCGGCTGGGGGCGCCGGCGCACCCACCGCTGGTGGTGCTGCTCGACGAAGAGGTCGACCTGACGGCGGTGGCGGGCCTGCTGGGAGGCCTGCCGCGGCGTCGCTGAGGCCTTCGCCGTGGCTAGAGTGGCCGCTGTGGCCCGCTTCGTCCTGATCCGCCGTACTTCGCTGCCGCCCGCCGAGTGCTGGGAGCGGCTGACGGCCTGGCCCCGGCACGGGGACCGGGTGCCCTTCACCCGGGTCCGCGTGGTCCGGGGCACCGGCCGGGAAGCGGGCGATGTCCTCCTGGCCCGGACGGCCCTCGGCCCGCTCCGCTTCGACGACCCGATGGAGATCGCCGAGCTGGTCGCCCCCGGCCCCGGCCGGGACGGGCGGTGCCGGCTCGTCAAGCGAGGCGACCCGGTGCACGGCCGGGCCGAGCTGCGGGTCCGGGCGGTGGGCGGCGGCAGTACGGCGGTCTGGACGGAGGAGCTGACGGTCGCCGGCCTGCCCCGGCTGCTCGATCCTGCCCTTACCTGGGCCGGGCGGCTGGTCTTCGGCCGGGTGCTGGAGCACCTGCTGGGTCCGTAGGCGACCGCGGCCCCACGCTGCCGGCGGGCTTTCCCGCCGATCACCGGGGCCGAGCCGGGATGCCCACCCGCGTTGAGAGGCGGCGGGTACGCCCGCGAAGGGGGCGGGCCGGCTGTGCACCGGCCCGCCCGTCGATCACTGCTGTGCGTTCCCGGACCCCGCCGACTTGCAGCAGACGCCGCATCGCTCGTTCCTACGGCAGATGGCAAGGCGCGCCGTGGCCCCGCCCCCACACCCCGGCCCGGGGACCGGGCGCGGCGCGGCCGCGGTGCCGGCCGCCCGCGCCCCCGGCGCCCGAGCGCCCCGGCCCCACCCCCGCCCCGGCGGTGTGCCA
>NZ_JBIWNZ010000066.1:0-13082 GCF_044767505.1 Kitasatospora sp. NPDC101235
TGCGGCAACCGCTCCTCGGCGAAACCGCGGAACTCCTCCAGGTCTGCGCTACGCACAGGGCGTGCCTCCGTTCGTCTCTGCCCACTCGACGGAGCACACCCGGTGCCGGGATGTCACGGGTGAAGGGAAAATTTCCGCCGATCTCGCAGGGTAGGGAGTTTTGCGGGCTTCTGATCGCCGGATGACATCCTGCTATGCCGCTGGTTCCGTCGGTTCCTCGACAGAAGCAGTGAGCGGCCCCGGGGTCCCTCGTGCCGCCCGAGCGAGAGGACGCCTCCACCCCATCGCATCCGCCCGTCGACGACGACGAGGACGACTGACGACGAGGCCCCGGCCGCCGTCGCAGGCGGACCGGGGCCGGTCGCCGGCATCCAGGCGGCAGATGAAGCAGGGCCCGTGCTGGGCGTGTTCGCTGTAGGTGGCCAGGTCCATCGGCTGGCGCTCCGTGCGGTTCCCCTTTCTGCGTGCGCCCGCGTTGGGCGGGCGGTGTTCGGCGACGGGTCCGGCGCCGCGAGGCTGGCTCGCGGCGCCGGGCGGGGCCGGCCGGTCAGACCGCCTGGGCCCGGCCATGCTCGACGCTGATCTCCGGGTGAGCCGTTCGCGTGAATGGGAGTCACTCGTGCTTCCACCGACGGCGTGCGGCGCGCGTGGCCTTTCTTCAATAGCTGCGGCCCTCGCCGTCTGCGAAGCAGCTGGAGCGGCGCCGAGCGGCGCGAGGTGCCCGCGTCCGCTGTGTGGAGTGCGGCAGCGGGCGCGGGCACTACGGGTTTACGGGGACGGGGTGCCCGGCCGGGTCGGTCACAGGGTGCTGCACTGGCCGGCGCGGGCGCCGGTGACGGTGTTGGGGTGGCCGTCGTCGGTGGGGGGCGGGGTGTTGCCCGAGCAGGCCAGGGAGCCTGCGATGGTGTTGCCTTCGATCTCGGGGTGGTTGTCCTCGGGGAAGGGCCCGGTGCCGGAGTTGCCGATGACCGTCAGGGATCCGCCGATGCGGTTGCCGATGGCCTCCAGGCCGCCGGTGTTGTTGCTCGTCGTGGGGGTCCAGCACCACGGTGACCGGCGACAGGTCGGGGCCGACCAGCGCGAAACCGTGCCCGGACGGGCACACGGCCGACCCCGCGCAGCCACGGCGTGGTCTCGCCGACGAAGCGGTTCTCGTGGACCACGGACCATGGGTCGCTGCCGTCAGGCCCGCTACTCGCCCCCTGCTGCCCCATGGGCGGGTACGGCATTGGTGGCGGCCACCGCACAGTGCAGGGCCCGCGCGATCTTCACGGCGTCGCCGACGGCCCAGACGTGGATGAAGAACATGCGGGGCGAGTCGACCAAGCCGTGATTGTGCAGTTCGACGATCCCGATCCCGTCGCGCTGGAGCACGCCCAGCACATGCTGCGCCTCCCCGGCCAGCACGGCGACATCCCCGCTGAGCGCGGCGCGGCCTCCTCCCACCGGCTGGAAGCTGAAGGCCGTGGTCGCCCCGGAACCGGGCGGCAGGACATAGTTGCCGTCGGTGATCGTCTCGCGGCGCAGGAAGGCGCACTTGTAGACACTGCCGTAGACGGTGCCTGTGGTGCCCAGGGCGGCGTCGATGCCCGCCGTGTCCAGCTCCAGCTTCTGCGGGTGAGTCGTCGAGGACTCGGCAGGCGGCGTGCCCGTGTGGGCGAACGCGGCGCGCAGGCCGCGGGCCAGGGCCAGGGCGTTCGGACCGTGTCCGTGCGTATGGATCCACACGACACGGGGAGTGTGATCGGGCAGGTGGTTGTGAATGGCCACCTGCTCGATGCCGTGTGACTGCAGCGCGCCGGTCACCGGGAGCAGTTCCGCCTCGGTGACGGCCAGTTCTCCCATGGTCAGGGTGGTGTTGTCGGCATAGCGGATGAAGGACACGTGCGAGCCGACGGCGAGTTCCGACGACACGGTGACGCCCTGGGAGACGACATGCAGGTCGGTGCGTGGGAAAGCCGTCCGGTAGATCAGCGTGCCCAGCATGCTGCCCTTGCGGCCCAGCTCCGCCGCGACGTGGGTCCAGTCCCCCGCGGTGCTCTCAGCCGGACGCACCAGCGCGCCGGCCTCCTTGCCGTCAGCGGCCGCCTCACCTCCGGGGGCGTGGTCCGTGCCGCCGTACGCCCCTTCGTGCAAGGCGTCCTGCCCGGCGCCGACGGCCCGTCCCGGCAGTGCCGCGAATGCCGATCCCAGCACGGCCGTGGTCAGGACGCGGCGTCGTGATGCCCCTGCGCCTGTTCCGGTCGGTCCCGGCCTCGCTTCGGTAACCACGTGTTCGCCTCCCAACGTGCCGCGTCGTGAAATCAAAACACCGTTCGTCATGCGGACGACGATTCGACACACACGGACCGACCGATCCACCCCCGGATGGAGTGTGTCCAGGCCGACGGCGTCCAGCCCGGCTGTTCCTTCGAGCCGCCCCGTCTTGCGGTGGGCGGCGGTGTTGCTGTCGGAAGCGGCCAGGCCGTGGGGGCTGGAGGTCGCCCGGGACTTGGCTCTGCGCCTTGTCCGATGTGGTGTGCCGGCGCTGGTGGTGGTCGGCGGTGGACACCTTCAACGTTGCGCGGGCGTTGGCGCGCTGGCCGCGGCGCTGACGCTCGCCGACCTGAACAAGGTGCCCACCGAGGTCACCGACGCCGTCCGCGACGGCAAGCCCGTCCCCGACGAGCGCCTGGCCGCGCTCGCGGCGTTCACCGAGGCGTTCGTCCAGACCCGCGCCCTGCCCAGCGCCGCCCACGTCGCCGACTTCCTGCGGGCCGGCTTCACCGAGACCGACATCCTGCAGATCCTGCTCGCCGTGTCGGTGAGGACCATCAGCAACTACACCAACCACCTCTTCCACACCCCCGTGGACCCCGCTTTCGCCCGCCGCGCCTGGCAGGACTGACCCCTCGGACAGGAGAAACACCCCCCATGAACCTCGCCCTGTGGACCGCCACCGCCCTGGTCGCCCTGGCCGCCCTGGCCGCCCTGGCCGGCGGCGTCAACAAGACCTTCACACCCAGGGAGAAGATGGCCACCCTGCCCGGCGCAGCCTGGACGAAGGACGCCCCCGCCGGGCTCATCAGGACCCTCGGGGCCCTGGAGTTCCTGGCCGCGCTCGGCCTGGCCCTGCCCCGCATGCTCGGCATCGCGCCGGTCCTCGTGCCGGTGACCGCCGCCGCCTTCGCCCTGCTGATGGTCGGCGCGATCAACACCCGCTGCCGCTACACCGGGGAGGCCGCGTACATCGCGGCGGATACCGTCCTGCGCGCGCTCGCGGTGTTCATCGCCGCCGGCCGCTTCTGACCCCTGCCGCTTCCGACCCCGGAGGCCCCGGCCGCCGGCCCCGGGGCCGGCGGCCGGGGCCCTGCACCGGGGCGGCACCCTGGCCCGCCACGCGTCATAACCGGGCCGAGTGCGGCCGGCGCTCGCCGATCCTCCAGGTCGGTCTGCCTCGGCCCGAAGTCCTGACCCGGATTCGGGAGAGCAGTCGGCCGGACGTCGACCGGGCCCTGCGGGCGAGCGTGGACCGGTACCGGTAGTCGGCGCCGGTGGCGACGGCGGCGAGTTCGTCGGTGGAGTCGACGGACCGACCCGGCTGTACGGCGGCGGGGGCATCCGCGACTTGCGACGGGTGCCGTGGTGTGCTGCGCTTGAAGAAACCGACGGGACGGTGTTTCCCCGTGTCCGAACTGAGTAATCCGCGCACCGATAAGACCTGCAATGGTGCTGTCGCACTGCCGATCAGCGAGTCGTTCCGCGAGAGTACGACGGTGGTGATGTTCTCGCCTCCCTTCCATGCGGCCATTGGCCGGACCATCAGCATTCAGCTCACGGCAGAGATGTTCGATCCCTCAGCCAACCCGGCGCTCGGGACCGTGGGCGTCAATGTGAACCAGTGCTGTGACGTACTGGATTCAAAGGTCTCGGACCAAGTGGTCGGCGCCATCGGGCCCAACGGCTCCCCGCAGACCACGACGACCTCCGTGACGTTGACGGACGAGTGCACGCTGTCGACCCATGTCAACGGTGACTGCGTCTACTATCTGCGGCTCAAGATCGCGAGTTCGCTTGAGCAGGTCCTGTTGTCCTACTCAATCTCGTGAGACCGACCGGCTGGCGCCGGTAGGGAGCGGCCTTGCGTTCGACGGCCAGGAGCCGGTCGCCGTCCGGGTTGTCCAGCGTGGCGGTGAGGGTGTGTCAGCCGCCCCGACCGAAGCGCCGCCACACCGGGGCGTCGGCGCCCTGGCTGTCGAGGAGCTGCAGCAGTCCGAGGGCCAGGCTTCGGGTGAGCGCATGGGCGCCCCGGCTGTCGGAGACCGGCCGCGACGTGCCAGGTCCTACTGCAGGCCCAACACTGCCGCACACCAGCCCACGGCTTCGGCCGTGTGCCAGCCAGGTCGATCTCCCGCCCGGGCCATGTCCTGACCTGCCGTGAATGCCTGCTGGTGTCCCGGGCTTCGCTGTTGGACCCGGGTCCACAGGGCGCGCGCTTCCGCGTGGTTGCCGGTGCTGGCGAGGAGCTCGATCAGGTCTTGGGCGAAGCCCCAGGGCGTGAGCAACGCATGGGGGACCTCCGCAGCTGACGGCCTGGAAAATAGGGTGCTTCTCGACACCTGCAACTCCACCCCGGCGGCCTGGCCGCACGAGGCCGCCACCATCCACTACCACGCCACCGAGGGCCGCTCCTGGCTCCTCGCGCTGGACGGCACCGGCGCCTGGCCCGCACCCCTCACGGACGACGCCGCGCCCGCCTCCGCTTCGGCCACGGGCACGGCCGAGCAGCTGCTCCTCTTCGTCTGGGGCCGCCTCACGCTGAGCGACCTGAAGATCGAAGGCGACCAGCAGGTGTTCGAGCAGCTGATCGCCTGGGAGCCCGAGGAGTAGCCGGTCAGGCCGTCCGCCGCGCGGACGGCCAGGCTCGTCACCGTGAACTCGATCGAGTGCCCTGATCCGCTCCATTTGCTCTTCTCCAGCGTGATCACCTCGCGACGACCCGACGTTCGTCGTTCCAGTGGGTGCCGAGACTTCACCCAGACGAAGCCGTCGAGCATCGGCGCCAGGCAAGCGGCACCGGCGCAGACGACGTCGGCGGGCTTCTCCGAGCGCATCAGGCCGGTGACGAGGTCATCAGGCGGCGGCGAGATCACCCGCACATGATTCCGCACAGTGACCAGCCGTGGAACCTGGATTGAGTCCAAGGAGTGCGGTTGCGGTCAGTAGTCGTAGGCGATGAGTGATCGTCTGGCGGGCTGCCCGGTCCTGTCGTCAAGGCTTGCCCCTCACACCATGCTTGACCCTCACACAGTGACAGGGCGTGGCCTGGTGGCAGACGCTGCCGAGGAAAGGTGCCTGCCATGTTGATCAAGGACGTCGGCTTCACTGCCGTGGATGTCGGCGCCGGGACAGACGACCGCTGGGCCGGCCTGGTACAGGATGGCCAACCGCGTGCGGCCACCTGGATCACCCCGCAGATGCGGACGTCGGACGGCGAGCGCGCGGCGAAGAACGTGTTCGCCGCCCACATGCCAGAGCTGGTACCGGTCTTGCACCAGCTCTCCGCCGGGACGCCGGAGCCCGGCGCGATCGCCCTGCTCACCCAGGTCGGCCTGCGACCGTGGTTCGCTGCCTGTACCCAGGCCGCTGTGGACGGCGTACTGCTGCGCAACTACGACTACGACCCGGCCCGCTGCGACCGCAAGGTCGTCCGTTCCGACTTCCTGCGCCCGGTCATCGGGACGGGCGAGGTGCAGTGGGGCCTGCTCGATGGCACGAACGACGCCGGGCTGGCGGTCTCACTGACCTTCGGCGGCAGGTTCGTGCACGGCCCGGGCTTCGCCGCCCCGATCGTCCTGCGGTACCTGCTGGAGACCTGCGACAGCGTTCCGCAAGCCGTGGCAGCACTGCGCCGGCTGCCGATCGCCACCGCCCAGAACCTCACCCTCGTGGACGGCGACCAGGCCCTGACCGTCCACGTCGGCCCGGACATGACGGCGACCGTAGCCCCGGAGCCGATCGCCGCCAACCACCAGCTCGACCCGGTTCCGCGGGGCCAGGAGGCATTCACCCGCACCCACGAACGGCTCGCCGCCGTGCGCGCGGCGACGGGTGCCACCGGGGACCGCGTCAGCTCGGTGCTGCGGGCGCTGCTGCGGCAGCCTCTCTACCAGGCGCGGTACGCGGAGTGCCTGGGCACCGTCTACACCGCCGTCTACCGACCGGCGGAGGGCCGTGTGACCTACCACTGGCCGGGTGAGGCCTGGGAGCAGTCGTTCGCCACGTTCGAGCCGGGTGTCCGCAGGGTCGACATCGGCCTGCCTGATCGCTGCTGAGGCAACGTGGAATAGGCCTGGGTCTGGGTGGAATTGACGGTTGCTCAGGCAACACTGGAGGCCGTTGCCCGGCATCACCACGGCGGCGCCGCACCCTGGCGACCCGGCGGCGGCCGCGTACCTTGGTGACCGGCACCAGTGCGCCACCAATGCTTTGACCTGCGAGAACCGTCGACACCTTGATCGCTCACCAAGGCTTCTGGGCCCAGCCTCGGGCGGGCATCGAGGTATCGACCGGGAACCTTGGTGGGCCGCCCGCCACCTCGGTGACCGAGTGACCGCCGGAGCGCGGCTCGCTTTGATGCCGTTCCCGGGTCGACCTCCAAAACGCCGGGAACCCGGACGGCTTGGTGGCTGCGACCTGCGGCATCAAGGTATGCGGAGGGGTCACCAAGGCTTCTCGGTCGATGGCTTGATGCCCCGCCGGGTCTGGGCCGGGAGCAGCGGGCGCAGGGGGTGCAGCAGTTCGGCGGTGACGTCGGCCGGCGCGGTGCTGCCCGCCCCGGAGGCCACACGGCCCGAGCCGTCACGATTGCGGCGGGTCCGCTCGTAGAAGCCAACCCTCACCGCCGGTGAACTCGACGCCCTGGAATGAGGCACCGATCAGCACGTGATCGAACCCGAGTTCCCGATGCAGGTCGAGTGAGGCGCGGTTCCTGGCGGAGATGAAGCACCAGATTGCCGAGTCCCGTTCCCAGACCCAGTCCATGCGCCGCCGGGTCAGCAGCCTCGCTATAGCGCGACGCCGCCAGGCAGGATCCACCGTGACGCCGGTCAGATAGTAGCCGGCCGGGGCACGGTCCACAGGATGCTCAGGAAGGAACGCCACGTTCGCGTACCCGACGGCTTCACCGGATACCTTCGCAGTGACCACTAGGCTGCGCTCTCCACAGCGCGCCCGATGGATGCGGTCCGCCCATTCGCGCGGCGAACCACCGCGAGCCCGGGCCTGCAACAAGGCCAGCGCCGGCACATCGTCCCCGGTCGACTCCGCCACCACTGCGGACACCGGGGCGTGCCGCTTGACCGGATGCGGCAAGTAGGCGGCGAACCGCAAATCCATCCCTGCCATGCCGCCCTCTCGCACCCCGGCCCATCTTCGGCCCACCACGCTATTGCCGCCCACGCGAGTCTCGCTACCTGGCCAACGATGCGAGACGATCCACTAGGAGTCGGGGTCGCCGAGCGGGTCTTCGAAGTCGCCGATCATCGCCGGGTCGTCGTACGTGTTCGACTGTGGCCAAGGGGTGGCTCCTGTGACACCCAGGTCACCGCGCATTGCCTCTCTGGTGGCGCGTATCAGGGGCCAGAGTGCTTGTTGCGCCTCGGCGGCGGACCGCAGGGTTTCGCCCGACCTGGGGTTTCCCTGTTCGATGCGCTTGATCTGCCCGTACACCCGGGTCAGTCCGTCGTTCAGCTCGTTGGCCGGTCCGATCACCGTGTCGGGGGCGACCATCAGGGTCTCGGACCAGCGGTCCCGGTGGGCGTCTTTGGCTCCTTCCAGCGCCCGGATGTCATCTTCCCCGGCTGGGCGATCCCGCACGACGTACAGCTGGCGGCTGAGTGCTGTGGCGAATTGCCGGGCCTCCCGGTGGAGTTCGGTGTAGCACCGCCTCCGCAGTTCGCGGTTTTCACGGGCCTCTTGAATGGCGTGACCCATCTCGAGCTCGCGCTTCTTGGCCTGGTTGGCGCCCCTTTGGGTGAGCAACGCACCGCCCAGCGTGCCTGACACACCGGTGATCGCAATCAGTACCGCCCCAAGGTCCATTGGATCACCATAGGGCTTTGTTTCTTGGACCATGCCGGTCGGCCGACGCGGCCGGCCTGCTGCCGGTCTACGGCTCTGGGTTGGGCGGGTCTTCGGGAACGACGACGGCGATCCGCACGGTCGGCGGCCAGGGCGGCGCGGAGGCGTAGGCGTGCACGACGTTGACGGCCGGTCGGCCGACGGCGGGGTCGCCCTCGATGCGAGTGGAGGACAGCTCGACCCGCCGGCCGCCCTTGGAGAGCGTGTGGACCAGGCGGCCGAGCCGGAGATGCTGCTCCAGCTCGGCGCGCAGCGCCTCCAGGACCTCGTCGGCGCCGAGTTCCTTGACGCGTTGGGCGGCGCGGTCGGTGACCACCGCGACGACGTCGCCGACGGGGCCGTGCGGGTTGTGCAGGCGACTCACTCCGCGCCCGTGCGGGCGAGCAGGTCGGTGACGGCCTCGTCGATCGCGTCGGTGGCGTCCCGGCCGGCGGCCAGATGGACGCGGCCGCGGTGGGCGGCGACGATCTCGGCGACGGCGGCCAGGTCGACCACGGCGGGGACCTGGTCGACCTGGTCGAGCCGGTCGACTGGCACGCGGGGCAGCAGCTGGGCGGGCGGCCTGACCTGCCCGCGATCGGGTTCCGGCGCCCATGCGGGCGGGGCCGCGTGATTGCGGGCCTGCCGGTTCAGGCGATGACGAAGGCGACGGTGAGGAGGGCTGAGTCGGCGACGGCGGTGCGGCAGCCGGCTGCCACTCTCCTCCTGGACCTTCGGCATGGTGGTGCTCCCCCTTCGAGTCGGTGGTCGCGGGGGCCGGCCTTTCCCGGCCCCGTCGAGGGGATCGTCGTCCGCCGCGGCTATGGACAGAGAAGTTGCGGAAAGTCCATGGATTTCCTCCGGGGGAATTCGCCGGGCGGCCATGGAAAAAGTCCCGGCTGCCTTTTCGGCGGCCGGGACTGGTCTTTTCCCGCGACACGGGGCCGCCGGAGGGGTCTACAGCCCCTCTCGACATGACCGCACGTCCAGGGTCGGGATCAGCCCGTGTGCGGGGGCCATGGGCCGGCGAGCAGCCGCTCGGCCTCCGTGACGATTGCGTTGGCGATCTCCTCGCGTGTGCTGTGCTCGTTCGCCTCCCAGTCGTTGACCAGGTCGACCAGCGGCTTCAGTGCCTCGGGCCGGGCCAGCACACCCCAACCCTCGTACACGATCGCGCCACCACCGGCTGCGGGTGCCGTACTTCCATTCACGATCAGCCGGAGCCACCAGCGGACAAGCTCCCAGCGGACCGACTCCCACGGAAGGTCCGTGTCGTTGGCGGGAAGACTTGAGGCGAGACCCAGCTCGGTGAGCACCTGCTCGAAGAGCACACAGGCCTGCCCGTATTCGTCGTGCGACAGGCCGGCGAGCAGCGGTAGAGACGGCGCCTCCACATCGAGCGCCAGCGCCACCAGCCCGACCTGGACCAACTGGTCGTCGTAGACCTGGCGCCCGATCAGACGCTCCAGCGCCAGCATCCGCAGGTGCTCGACCGCCTCCGCCGGGGTTGCGGCGTAGTGATCGTGCGGCGTGGTGAACGCGGTCTCCGGGCAGCCCTCGACGATGTACAACCAGAATCCGACCGTCGCACGAGTCCGGGAATACCCACTCGGCCGGCCAGTGAACTCATGCCGGATGTAGTCGGAGAGGTCGTTCCCGTAATAGATGATGTCGGTCTGGTGGACCGAGAGCACCGGATGGCCCGACTCACCTGCCGTGCCGGGCAGGTAGCGGTGGCTGTAGAGCGGAACCAGCTGCGGGACGGTCGCCAGTTCGGTTCGTGCGATCCGTAGCGCGTCCGTCGTCTCGGCGGGCCTCGGCCCCCAGTCCGGGTACCAGAATCCGTTGTGCTCGACATCGAACAGCACGCCCTCGACCGGCCAGGACAGGCGCGCCCGCAGGTCCTCAGGGTCGCCATGGCGCCAGTCCGGCCAGCTTCGCGATCCGTGCGGGAGTCCGACGGAGAGGAAGACCCGGTGGTCCGCCGCGAAGCGGAAGCCGAACCGGCCCTCGATGTCATCGAGTTCCTGCTCGCTGAGACCCGGCCCGATCTCGGCACGGAGGAGACCCTGGAGGTCCTTGGCGGCTTCGAGGGTCAGCGGTCGGGTCGACGGATGGATCATTCCGGCAGCGTAGTGGCCCGATGAGACTGCGAGCATGGCATTTCCCTGGCCACCCACGTCGAGATGTCCGTGGGTCGTCCGGAGGGGGCTGACGGTCGGGGCATCCTCACCGCCGCTCGGACAGCCTGAGGTTCAGACACAGGCACTAACCTTGACATTTAACCTTCTGCGGTAGTTCGGCGGGGTTTGGTGCCTTTCCCGTGGTGGGTGGGTCGGGCGTATGCCTCGCCGGTGGCGAGGACTCTGCCCACGTCGGGGCGGCGTGTCGGGCACCGGTTCTTGGTGCGGGGCGGTCGGCCGGGGCCGGGGAGGGTGGGTTTCGGTGCGCGGGGTGGTGAGGGGACCTTCGTTTGGAGGTTCCTGAATCCGCGTCGGACGTGGGCGGGCGTGAGCTTGTTCGGTTCCGCCGGCCGCTCCCACGGGCGGCGGCGATCGGCGACGAGCGGGCGGCCATCGGCGGCACGCGGCAACGGCAGCCCGGCGAGCGTGCGCCACAGCCGGTCGACGTCAAGACGGCTCTTGTTGAGCGCGCCGTACAAGGCACCGTGGCCGCGGCGGTACTCGGGGGCGAGCGCGAGGCCCACCAGAGTCTTCACCGGGCCCTCGGTGCACAGCAGTGCGTCGGTCAGCTCGAACAACACATCCCGGCGACCGGTCAGGCAGTCGTAGAAGTCCGCCCGGAAGCGTGACAGTTCCGCAAACGGATCGCGCTGGACGCCTGTTCCGTCACACTCATGGCTACGGCCTCGCGTTAAGTTCTGGATCTCTTGGTCGAGTTCAGGATCACGCGAAGGCCGTTCCGCCGTCCGAGGAATCCCGGTGTGAGTGACAACCCCAGCGGATCGCCCGGACCTCTAGAGCTGGCGATACTCCGGGTCCTTGTACTTCCGCTCCCCGGGGAAGGGCGCGCGAACGTACTTGACCCACTGGGGTGCACAGGCGCCGATCGTCTCGTAGTTACGTTGCGCCTCGGCAAGGCTCAACGTCCGGTTCGGACCATCACGGACCTCATCGCGATCGTGCTCGTCCTGCCCGTCGTCCTCCCAGTAACACACCAGGCACGTCTCGTTCGCCCCGCGTGTTTCCATGGTCAGGTAGCCGCAGCACGGGCAGGCGTACGGACCGTTCTCCGGCCCGAGCACGATATTGAACCTCTGCGGGTTGGCACCCTTGTCGTCGCTGGTCACGTTGCCACAGATAGCAGCAGTCACCGACAGTCCGAACACGGCCGGAAGTTAAACGTCAAGCTGACAGAGGTTCAGCGGGTTGGGCGGCTGTTCCGAGGCCTGCTCGATGTTCACCAGGGGCATCCCCGCCGCCCGGCTGCGCATCGTGCGACGGGCCTCGCCGAGCAGGCTGTGCTCTCGGCCGTCGAGCTCGTCGCAGTCGGGTCAGGTCCGCTCGTAGTGCGCGAGGTACCCCGCGAGCTCGTCGTCCATGTTCTCCTCTCCGTAGCCGTGCAGCGCGCACCATAGGCGGTTCTCCACCCAGAAGCGGTACGCGAACTCCTCGAACGAGAAGGCGCACTGAGCGATGGCCCCGAACCAGTCCACGGGCACGTCCGGCTCGTCCCACTCGGGCGCGTGCGCGATGTCCAGCGGAGAGGCCACCACGAAGGCCCCGCTGGTGGGACGGAGGTAGAGGTACCAGTGCACGCAGTCCTGCTGGTCGCGCAGGAAGCGGACCAGGAAGGCACCGGGCTCCACCGGGCTCGGTATCGGCAAGGAGACGTCCGTCCAGCAGGCCGTGGCCGACACCGCGTCCAGGGCCCGGTGGCTGTCGGCGCCGGTCTGGAAAGCGATGAAATCGGCGGGCAGCACAATCCCGGCGCCCGCCAGCTCAGCAGCAACGGCGTCGAGGTGCCCGGCGAGCTCCGACACCACCGGGCCCGTGCCGCCAAGCCACCCGAACCCGCCGTCGAAACGGGCCGGGTCCAGCGGCGGCAGCGTGCCGGAGTCGTACCACTCGTACGTACCGCCACACGGGCGATGCGGACCAAGGTCGGTAGCGCACCAGAGGGATTGGAAGACGGGGTAGTAGATCGGCTCGGTGGCGGCGGTCACGGTACTCCTCGGTGCGAGTTGCTGTGTCACCCGCATCCTGCCGACCGAGACTGACAATCCGCGGCGCGTGCCTGTGCGGTGAACGCCAGGCGACCGCCGACGAGGCCGGCGGTCGAGCAGGGTGGCCAGGGCACACGGCAGTATCGATCACCCGCCCCGGGAGGGGCGTCAAGGTGTCGGCGGGGCGCGGCCGGGCGCGGATCCGGTCGCGCCTTCAACGAGCGGGATTCGACGCGCTGGACCCAAAGCGGAGCGGGGGACGCCCGAAGACGATCAGTGACCAGATGCCGAATGCCGCCGCGGAGCCCGCCCCCGCCGCCGTGACCACCTGCGCGCGCGGATCGGCGACGTTGCCCACCGCCCAGACCCCGGGCACGCTGGTGCGGCCCGTGCGGTCGGTGGTGACCCAGCCGCTCTCGTCCCGCTCGCAACCCAGGCCGAACAGCAGGGCGTCCCGGGGCACCATCCGCGGGAAGACGAGCCAGCACCAGCGCGGCGTTCAACCCAGCGGCGCCCGCACCGACCACCACGACGTCGTAGTCGGAGTGCTCCCTCCCCCGACCGTCCGGCCCGTGGGCCGTCCCGTTCTGATGTTTTGCCAGCCCTCACGGGTGAACCTGGACGTCGGTGATCGAGGGGGTCTGTGCACCACGCGGACGGGGGTCTCCCCACCAGCCGGACATCCTTGAGAGAAGTAGAGAGGACCCCGGGGAATTGCGTCCGATGACCGATCGCGAGCCGGGCGTGGAGCTGAACTGCGACATTGAAGCACCATCCTCTGGTGTCGTTGAAGGGC
>NZ_JBIWNZ010000067.1:0-12874 GCF_044767505.1 Kitasatospora sp. NPDC101235
TGACCCTCTACGCGGTCCTCCGCGAACTCCAGGCCCTCCTGGCCACCTGGACCGGCGCCTGCTCCATATGCGGCCAACCCGCCCCAGAACCCAAAGCACATCACCGCACGTAACAAAGCCCTACTAGGACACGACCGCCGGTGCGGACCGGCCCCCTGTCGGATTCAACGCTGCAGCCAGCTCAGTAGGGTTGTCGCCGTGAACACCGTGCCCGACGCCAGACAGACCGCGCGCGGGGTCAGCCACCCCGGGCCTTCCAGGGGCTGGGACTGCGGGACCGGAGCCAGCAGTGCGTCTGCGAAGGCCTGGGCGGTCGGCGGTCGGTCCGCCGGCTCGACGGACATCGCGGCCCGTAGCAGCAGGGCGACGTTCGGTGGGAGCTGCGTTCCGGCTGGGAGCGCCGGCAGTGTCGAGGCGGCCGGCTGGTCGGTCATCAGGGCTGTGGCGCGTCCGCCCGGGCCGAACGGCTTCTGCCCGGTCAGCAGCTCGTAGGCCACGACGGCCAGCGCGTACACGTCGGCCCTCCCGTCGAACCCGCCGGTCTGGAAGGCCTGTTCCGGTGCCATGTACGCGGGCGTGCCCGTGGTCACCGTCAGCCCGGATGCGTCGGCCAGTTGCTTCGCGCTGCCCAGATCCGCCACCAGCACCGCGGCGGGCGCGGGGCCGGTGGCGAGCAGCAGGTTGGACGGCTTGACGTCGCGGTGCACCACGCCCGCCTCGTGCAGGACCTGGACCGCGTAGCCCGCCTCCGCGGCCAGCCGCAGCGCCTCCTGCGGGTCGCACTGCCCGACCTGGTCCGCCAGGGTGCCGCCGCGTACGTAGTCCATGACGAAGTAGGGCCGGTCCTCCTGCACCCCGACGTCGTACACCCGGACCACCCGCGGGCTGGCGATCCGGCGCAGCAGCCTCGCCTCCGCCAGGAACCGCTCGCGCACATCGGCGTTGGCGGCCCAGTTCTCGGCCAGCACCTTCACCGCGACCTCGGTGTCGAGCTCCGGATCGTAGGCCTTCCAGACCGTAGCGAAGGAGCCGGCTCCGAGCCGCTCCAGGAGGAGGTAACGGCCGAGCTTGCGCATGTGGCAGCATTCTGCCGGAGTCGGGGGGAGTGCGGAACTCCCGTTCGACGGGTGGGATGCCAGGCGGGACGAAACGGGGGGATCCGGGTGTTCGAGGAAGGCGAGCTGGAACGGCTCGTGGCGGCTGCTCAGGCGGGGGAGCCGGGGTCGATGGAGTACCTGCTGGCCAAGCTGCGGCCGGTGGTGCTGCGCCGCTGCTCGCGCTTCCTGCCCCACCACGCCGACGCGGAGGAGGCCGCGCAGGACGCGCTGCTGTCCATCAGCACGCACCTGGGCGAGTACGGCGGCCACGGCTCCTTCCTGGGCTGGGTGACGGTGGTCGCCTCGAACGCCGCCCGGTCCACCTACCGCTCGATGCGCCGGCGCGCCGAGGACAGCCACGCCGACCTCCCCGAGTCCGTCGACCCGCGCACCACCAGCGTCATCGCCGGGACCCGGCTCGACCTGATGGAGGCGCTGGCCGCGCTGGAGCGGCAGCACCCCACCCTGGTGGAGTCCTTCGTGCTGCGCGATCTGGGCGACCTGACCTACGTCCAGGTGGCCGAGGCGCTGGACGTTCCGTTGGGCACGGTCAAGGACCGTATCCACCAGGCCCGCCGCTTCATGCGCGAGCGCCTGGTCACCGGTCTGTGACCGGCGGTCCCGCGGCGGGCGGCGGCCGCGTCGTCGTCCGGCCCCGGTCCGCCGTCGCCGCCCTGGTGGCAGCCGCCGCGCTCGGGCTGGTGACCGGCCGGTTCGTCCTGCCACCGCCCCCCGGCGCCACCGCGCACCCGGCAGCGCGCTCGGGTGCCGCGCTCGGCGGAGCATCCCAGGGCGCGTCCGCTCCCGCGACGCCCGGCGTGTCCGTCCCGACGCCCGCGTCCTCGGCCTCCGGCTCCGCCTCGCCGACCGGTGCGACCGGTGCGACCGGGCCAGTGACGACCGCGAACCTTCTGGAACCCGCGGCGTTCGGCCCGGACGTCGACACCGGGCGGATCCACGTCACCGACCGGTACGGCGACGGGGGTTACGCCAACGCGGCCTGCTCCGGCGAGAAGACCCTCACGCAGACCCTGGGCGGGCGCGGTGCCCACTTCCGCGGACTGATGACCAGCCCCCGCACCTCCCCGGACGACCCCACGCTGGCCGCCGACCGCGTCGACCAGGTCGCCCGCGAGATCGCCGCCGAGACCAGGAGCCCTTCCCTGGCGCAGAACTTCGCCGACCGCCTGCTGCTGGAGGAGGTGCCCTGCCAGGAGGCAGCGCCAGGGCACTGGGTCTACGGAAGGACCACGACGGTGCAGCTCGCCCCGGACGTCACCGCGAACTGGATGGGCACCTATCAGGGATCCCTCAACACCACCGGTAGGGCGCCCGAGGGCAAGGAGCCCTGCGGCGGCATCGCCGTGCTGCGCAGCGGCAGCCACTACGGGGTG
The DNA here is from genome assembly GCF_044767505.1 of Kitasatospora sp. NPDC101235. NCBI lineage: Bacteria > Bacillati > Actinomycetota > Actinomycetes > Kitasatosporales > Streptomycetaceae > Kitasatospora > Kitasatospora sp. NPDC101235. Next base: position 2,492 of record NZ_JBIWNZ010000067.1, read on the forward strand.
CTGGAGGTCGATGCCTGCCTGGGGACGGCCGCGATGGACCGCGTCGTCAGGACCGCTCTGTCACAGCTGTGAAACAGCCGGTCGGCACTCCAACTTTCCCTTCCCCGGCGGCATCTCCCCGGTTGTACGAGGACGCAGCAGGCGTCCCGACCAGCAGGGGGACCAGATGACCGAGAACCAGACCGTCCAGCAGAAGTCCGTTCGCCGCAACCGGGTCGCCGCCGCGGCCTGCTTCGCCGCCGCACTGATCACGGCCGGCGTCGTCGGCACCCAGTCGGCCACCGCCGACGGGGCCGCGCACAACGCCGCGCACCGCACCGCGGTCGCCGCCCACCCGGCTGCGGTCGCGGTCGCCGCGCCCGGACTCGGCTCCGCCGCCCTCGTCCAGAGCGAGGACTTCCAGCAGGGCCTGAACCCGGTCGGCGCGACCGTTGCGCTGACCGGACGCCAGGGGCTGTCCGCGTGCTCCGGCGAGGAGACGATGCGTGACCTGACCAAGGACAAGGCCACCGCGTACGCGTCCGTGACCTGGACCTTCGACACCGATGGCCGACTGTTCGAGTCGGCCGCGAGCGCCCCCACCGGGACCGCGGCCACCACCTGGGAGCAGCAGCTCGTCGCGCTCGTTCAGGACTGCCAGGACGAGCCCGCCGGCCACTGGCACTACGGCGCGGCCCACACCCTGACCGTCACCGGCGGCACCGCCCACTGGTACCCGGCCTACAACGGCGACGGCGCCGTCAGCGGCGGGGTCGCGGTCCTGCGCAGCGGCGCCAGGGTCGCCATCGTCGAGCTTACCGGCCAGCCCACCGACGCCCCGACCTACATCGAAGGCATCGCCACCGCAGCACTGAGCCGCCTCCCCTCCTGAACGGCAGCCCCGTTCCGCCCGCGCCGCCGGGCGGAGCCAGCCCCGAACCACCCGGCACGGCACGTAGTCGAGGCCAGGAACATCCCCGGCTGCGTGCAGACCCCGCGGGTCTCCTTCTACGTCGCCGCCACCGGCCCGCACGGGCTGAAGCAGGCGGCCGAGTACGGGCAGGGCTGGGTCACCTACGGCGACCCGCGCGGCCCGGCGGACGTGCCGGTCGTGGTCGCGGGGCAGCCGGAGAAGCCGGCCGCCGCCTGCGCGGAGCGCGGACGCGACGCCGCCACGCTCAATAAGGTGCTGCTGCAGGGCTCTACCGCGGAGAAGCCGCTGCAGTCGCTGGACGCCTTCGTCGACTGGGCCGGCACCTACCAGGAGCTGGGCATCGACGAGGTCGTGCTGCACTGGCCGGTGCCCGACTCGATCTTCGAGAACGACCTCGCCGTCTTCGAGCGGCTCGCCACCGAAGCCCCAGCTCAACTCCGCTGAGCGCGGAGCTGCTGCTGGGAGCGGCGAAGGCCGTGGCGGCCTGCCGGGGGCTCTTCCCGAGTGGGCCGCCAGGGACCGTCCGCAGTGTGTTCTCGCAGGTCAGGCCGCGATGGGTGAACGCGGCTTGACCGAGGACACCAGCGTCCCCAGCCGCAGCCGCTCGGTGGCGCACGCCGCCGCGGTCAGCGTCGGCAGCGAGCCGAACCACGGCTCGTCCTGGAACGACCGCCGGCTCAGGTGGTGGTCGTCATCAGTTGCGCGAAGAGTCGCTGTCCGAGGGAGATTGCGTGTTGGCGTCTGGCTGGTGTGGTGTTGGCGAGGACCGCGATGCCGGTTGCGGTGTCCGGGCAGAACTTCAGGTAGCTGGTGAATCCGCCTGTGCCGCCTGAGTGCCAGAACCGGGTGCGTCCGTTGTGGGTCCGGCAGAACCAGCCGGGGCTGAACTGCTCGGGTCCGGTGTCGATTGTCGGTCCGGGCTGTTGTGTCTGGGCGATGGCGGTGCCCAGCGGGCCCTGGCCGGGTGCCAGTTGGGATTGCAGGTAGCGCAGCAGGTCCGTCCCGGTGGAGTGCAGTGCTCCCGCCGGGGCGATTGCCTGGAAGGTCCAGTAGGGCACCGGGTGTGCGCGGCGGTGTCCGCTGGCCGCCGTCGGGTCGTCGGCCAGTGTGGTCGCGCCGGTGCGGGTCAGTCCGAGTGGGTGCAGGATCCGGTCCGTGAGGAGTTGGTCGTAGGGCTGCCCGGTGGCGTTCGCGAGCAGCTGTCCGAGCAATGCGATGCCGAAGGTGGAGTACCGGGCCGCCGCGGGCCGGTACGTCGGGCGCAGGCGGGCGGTGGCCGCGTAGAGGTCGTCCAGTATGTAGCGCGCGTACGGGTCGGTGAGCAGGCGCCATCCGGCGCGCCGGAGGAAGCCGGGGGGCAGGCGAGGCAGCCCGCCGCGGTGGGTGGCCAGGTCGAGCAGCGTCACCGAACTGCGCCGCGGTCGGGCGTGGGCGGGGAGGTAGGCGGTGATCTGCTCCTGGTAGCCGACCTCGGCGCGGGCGGCCAGGTCGGCCAGGAGCAGGGCCGTGAAGGTCTTGGTGAGCGACCCGGTCTCGAATCGCGTGTCCGGGCCCACCGGCGCCGCCCCGCCATGGCGCAGCACCCCCTGGCAGTGCACCGCCGACTCGGGGCCGCGGACGGCGGCCACCACCAAGCCCGGTACCGACGGCTCCCGGGTGAGCTCGGCGGTAGCGGCGGTGAGCAGTTCGGCGAGTTCTGCCCGGTCGGCGTCGACCGTCATGCCGACGCGCCTGCGGTGGTCAGTGCCCGGGAGATGGTGAGCGTGCCGGCGACCACGGCCACGATGGTCGGGTGGTGGTGGTTGCGAAAGGCGCGTTCGGGCTCGTCCGGCGGCCTGGTGATGCCGTTGGGCATCATGCCGTCCCTCCGCTGCGCCTGGGCCAGCAGCTGCCAGACCGTGGGGAAGAACAGCGGCTGCCGCAGGCAGGCGCCCACCGCGAGCAGTTCGCCGAGCAGGTCCCAGTTGCGGGTCGCGGCGAAGACTTCGACCCAGGCGGGCAGCCAGCGGTGCAGGTACTCGTGCAGGTGCTCGGGCAGCCCGTCTGGGTCGGCGGCCCAGTCGGTGAGGTGGAAGACGGTGTGTGTGACGCCGTAGGCGTTGTTCGCGTCGAGCATCCACGGCTCGGGCCGGCCGCCGAGCCAGGTGCGCTCGATGAGTGCCGCGCGGTCGCTGGTTTCGGGCAGGCCGATCCGGCGCGCTGCGGCCACCACCGCCAGGTGACGGTTCGGCACGTGCTCGGGGACCCGGGCGGACCGCGTGCCGACCAGGTGGGCCAGCACGTCCTCCAGTGGTTGGTGGCGGTAGCCGGCCGCGGCGAAGCTGGAGTAGATCTCCATCGGATGGGTCGCGGAGGGCGTGTGTCGCTGCATCTCGTCGAGCAGGTCGCCGGCGCGGAACTGCTGCCAGGCGAAGTTGAGCAGGGTGTCCGCGGTGCGCGCGGTGTCGGGCCCGCCGACCGTCTCGCGTTTGACCAGCGAGGCTGCGAGGGCGAGCTCGCTCAGCGCCTTGAGGCTCGGTCCGTCGATCTCGTGCGCGGGCGCGTCGGGTGGCAGCGCGAAGCAGCCGCGGACGGAGTCCAGCCAGGCCAGCGCCCGGGCGCCGATCTGGTGGGGGATGGTGAGCGCGGCGAGGTCCATCAGCGCTCGGCCTCCGGTTGGTCGAGGTAGCGGCGGGCGACCGTGGTCTCCAACCGCACCCGCGGCTGGTCGACGGCGAGGGCGTCGAGGTGGTCGAGCGCGGGCGACAGCAGCGGTTCCGGGTGGGTGCGGGCGTCCAGGGCGAGCCAGCGGGCCAGCCGGGCCGCGTGCAGCCGGTCGCGCAGGAGCAGGGCGTGGGTGAGCCCGCGTCCGAGGTCGATCCGGCGGGCCTTGGCCTGCTCGCGTTGCGGGCTCGCCAGGGCGGGCAGGGCCAGCGCGGAGAGCCGGCCGAGCGAGGCGGTCCAGGTCGGCCACGGCGCGCACTCGTCCTCCGCCGGTTCCCTCGGTTCGCTCAGCCCGACCCAGCCGAGCGCGTCGACTCCGAGGTCGGCCAGGGTGCGGCTGAGTGCCCAGTCGCGCAGCGCCCACAGCCGCGCGGTGGCGGGGTCGGCCGGCAGCGGGGCGGGGAAGGCCCGCACGGCCTCGCTGAGCAGCGTGACGTCTGCGGGAGCGAGCGGGCGGCGGTCCAGGACGAACGGCGCGAGCACGTCCGTGCCGAGCGCCCGCAGGGCCCCCAGTCCGGCCGCCTCGGCGTGCCGGGCGGCGAGTTGTTCCAGACGGAACGCATCGCCCGCGCCGCTCAGGGCACGGGCGATGTCGTCCGCCAACAGGTGCGTCGCGGTTTCGACCGACGCGCAACCGGAGGTACGGGTCACTGGCGGAATCCAGCCGCTCGCTCAGAACGCCATGGCGCAGGACAGGCTCTGCAGGACGCCTTCGGACGCGTCCTCGACCGGCTCCCGCTTGGTCGGGTTGGCCGACAGCAGCAAAGCGAGCAGCAGCAGGCCGAGCATCTCCGGTGCCTGCTCGGGCGACGTGCTCGCGGGGGCGTCGGCGGCGACCAGCTCCAGGACGGCGGCGCGCTGGGCGGGAGTGGGTTCACAGAAGGACATGATCATCACCTCGCGTAATCGAACTTATACACAAAGTATCAGTGCTCATCCTGGGCCCGCCCGCGGAGCACCACCAGGCGATCAGGTGATTCGCGAGCACCGCCGACGGCCTCCTGGACGACGCCCCGCACCACGGCGCCGACAACCCCAACGGCTCGGCCAACGCCCTGCGCGGGCCGGGCGGCCGTGCAGCCGGCCGTCCGGCCCGGACGGGGGAGGTCAGGCGAGGGTGTCGGCGGCGTAGAGGGCGTAGACGGCGGCGGTGCGGATGAGTTCCTGCTCGTCGACGTGCTCGTTGGGGCCGTGGGAGACGTCCAGGCGGCCAGCGCCGTAGCCGAAGGCGGGGATGCCGAGCTGGTCGTACCAGCGGTTCTCCAGGATTCCTCCGCACATCTCGAACCTGGCCGGTTCGCCGCGGACCTCTTCGACGCAGGCCGCCAGCGCGGCTCCGGCGGGGTGGTCGGCCGGGGTGCCGGCGGGCGGCTGGAACTGGGTGACCTCGACGGTGACCTTCGCGTCCACCTCGGCGGCGGCGTCGCGGATGAGGGTCTGCATCCGTTCCAGTTCGGCGTGCAGGTCCTCTTCGGGGTTGAAGCGGCTGTCGACGGTGAACCAGGCGTCGGCGGGCACGACGTTGAAGTTCGACCCGCCGCCGGACAGGCCGCCGACGACGACCATCGACCCGGTCGGGTCGTCGGGGTCCATGGTGTAGCCGGTGGGCCGGGCGGCCATCTCCTCGGCGTAGGCCAGCAGCGGCTGGGCGACGTGGACCATGTGGGCGAAGGTGTTGATGCCGAACGCGGCCTGTCCGACGTGGGCTTCGCGGCCCTCGAAGCTGACCTTGAGGCTGATGGCGCCGCGGGCGGCGTTCCAGATGCTGGTGCCGCTGGGCTCGCCGGTCACCATCGCCACCGCGGACGGGTCGATCATGCCGTGTTCGCGCAGGTGGCCGGCGCCGACGACGCTGCCGGTCTCCTCGTCGGGGACGAGGTGGATCACGATGCGGCCGTTCCCGGTCAGGCCCAGCTCCTTCGCGGCCGCCGCCCCGTAGAGCATGCTGACGATGCCGCCCTTCATGTCGGCCGTCCCCCGCCCGTACAGCTTGCCGCCCTCGCGTCGCATCGTGAACTGCCCGCGGTCCTGCACCGGCACCACGTCGTAGTGGCCGTGGAAGTACAGCAGCTTCCCCTCTTCCCCAGCGGTGCCGCGCACGATGAACGGCTCCTCCAGGGTGTGCGGGCCGGTGATCTCCACCAGCTCGGCCTCCAGGCCCAGGCGGCGCATCTCCTCCTCCAGCAGCCGCGCGCACCGGCCCAAGCCCGTGCCGGGCGGGTTCTCGGTGGGCTCGGCGACCAGGCGGGTGAGGAAGTCGACCATCTCCTCAGCTCGCGGCTCCAGCCACGCGGCAACCAGGTCGGAACGTGCGCTCATCGGTGTCTCCTAGTCGAAGCCGGCCTGCGGGACGCAACAAACCGGATGCCTTGACTGACCTCTGAGCAATTTTAGGAAATAACGAGCCTCATTTGGTTGCCGATTTCGCGCTAGAATCGCCGTTATGGGCAATGATGAAACTCTTGATGCGATCGACCGCGACATTTTGTTTCACCTGCGCCAGGACGGGCGGATGTCGAACGTCGACCTGGCAGCGCGGGTAGGGCTGACGCCCCCGCCGTGCCTGCGACGGCTCAAGAGGCTGGAAGAGCGCGGGGTGATCACCGGCTACCGGGCGATCGTCGACCCCGCAGCCATGGGACGGGGAGTTGAGGTGATCGTCTCCGTCGAGGTCTCCGTCACCGACGTCGACAGCCTCCGGCACTTCGAGACGACCGTCGCCGCACTCGACGAGGTCATCGAGGTCCGCCGGGTCTTCGGCGTACCCGACTACTTCCTCCGCGTCGCCGTCGCCGACGCGGACGCCTACGCCGTCTTCCAGATGACCAAGCTCGTCACCATCCCCGGCGTCAGCCGAGTGATCTCCTACCTCACCATGGAAGTCATCAAGTCCGACAGCTGAGCCCCAACCCACTACCCCCGGGACAGGAGCCGTCGGTACGGCTTACGGCAACCTGCGCCGAGCCGTATCCGACCATGATCCTTCTCGGCGCCAACCGCTGTACCGATGTTCCCCGAGGCCGGGGCCGGTCACCCACCGGGGCCGCCGGCGGCCCGCGCTGTCGGACGACATCCAGTTGTCAGTGGAAACGACACGAGATGTCAGTAGCTCGGGTCATCGGGGTGTCACTGGACCTGCCGCCGATCGGTCAAGGCAAAGGTCTGTGCTGCGGCCGAGCACGCGATACGTCCTGCCGCCAGTCCCTGACAGTCCCGTGTCGCCTGACAGTTTGGGTGACGGTCCGGACGGCAGGGGCTCTCCACCCTGCGGGGCTGTTTTTCCTGGTGGCGCCCAGCGCGTGCTGGACGGCCGACGCCCTTCCGCCCCGCACCGTTCCTGTGCTGCCATACCAGGATGACTGACACTCAATTCCCCCGGCTGAAGCACGGCTCCGACGCCTGGTGCGCGGCCCGGGACAGCATGGTCGAGATCATCAAAGGCTGGGCAACCGAAGGCCGGACCGACTACTACGGCACGCTGAGCGAATCGCTGAGAGACGCAGGCTTTTCGGTCCCGCCCCGGGGCACGTTGATGAGCAACCTCCTGGAGGCCGCGTGCCGGGTTGAAGCCGACAGGGGCGTTCCGGTCATCCTGACCGCCATCGTGGTGAACAAGCAGAGCCAACGGCCATCCGCACAGTTCGAGGTGCTCGCCAAGACCGCACCGTTCCGGCGCGGGGACGAACCGGGTTGGAGCTGGGAGACGGAGAGGGACCGGGTGTTCGCCCACTACAGCTAACCCACGACGGACCGGCTGACGGGGAGGAATCCCAGGATCGAGGCCTCGCGATTCCTCCCGGAGGCAGCGTGAGCCGTCGGGCGGGTAGCGGTCGCGTCGCCGGCAGGCCACGACCCTGCTCAGACCGAAGCCGCTGGACCGGTGGCGCGCACCGGCGTGCTGGGGACCGGTACCCCGGCACGCCCGGACGCCCTACAGCCCGCCCCAGGGCCCGCCGAGCAAGCCGCCGCCCCCCCATCGCCGCGCTGCGCCACGTCCGCACCCCCGCCGCCGTCCTGGAAAACGCGTTCCACCTCGCCCAGCACAGCCCTACGCCGCCCCGCTCGACCGGGAGGCCGCCGCCAGCCCGGCCGCCGTCCCGGCCCCGCGCGGGTACGCTGGCCGGGAGCCCGTCAGCGGTGATTCCGCTCCGCTGACGCCCCGCCAGAGGCCCAGGATTCCCCTTCCTGTTCCCTGACCTGTTCCCCCTCCAACTCCCCGACCACCAGCCGCCATCGGAACGATCGCGTTTCCGCAGGTCAGGCACCCGAATCAAGGCCGGCCGAAACCCCGGCAACCCCTCTGTGCCCCTTGTCCTTGTCTGTGGGTGGTTGGTTGTTGGCGGTGGGTCTGGGGCGTGCGGCGTTTGCGCGCTCCAGGGCCGCTGCCTGGCCCCTCTCCTCTCCGGCCGGTCGGCCGCGCCCGCTCGATGACCAGGCTGAACGACGAACGGGGCGGCGGCGGGCGATGGTGGGCCCGGGTCGCACTGTCGGTGGCATGAGGTATCGAAGGAGGAAGATCACCGACCGCGGGGAGCACCAGCGATGAGCCACGACGGCGAGGGACAGGGACAGCGGCCGGCAGCGAAGACCCGCACGGCGTTCGTCCGCGCCAAGGCCTACCCCAACGGCAGCACGGGTCCGCTGCGCCACAGCGTGCTTCAGATGCTGGGTGTGCTGAAGGTCGCCACGGTCAAGCAGGTCTGGCTCCTGGCCAGGCCCGACCACGAGCACCCGAACACCGTGGCCTCGGCGCTGCGTGACCTCGCGAAGAACAAGCTGGCCGAGCAGCGTGGCAGCACTTCCGGTCTCCCGAGGCAGCCGGAGCCGCCCGACAGCGACCGATCGGCCGGGCTGTCACCGGTGCGCGCGGCGAAGCGCCGGCCCGTCCGGCCGCCGGGGGCCGGGGCGGTGATCTGGGGGCTGGCCGACCTGGGCCTGGATGCCGCGAAGTCCACGCTGCCCTCCGAACGGAAGATCGGCGGCCGGGCCCGCTCGGTCGGCCGCACCACCGGCGCCCCACACGCGATGGCCGTCAACGACACCATCGTCGCGTTCACCAGCCCCGCCACCCCGGGCAAGTCGATCGGCCGGATCGCCGACTGGACCACCGAAGCCCCGCACCCGCTGCCCGGCGACCGCAACCAGTTCGCCGACGCCGTCCTCACCGCACCCACCGACAACGTGCCCGTGCTCCTGGTCGAAGTCGACCTCCACAACGAGACCCCCGACGTCATCGCCGCCAAATTCGACCGCTACGCCGAGTACTTCGCCCTCACCTACAACGACCCCAAGCACAAAGGCCACCACAGCCACGCGAAGAAGCTGCCGACCTGGCGGCGCACGTACCCGATGGCCAGCCCCCACAGCCTGCCGCCCATCGCCCTGGTCCTCGGCGGCGCGCAGGCACCCGCGGCCTCAACAACCTCATCACCAAGGTCCAGGACCTCACCGCCCGGCACTGGGCCCCGCCGCGCCACGACCCGCTCGACTTCACCGGGCGGATCCCGACCCTGGCCTGCCACCTCGACGACTTGAAGGAGAACGGGCCGCACGCCGCGATCTGGTGGCGCTTCGGCGGCCGGCAGTGGCAGACCCTCACCGACGCCCTCGCCCACGCCGAGTACACCGCCCGCGTCCAGGCCTGCCTCGACGCCGAGCACCAGGCCGAACGCGAAGCCCGCCACCAGCGGCTGGAAGCGACCCGCTGTCCGGGCTGCAACCGCCGCTGCGACGAGATCCACACCGGCAGGCCCAGTGACGGCACCAGCCTCTGCGGCGGCTGCCAGACCAAGGCCTGGAAGGCCGAGCGGGAACGCAAGCAGCAGGCCGTGCGCGACGCCCACGCCGCACGCTGGCCCTGCTACACCTGCAAGGGCCCCCTCGGTGGCACACCGGGCTCCGGCCTGGAACTGACCGAGGAAGCCCCCGCCGAGGCCGTGGAGTGCCCCTCCTGCGACCTCGCCCGCCGCAACAACGGGCTCGGCAGACTCCTCCTGCCCAAACCCACCCCACGCGAGGAGCGCCGGGCCCGGAAGGAGAAGCCGGACGACCCCTGGTGGGAGATCCGCCTCATCCACGCCAGGAAATACCCGAACCGGCACTGAACTGTCGACGAAAGGGCACCGTGGCCACTCCACCACGGTGCCCTTTCGTGCATTCCGGGCCAGCCCGATAAAACAGATCCCGTGGAGAAGTCGAAAGGGAAAGCCTTCAGAAGATATTCCCAGTGCGCGAGCATGCCCGCCGAAGAGCCAGCGGCATGGCTATCGGGAGGGTTGTCGAGGAGACGAAATCAGCCGTCTCGCGAGAACACCTCCACCCGAAATTCTGCGGCACACCAGAGAACACCGACCGAACCCCTTGGGAACAGCCGGCCGCCCGCGAACACACCGCCTGGCCACCCCGCGCACCGGCGCACCACAGGGCCGGAGCCCCTGGGCTCCGGCGTCGGCCCAGCGGCCCAGTGGCCCAGCGGCCCAGCGGCCCAGCGGGCCGGCGGGAACGGCCACCTGGGCCCGCTCCGCTGACGGCGCCGGGTCCCGCAAGGGCGGCGAAGCGGCCCGATTCTGGCAGCCGGTCAGCGCCAGCGGGTGCGTGCCCACCCGCCCGTGCGGCTGCCGCTTGGTTGCTCGCCGGTTCTCCTGCTTCAGTCGCGGACTCATCGACTGGCGCCTAGTAGGGCTTTGTTAGGTACCCCAAGTGATCGTTGTCGGATAGGTTGTGATCTTCTTTCGGGTGTGACACCTGAGGAGATGGAGACGGTCCGC
>NZ_JBIWNZ010000068.1:0-12129 GCF_044767505.1 Kitasatospora sp. NPDC101235
GACGCTCCAGCAGTGGGCCGAACAACCGGACGCGGGCCTGGACGAGGCCGCCCTGCTGGCGATCGCCGACGACCCCACCTGGCAGTTCTGACCCGCCGCCCACGCCGGCCGGCGCAGGAGGCCGGCTGCATCGCCGTCCTCCGCCAGCTGACCTGCGGCATCCGGCCGCTGAGCGGGAGACGGAGATCGGAGCGCGCCGTGCCCCTCCCATAGACTCTCCGGCGATCTTGACAGACCGAGAAGCAGGGGGACGGCAATTGACCGGCGGGCGTGAGCGTTGGCTCAGCGACAGGCTGACCGTGAGGTCGTTCCGCAATCCCAAGAACGTGGCGAAGGCGGTCTTCCACCCGGCGTGGGTGCCCGAGTCGGTCGATCCCGCCGTGGAGTCCCTCAAACGCGTCCGGGTCATCTGCGGCGTGGTCGCGGCGATCGGTGTCTACAGCTTCGTGGAGGGCGGTTTCTCCTTCGACGGGATGCTGGAAAAGGTGCTGACGGCGAGTCTCGTCCTGCTGCTGATCACGCCGCTGACGATCGGTGTGATGCTCTACGTGTGGCGGCGTACCGGAACCGTCCGCCAGCTGCGCACCCCGCTGGTGAACTCGCTCAAACTGCTGCTGCTGTTCATCGGTTCGGTCGTGGTGATGGTGCTGACGTGGATGCTGGCGAACGGTGCTTCCCCGCTCCGCATGCTGCTGTGCCTCATGGCGGCGCTCTGGCTCACCTGGTTCGTGGGCGCCGGGGGTCTTTGCGTGTCCGACAACTTCTTCGGCACCGCGGGAGTGCACCGCTGTCTGCCGCCGTTGCTCGCCACCGTGACGACGTGGCTGATGGCGGTCCCGGACCTGCTCTCCGGTGACCTGCACGGCCTCGGCCTCGCTCTGGGCGTCGTCTTCATCCTGGGCGCGCCGGTGACGGTCACGGGGATAGCCCTGCTGGAGATGAACCGCCTTCGGCGCCGGTACGGAATCCGGCTGGGCACGCATCCGGCGATCCTGCCCCTGCACGGACACGTGCCTCCGGACGGCAATCCCATCGGCAACCCCTACACGCCGGGTCCGTAGCTCCGTACGGCGCCGGTCAGGGCGGCTCCAGGGGGGCGTGTCTGCTCATGTGTGGCGGTCGCCCGCTTCACCCGAGGCCGGCCGACGCGTCACCCGGAAGTTCGGCCGGCAGGTAGTCGTGGCCGAACCGGCCCGGCACTGCCCGGGCGAGCGCCCGGACCAGCGAGGCGGGCGGTGCGACGAAGACCACGGGGTAGTCGCGCTCGCCCCGCTCCGGCCGGACCGGCCAGGCCAGCCGTTCCCGATTGAGGTCGTACTGCGCGTCCACCCCCTCGCGGTTGCCCCGGGCGTCCAGACGGGACCAGCGGCCGTCCAGGTGCACGGCGTTGAGGGCGTGCAGCACGAATCCGCCCTCGCCGTCCTCCAGTCGTTGGTAGCACAGGCCGGTTGGCACGCCCTGCGCCCGCAGCAGCGCGGCCAGCAGGTGGGACTTGCCGTGGCAGATCGCATTGCGCGCGGCCAGCACCTCGGAGGCGCGGAACGCCCCGCTGTACGAGCCCGCGTCCGCGGAGTGTGCCACCTGGTCGCGGACGTAGTGGAACGCCGCCTCCGGCGTGGCCAGCCCGGCGGCCGCCCGCCGCAGCTCCGGGTGCTTGTGGTCGATCACCTCGTCCGCCGCGAGGTAGGCGGCGAGGTCGTCGGTCTCCGGTTGCAGAATCATGCCGTCCACGGTGCCGCGCGCGCCGTCCACCGCGCGCGGAATTCCACCCCCTGGACAGGGCCCCGACCCCGCCACCGCACCCCGCCGCGACCTTGCGACGGCTTCGCGCCGGTGCCCGGCTGCCGTCGTGCCGGCCGGGAGGACCGGCAGCTGAGGGAATGCCCTTCGGCGCCGTTCGCGCGTCGGCCGGGTGTGGTGGCGATCTCAATGGCGGCCGCCCGGTGTTGACTCAGCGTGGTGGCGGCGGGCCGGTCGGTGATGTTGCCGGGGCCTGTGTGGTGAGTGCGCTCACACGGGAATGCGGTGTACGACGACGGATAGTGGTGTCCGTTTTGCTCCATTTTGAGACTATTTGGCGGATGGCTGGAGGGTGTTTGCGCAGGCCGAGAGGCGTCGGCGGGGACCGGCGCGCTCCGGGCGCCCACCCCTGCGGACCGGTGCCGTTCACCCATGGCTACGACGGCGGGTCGTAGCGAGGGGGTCTTGTCGGTGACCGGTCCTGCCTGGCAACAATTGCTGCATCAAGCCACACCGGCACCTGTCCCGCCGGTGAACGGCCTACCGCCAAGCCACGCCCCGCGACCGTTACGGCCCCTGTCCGGCCTCGGTCCGAAACGGGGAGTGACTCGGCCCAACCCGATTGAGGTCTTGCTCTACATGCCCGCTTTCAAGCTCCGTATGCGTACCTCTGCCGCGATTCTTGCCGGTGCCGCCGGTGTGACGGCCCTGGGTGCCGCCGTGGTCCCCGCGGTCGCCTCGGCCGCCGACGCCTCCCCGCAGGCCATCGCCGCCCAGATCGTGCCGGCGGACCAGCTGGCCTCGTTCAGCCAGATCATCTCCCACGAGTCCGGCTGGAGCGTGACCGCGACCAACCCGAGCTCGGGCTCGTACGGACTGGGCCAGGCGCTGCCGGCCTCCAAGATGGCCTCCGCCGGTGCGGACTGGAAGACCAGCCCGACCACCCAGATCAAGTGGGCACTGGACTACATGAACACCCGCTACGGCAGCCCGAACGCCGCCTGGAACTTCTGGCAGTCCCACCACTGGTACTAAGCCGACCTTTCGGCTTCCCCTCACCCCGGGGGCCGGACAGGGACCACCGGAGTGACCCACGAGGGCCTGTGCCCGCGCGAAAGCGCGGACACAGGCCCTCGTGCCGTTCCCCGAACGTCCGGACAGCGTGGCGGCGCTGCGCATCGGTGACGACACCGTCCGCAAGGGCGGCCCGACCAACCTCGCGGCCGACCGGGGGCTCGACGGGTAGCCGGATCAGCCCGGAGAAGGCAGGGCCGAGGAGTGGTGGTTGAGGATCAGCCACCTGCCTCCACGCAGCTCGTAGACGAAGGTGTAGCGGGCGTTGACCGTGGACTTGTCGCCGTTCTTGTCGGTCAGCGTGAACTGGTAGAGGCCCGTGTCGACGGCGCTCGTGGGGTCCAGGACGGTGATGAACCGCTCCTGGATCTTTCCGACGGGCTTGCTCGCCAGGAACTTCGTGAAGTAGTCGACGATCCCGGCGCGACTGGTACGGATGTCGGAGACGGTCGGCAGCAACACGGCATCGGGGGCGTAGAGGTCCGCGACACGGTTCGGGTCGCCGGTGGCCAGAGCCGCGTTCCACTTGTCGAACAGGGCGGCGATCTGTTGTTCGGTGGGGAGTTGGGCGGTACTCGCCACGACACTGCGCGTAGCGGGAGGCTGAGCGCCGCTTGCGGTCCCGTACGTCGCCCCCGTTCCCGTGAACAGAACGGCGGCGGTGAGGGCGACCGCTGCACAGTACTTGCGTCTCATGAACACCTCCTGTGTCGTCGGTGGTCCATCAGACGGACTCGCCCAGCGTCTCTCGGCGGAGCTGCCCATGCACCTCGAAGCGGCGGGGGAGCGGCCACGTACCGATCGACTTCTGCGATCCGCTCGTCGTCGGAGACGGGAAGGCCGAAGCCGGCCGCCGCTCTTCTGCCGTCACACGGCCATCTCCAGGACGTCCGGCGGCAGCCCGCCGCGCCGTAGGCGGCCCGACCGGAGGTGTTGCGGATCCGACGGAGTGTCAGGTTCGTCAGGCCTGGCAGGTGCTGTGTGCGTTCGCCATGCACGCCCACCCCTCCCGGCCCGTCGCGAAGAAGTCCGTGCGGGTGCACCAATCCGCCCGCCGCCGGTGCGCAGGGCCCGACCCGGACGATCACGCACCACGGCCACGCCCGCCCCGAGCCCGTCCAGGGCGATCGGCGCCGACGGCCCGAGCCGGTCCCGGCGAGCGTGATCAGACCGGAGCTGGTCTGCTGATGGTGAGAGCTGTTCGTGCCGGTGCACCGGGAGGAATCCGGATGAGTACCCATCGAGTGGCACAGGTGGCCTCCGCCGGCGGGCCGTTCGAGATCGTCGAGCGTGACGTGCCGCGGCCGGGCCCCGGGCACGTACGAATCGCCGTGGAGGCCTGCGGAATCTGCCACGGCGACGCCATGTTCGTGAACGCCGGGCTGCCGGGCGTCCGGTTTCCGCTGGTCCCCGGGCATGAGATCGCCGGGCGCATCGAGGAGCTCGGCGAGGGAACGCAGAGCACCGGCTGGCGGGTGGGCGACCGCGTCGCGGTGGGCTGGTTCGGCGGCAGCTGCGGGCACTGCGCCGCCTGTCGGCGGGGCGACCTCATCCTGTGCCTGAACCTGAAGGTCCCCGGCGGGGCGTACGACGGTGGCTACGCCGAGGCGGTGGTGGTGCCGGCCGATGCCCTGGCCCGGATCCCCGACGCGCTGGCGGCCGCCGATGCCGCGCCGATGGCCTGCGCCGGGGTGACCACGTACAACGGGCTGCGGACGAGCTCCGCACGGCCGGGCGACCTCGTCGCCGTACTCGGCATCGGCGGCCTCGGCCACCTGGGCGTGCAGTACGCGGCCGCCATGGGCTTCGAGACCGTGGCCATCGCCCGCGGCGCAGACAAGGCCGACTACGCCAAGCAGCTCGGCGCGCACCACTACATCGACAGCACGGCCGGCACGCCCGTCGCGGACGCGCTGCAGTCCCTCGGCGGCGCCAGGGTCGTCCTGGCCACCGCCGCGAACTCCGCCGCCATCACGGCGACCGTGGACGGGCTGTCCCACCGGGGCGAACTGGTGGTCATCGGTGCGGACACCGAGCCGTTGGGGATCGCCCCGGTCCAGCTGCTCATGCGCGCCCGGACCGTCCGCGGCCACCCGGCCGGCAGCGCGCAGGACATCCAGGACACCATGGCGTTCAGTGCCCTGCAGGGAATCCGCCCGATGATCGAGACCGTGCCGCTCGACCGGGCCGACGAGGCGTACCACAGGATGCTCCGCGGTGCCGCCCGCTTCCGCATGGTGCTCACCACCGGAACGGGGTGACGGGAGGCCGTCGGGCCGCCCCGGGCCACAGGCTGGTCGGCGCGTCGCCGATGCTTCCTCTGCGCGACCGGTCGGTTACTCAGCGCTATGATATTGATCATGTTCATTCTTGAGCTGACCTACATCGCGCCGCTTGAGCGCATCGAAGCGGCCCACCCCGAGCACGTCGCCTGGCTCGACTCGAACTACGAATCCGGCGTCTTCATCGCATCGGGCCCCAAGGACCCCCGCGATGGTGCGGTCATCGTGGCGGTCGGTGTCGACCGGACGCAGATCGAGGACATCACCAGGAGCGACCCGTACTCGGTGGCGGGGCTGGCCGAGTACACCGTCACGAACTTCCTCGCGATGAGGACCTCGCCGGCGCTGGAGGAGTACCGGCACCAACCGCCGCCCCGGTAGTCGCCCGGCCCGTGCTCCTCGTGGCGGTAGCGCCCGGGAGAGGGGTACGCGGGCTCGCTCCGATGGAGTCGATGAACCGGTCACCGCTCCCGGCGGACGGCCAGCAGGGCCGCGTCGTCCGTCAGCCCGGAGCCGACGTACGCCCGCACGTCCAGGAGCAGCTCGTCCAGCAGGGCGTCCGGCTCCCCGTGCGGCAGGGCGGCCAGGCGCTCGGCGAGCGGGTAGAACCGGTTCGCCGCGTCCCGGGCCTCGGACACGCCGTCCGTGTAGAGCAGCAGCAGGTCGCCGCGGTCGAAGGCGAGCGACTCGGCATGGTAGTCCCCGCCGACCAGGCCGAGCAGCGTCAGCGGCGGTGCGTCGACGGACGGCTCCACCGTGCTGACCTGACCGTCATGGCAGAGCAGCGGCGGCGGGTGCCCGCAGTTGACCACGACCGCCGGTCCCGGTGTGTCGGGGATGCTGACCAGAACCGCCGTGACGAACTCCTCGCTCGCCGGACGACGAACGAGCGCCGAGTCCAGCCGCCTGGCCACCTCCGCCAGATCCGGCTCGGCCCGCGCGGCCTCACGGAACACCCCCAGCACGTCGGCCGCAGTCTCCACCGCGGCCAAGCCCTTGCCGCACACGTCGCCGAGGAACAACCGCACCCCGTACGGGGTCGGCATCACCTCGTACAGATCCCCGCCGATCCGTGCCTCGGCCTCCGCCGCCACATAGCGCACCGCGACCGCCAGCGGTCCCATCCGCCGGGGCACCAGGCGCAGCAGGGCACGCTGCGCGGCCTCGGCGACCGTGTGGACCCTGGCCAGTTCCCGCTCCTGGGTCGTCACCACCACGACGTTGGCGCAGCTGAAGAAGGTGACCATGACCACTGCGGCCGCCGAGGTCGCCATCACGATCGCGGGCACGGCGGCGTCGTAGGCCGCCATGGCGACGACGAGCGCGCCGGCGATCGCCCCGGCCGCCAGCGGGATCGTGGCCCGGCGGGTGCCCACACCGGCCAGGACGGGGAGGGCGGCGAGTATCGGGGCGAACGTGATACCGGGCCCGCTGGTGAAATCCAGCGCCACCGTGATCGCGATCAGCACATAGCCGCCGATCGTGACCCGGCGCGACCACCTGGGCAGGAACCGCGGCGAACGCCACGCCCTCGTGTTCGAGACATCAGCCACCGGACTGCCCTTCTGTCCCGCTCGTCCCCACAGCCGCGTCGTTTCCCCACTCCACAGTTAAGCGTCTCTCCTCTCCCGGATCGACCGGCAGCGCCGCGCCGACACCTCCGGCCCGCCCGATGCGGCCCGCGCCCCGGAGCCGCACGCGCTCGGCGTGATCCGTTCGAGGGACGCCGATGCCCGGTCGCGGCCGTCAGCCCTCGTCGGGCAGGGCCTGCTCGGTCCAGATGGTCTTGCCGTCCTCGGTGTAGCGGGTGCCCCAGCGTTCGGTGATCTGGGCGATGATGTACAGGCCGCGCCCGCCCTCGTCGTCCCGGGCGGCCTGGCGCAGGTGCGGCGAGGTGTGCCCGGTGTCGGAGACCTCGCAGATCAGGCTGCGGTCCCGGATCAGCCGGACCCGGACCGGCCCGGGGGCGTACCGGATCGCGTTGGTGACCAGCTCGCTGACGATCAGCTCGGTGGTGAACGCGAGCTCCGCCAGGCCCCATTCGTCCAGCCGGTCGGTGGCCAGGCGACGCGCCCGGGCGACCGCCGCCGGGTCGGGCGCCAGATGCCAGTCGGCGACCTGCCCGGCGTCGAGCCGGCGGGTGCGGACCAGCAGCAGGACGGCGTCGTCGTCCACCGGCCCGGGCAGCAGGGTCGCCAGCGCCTCATCGCACAGGCTCTCCAGCGGCCGGCGCAGCCCGGCCAGCGTCTCGGCGAGCCCGCGCCGGCCGTCGACGGCCTCCACCAGGCCGTCCGTGTACAGGGCGATCAGGCTGCCGGCCGGCAGGTCCAGCTCGGCGTGCTGGAACGGCGGGCCGCCCAGTCCCAGCGGCCGCCCGGCCGGCAGCTCCGCGTAGCGGACGCCGCCCGCCGGGTCGGCCACGACGGGCGGCGCGTGGCCTGCCCGGGCCAGGCTGCACCGGCCGTCGACCGGGTCGTACACCGCGTACAGGCAGGTCACGCCGCCGCCGCGCGGGCTGCCCGGGCCGTTCTCCTCGCGCACCACGTCGTCCAAGCGGGCGAGCAGTTCGTCCGGATCCAGGTCCATCCGGGCCAGCACCCGGACGCCGACCCGCAGCCGGCCCATCGCGGCGGCGGCCCGCAGGCCGTGGCCGAGCACCTCACCGACCACCAGGCCGACCCGGCTGCCGGACAGCGGGATGACGTCGTACCAGTCCCCGCCCACCCCGGAGCGGGTGTCGGCCGGCAGGTAGCGGCTGGCCGACTCGACCGCGCTCAGCGCCGGCAGCCGATGCGGCAGCAGGCTGCGTTGCAGCCGCAGCGCAGCGGTGTGCTCCCGGGTGACCACCGGCATCAGCGCCGCGCCGATCAGCAGCGCGCCCAGCCCCAGTACGGTCACCCCGCCGACCTGGCCGAGCAGCGGCAGCCGGAGGGAGGTCGCGCCGTAGCCGGGGGCGGCGTAGACGTGGAAGGCGGCGTAGCAGAACAGGAACAGCATGATCAGCCCGCCGATCCCGGGCAGCACGCCCTTGAACAGCAGGTCCCGGCGGCTGCGGGTGAGCACCCGGCGGTGGTACCAGACGCAGGCGAAGCCGGTCAGGCCGTAGTAGAAGGCGATCGCCAGGCCCACCGAGTCGATGGAGTCGGCCAGCACGTTGCGGCTGACCGAGGTGAGCAGCACCAGGAAGGCGATCGACACCAGCCCCATGCCGACGGTCGACCAGGTCGGGGTCAGGAACCGGCGGTGCAGCCGGGCGAAGCCGGACGGCACGGTCTTGTGCGCGGCCATCGAGAAGACGGTGCGGGCGGTCGGCAGGATGGTGGTCTGGGTGGAGGCGACCGCCGAGGTCAGCACCATCAGGATCAGCAGTTTGGTGAGCGCGTGGCCGAGCCCGGCGGTGCCGAACACCGCCCCGCCGAGGCCGGAGAGCACGTCTCCGGAGTTGTCCGGGTTGGCCAGCCCGATGCCTGTGGTGCCGACCCCGGCGAAGGCCTGCGCCGAGGTGGCGACCAGACCGTAGATGACCAGCAGCAGCACCGTGGACAGCACGGCGGCCCGTCCGGGGGTGTGCCGGCTGTCCGCGGTCTCCTCGTTGACGGCGAGCGCGGTGTCCCACCCCCAGTAGATGAAGACCGCGGCGAGCACCCCGGTGGTCAGCGCCTGGGCGGAGGGGACGTTCAGCGGATTGAACCAGGAGGCGGAGACGTGCGCCGCGGTCGGCGGGCCGCCGGTGTAGACCTTGACCAGGGCGGTGACGGCGAGAAGCAGCAGGACCGCGACCTCCAGGCAGAGCAGCCAGCGCTGCATGGCCGCCGACACCTCGATGCCCACGTAGCAGACCGCCGTCATCAGGGCGATCCAGACCACGCCGGCCACGGTGGTCCACATCCGGTTGGTCGCCAGCGACTCCAGCCCGACCAGCCGGAAGCCGTAGATGCCGGCGATCTCGGCCAGGTTCGCCATCACGATCACGTCGGCGACGATCAGGCCCCAGCCGCCCATCCAGCCGGCCCGTGGGCCGAACGCGCGGGTGGCCCAGGTGAAGGTCGTCCCGCAGTCGGCGTCGACGGCGTTCAGTTCCCGGTAGGCGTACGCGATCAGCAGCATCGGCACGAACGCCAGCATGGTGATGATCGGGGCCTGCAGCCCCACCCTGGCCACGATCAGGCCGAGCGTCGCCGCCAGGCTGTACGCCGGCGCGGTCGAGGAGATCCCGATCGCCACCGACGAGAACAGCCCCAGGGCGCCCGACCTGAGCCCCTTCTCACCGGGGCCGGGCCCGGGCGCGAGCGGCGTGGCGGACTCGGCGGGGCGAGGGGAGCTCTTCACACCAGTTACCCACTCCGCGTCTCGCGGCGGCAAGCCTTGCGATCACCATTCTCCCCGCCCGCCGGGAGGGCCGCCAGACGGGCTCGCCGCGCGGCGCGGCGGGCGGGCCATGGCCCGGATGTGCGATTCCCGGGCCGGGCCGCGCACCGGGTGGGGCCGAGCCGAGAAGGCCGTGGACCCGGACAGGGAGCCGGAGGACCCACGGCGGCGGAGGGTTTCGGCGGCGGTCAGGCCCGCGGCCGAGGCTCCGACGATGGCGATCCGCTTCATTCCCCGTCCTCCCGCCTCTCCTGTTCTGCCGGCCGGATCGCCTGGGCGGGGCAGAGGGCGACGGCCTGCCGGACGTCGTCCGTCAGATGTTCGGGCAGGGTCACCGATCAGCCGGTCCAGGCGGTCGAGCAGCGGTTGGGTGGCCGCCTGCGCCTGCTCCGGGGTGCTGGTGTTCCTGACCAGGACCCTGCTGTTGGTCTGGGACCAGTCGAGGGGCGTATCAGCGCTGTTCCTCCGGGCGGCCCTCGGCCTCCCAGCGGGTGTGGAAGATCCCGTCCCGGTCGACCCGGCGGTAGGTGTGCGCGCCGAAGAAGTCCCGCTGTCCCTGCACCAGTGCGGCCGGAAGACGCTCCGCCCGCAGGCTGTCGTAGTAGGCGAGCGCGGTTGCGAAGCCGGCGGCGGGCACCCCCAGTTGGGCCGCCACCGAGACGACCCGTCGCCAAGCCGACTGCGCGGAGCCGAGCGCCTCCCGGAAGTACGCGTCGGTCAGCAGCGTGGGAAGCTCCCGCTCCGCCTCGTACGCGGCCCGGATCCGGTCCAGGAACCGGGCCCTGATGATGCAGCCGCCGCGCCAGATCGCGGCCATCTCACCGGGGTCGATCTGCCAGGAGTACTCCGCGCTGCCGGCCTGGATCTGGTCGAAGCCCTGGGCGTAGGCCACCATCTTGGAGGCGTACAGGGCCTGCTCGACGTCGTCCGCGAACCGGTCCGCCGCCGCGCTGTCGAGCCACGTCTCGGTGGGGCCGGGCAGCCCCCGCCCGTCCTGCCGGAGCGGCACGCTGCCGGACAGTGCCCGGGCGAAGACCGCCTCGGCGATCCCGCTCACGGGCACGCCGAGCTCCAGCGCGCTCTGGACCGTCCAGCGGCCGGTGCCCTTCTGCTCGGCCTGGTCCAGCACGACGTCGACGAAGGGCTTCCCGGTCGCCGCGTCGGTGTGGGCGAGGATCTCGGCGGTGGTCTGGATCAGGTAAGACTCCAGGCGCCCGGCGTTCCAGGTCCGGAAGACCTCGGCGATCGCGTCGGGCTGCAGTCCCGCTCCGTGCCGCAGCAGGTCGTACGCCTCGGCGATGAGCTGCATGTCGGCGTACTCGATCCCGTTGTGGACCATCTTGACGAAGTGACCGGCGCCGTCCGGTCCGACATGGGTGCAGCAGGGCTTGCCGTCGACCTTGGCCGCGATGTCCTCCAGCAACGGCCCCAGGACCCGGTAGGCCTCCGGTGTGCCGCCGGGCATGATGCTCGGCCCCTCCAGCGCGCCCTGCTCTCCACCGGAGATCCCGCTGCCCACGAAGTGCAGTCCGCGTTCCCGCAGGGCCGCCTCCCGCCTCCTGGTGTCGAGGAAGTGCGCGTTCCCGCCGTCCACCACCACGTCGCCCTCGTCGAGCAGCGGCACCAGCTCGTCGATGACCGCGTCGGTCGGCGCCCCGGCCTTGACCATGATCACGATCAGACGGGGGCGTTCCAGGGCCGCGACGAACTCCTCCGTGGTCCCGGCGGCCACGAACTCGCCCTCGTGCCCGAACTCCTCCAGCAGCGCCGTGGTCCGCGCCTGCGTGCGGTTGTGCACAGCCACGCGGTATCCGTGGCGGGCGAAGTTCCTGGCCAGGTTGCGGCCCATCACGGCCAGGCCGGTGACGCCGATCCGGGCAGGTGACTGCTCGGTCATGACGGGGATCTCCAAAGGTCTCGGGGGGCCTGGGGCTGTCGGGATCGAGGACGTCGGGTGCCGGGTACGCCCGTCGCCCTGTCCCTACTCCGCGGAGAGCGCGAGGACCTCGTCCTCGGGAAGCTCGACGTACTCCTGCCCCTCCACCGTGATCTCCGACCCGGAGAGCCTGTTGAAGAGGATCTTCTCGCCGACCTTGACGTCCACCGGGTGCGGCTTGCCGCTCCCCAGCTGTCGGCCGGGCCCTACCGCCACCACCTCGCCCTTCCACGTCACCGGGTCCTGCGGGGTCGGGCCCCCGATCGGCTTGACGATCAGGTGATCGTGCTTCGGGTGGAAGTCGGGCATGGCATGGTCCTCTCGTGTAGGCACCCGCGGCGCAGCCGGGGCCGTCCCCCACACATCGATTCTGCCGAGGTCCGAGGTTTCCGCACCCGGACGGAAGCGGGGCGCGGGGGAGCGGGACCCGTCACGAGCCGCGGGCCAGGACGAGCGGGTCCGGCGTGTCGCCGTCGGGGGCAGCGGCCTATTCGGCACGTGCCACGCCCGACTTCTGCCCGAACGCGAGGTTGTCCGGCTCTTCGTCGGCGCCGGTTTCCCGGCCCAGGCGCGAGCGCATCGAGCCGGCTGTGCCGGGGGAGTGGTCGCGCCTGTGACGCCGGTCTCAGCCCAGGGGGGGTCGTCTGCACCCAGAGTATCGGCGGCAGTTCGGTCAGTGACCGACAAACCGGACAAACCATGACATAAACCGTGAGCCCACTCACACCG
>NZ_JBIWNZ010000069.1:0-12087 GCF_044767505.1 Kitasatospora sp. NPDC101235
CCCGGCCCCCTACGTCCATGCCTACAACGCAGACGGCAAGGAGATCTACAACCAGAAGACGCAGCCCACAGTCAAGGGCGCCCGCCAGTAGGCGTCACTCAGGTTGAACTCGTCATGTCGTAGGTGCTGACGGACCTTGATCCCTGCGGTATGAATCGGGGTGCGATACGCGCAGGGGCGGGTTCACTGCCCAACAGCGTCGGGAGCGGGTGCGGTTGGAGGCCGCCGAGCGGTTCGAACGGGGTGACGGCAACAGGGCGATCGCGGCTGACCTTCCGGTCACCGTGCGGTCGGTGGAGCGGTGGCGTCAGGCATGGCGGCAGGGCGGTTCATCCGGCTTGGAGTCGAAGGGGCCGCAGTCGCTGCCCAGACTCAGCGAGCGGCAGTTCGGCCAGCTGGAAGGGGAGTTGGAGAAGGGGCCGCTCGCTCACGGTTGGGAGGACCAGCGGTGGACGCTGGCGCGGATCAAGACCCTGATCGGCCGGCGGTTCCACGTCTCGTACACGGTCCAGGGCGTGTGGAAGCCGATGCGACGCAACGGCCGGTCGTGCCAGCAGCCGGTCCGTCGGGCGATCGAACGCGACGACGGGGCGGTCGAGATGTGGAAGAAGCAGGTGTGGCCGCAGGTAAGAGCCCAGTGGCGGCGCTCGGAGCCTGGCTGGTGTTCGAGGACGAGGCCGGGATCTCGATGACGCCGGCGAGGGCCCGCACCTGGGGACGCCGTGGCCGCACGCCCGTCGTTCGGGTCCGCGGCCGCTCCCGCCGGCGCGTCTCGATCGCCGCCCTGACCTGCTACAAGCCCGGTGAGCGGTCCCGCCTGATCTACCGGCCCAGGCCCGACGACGGCCAGGGCCGGAACAAGGGCCGCAAGAGCTTCGCCTGGACCGACTACCGCGACCTGATCATCGCGGCGCACAACCAGCAGGGCGGCCCCATCGTCCTGGTGTGGGACATCCTGAACACCCACCGAGGCGCCGGCATGAAGGAGTTCATCGCCGCCCAGGAGTGGCTCACCGTCTACCAGCTGCCCCCGTACGCGCCCGACCTCAACCCGGTCGAGGGCATCTGGTCGCTGCTGCCACGCGGATTCCTGGCCAACGTCGCCTTCACCGACCCCGATCACCTCGTACGCACGGTCAGGCGCGGCTTACGGAAGATCCAGTACCGGCCTCGGCTCATCGATGGCTGCCTGGCCGCGACCGGGCTGATCACCGACATGGCGAATTCAACCTGAGTAGTTCGTTGAGGGGTGGAAGGTGGACCCCCGCGCGTCTGCTACGGAGGCTGAACGTGACGGTGCCCACGCAGACACCGCCCGCTCGACCTGGACCTGCCAGCTGTGTGTCCGGGTCGTAGACACGATAGAATCTGCTCGATAGTTCGAAGCCTTCCGGTCTGCCGGAAGGCTTTTCGCGTTCTTGAGGAGGATCAGATGACAGACCTTGCTGTCCGCAGAGCGGACGCCAACGACCGCGATGTCCTGGAACGACTCTGGCCGCTCTTCCTGCACGACCTGTCGGAGTTCAGGGGCATCCTGCCGAACCCGGACGGAACATACCGGCGCGAGTGGCTGGATTCGGCGATCAGCGATCCCACCTGGTGTGCCTATCTCGTATGGTCTGGTGACCGGCCGGTCGGCTTCGCGTTCGTACGCGCGCTGGACAGCGATGCGCGCGTGCTGAACAGCTTCTTCGTGGTGCGTGGGGCACGCCGGTCAGGCCTCGGGTTGCGAGCGGTGCAGTCCGTCCTGGCCTCGCACCCTGGCCGATGGGAGATCGCTTTTCAGGAGGAGAACGCGGGCGCGGCACGCTTCTGGCGTCACGTCGCTTCCGAAGTCGCGGGCGAGGCGTGGACCGAGGAGCGGCGACCGGTCCCTGGGAGGCCCAAGCTGCCGACGAACACATGGGTTGCCTTCGATGCGCGGTAGTCCTCCTCCGTGTCAGTTCGTGAAGGCGTGTCGGTCAGGCTGGCTGGTCGCCGCGGTAGAAGTGGCAGGCGCAGTCCATGCACTGTTCGGGGCCACCGAGGCGGAGGCCGGTGGGCAAGAGGTTGTCCTGGCAGGAGCCTCAGCCGGCCAGAAGCCCCAGGTGTGCAGGGCGCCGGTGAAGCGCAGGCGGCACAGGGGGATCTGCTCACCGTCCTTGAGTTCGCCGGCGACGTACGCGAATCCGGTGCGGAAGCAGACGTCGACGCGGGTCAGTTGCGGCCAGCGGTCCTTGGCGTGGTCGTTGAGGCGGACGCGCAGGTGGTGCTGCATCGAGCCGGGTGGTTCTTCGGCACGAGCCCTACCCTGCCCGGTGCGGCGGTGGCCCGCCGTGATCATCGGCCATGAGCGCACGCATGCTGGCGGGTGGGATGGTTGCGGCGGTTGCCGTGACCTTGGACGAGACTGCGCGCAAGGTGCTGGAGCGGCTGGCTTTCTCCGCGAAGGCCCCCGTTTGGTCCGCCGATCAGCGGTCAGTTTTCACCCGTCGCCGACACCTCCGCCCTCCGGGCGGAGGACCGTCGCAGCGGCCATGAGCATCCCTGCGGATCGTTCCACTACGGGATGAGCCAATGCTTCGACACGGTTTCAGAGGGTAAGGCCGGTGGGCCCATATGTGCTGCAGAATTTGCAATCACAGCTGGTCAGGGAGTTCGCCTGGCAATGGGCCGTCGGCCAGTAGCGGGATGTACAGGGGCCTGGGTCGAGCAGCGTCTCGTCGCGGGGCACCGTCCGGTCGCACCAGGTGCAGCGGACGGCTGCAGGCACACCGGCCTCCTGCAGGCGCTGGGCCGCGACGACGGCCGTGTCGAGCGGGGCTTCCTCCAGAACCGCCGCAGGGGCGCTGCCCAGAAGAAGCTTGCTCCGCCACAGGCTCAGTCCGGTCACCGCTCTGACAGCCTGCAGGGCTCTCTGTCCCCCGTTCCCGGATTCGGTCACCAGCACGGTGAACCCTGGTACCTCCATGGACACATCTCCTTCGGCGACGGGACAGCCGCCCTCAGTATGTCGACGGAGAGAGCCCTCGACCCATCAGTTTTCAGTGACCGCTCAGTCGTCGCGCATCGGCGCCTTCACGAAGTCCGGCCAGAGCCAGTCTGGCCGATCCCCATCGGTCGGGTAACGTCATCTCTGGTGAACATCCGCAGCACTCAAGATCGCTAACTGCTGCCCAAAGTGCTGACCAATCGTTGTTACTTCACGTGAACGAAGCCAAGCGCTCTACCGCACGGCCTCGCCACCGCCCTCGGCGACCCCGACGCCGGCGTGCGGCACGCCCTCGCCCACGACCCGGCCCTGCTGCCCACCCAGGAACGCCGGGCCCGCTACTACACCGACACCGCCCGCATGTGGGACGGACCGCCGCACCTACGATGCGCTCCTCGCAATGGAACGCACCGCCCCCGAAGAAGTCCGCCGCCCGCCCGTCCGAGCGATCACCGCCCGCCTCGTCCACTCCCCGACCCGCATGCCCGGCCTACGCCCCTTCGCCGCCCGCCCTGGTTCGGTGCCCGGGCGGGCGGCTCAGCGGGGGCTGCCGGTCAGCCGGCGGCGATGGTCGGGTCGGCGAACGTCTCGCGGGGCCCGAAGTCGGTGTAGGTCACGGTGATGGTGGAAGTGACGGTCGTGCCGCCCTTGGGCACCTTCATGGACTGCGCCTGCGCCAGGATGCGACCGAAGCTGTCGATCCAGACGTCGTGGTCCTGCGCGGTGACACCCTGATCGACCATCCGCCCGTAGTTCTTCGGGTCGATGGCCTGGATTTGGGCGGCCGTCAGGCGTGCGCCGAGGTGGTAGGCGGGGACGCCGTTCTTCTGCTCCATGCCCTTGCGGGCGGCGGGGCCGGCCTTGACGAGGGCCTTGGCGTAGGCGGAAGGGTCGGCGTCGTCGCCGCTGTCGGTGTCGCTCTGGCTCCAGGCGCTGCCCGACTTCCCCTTGTTGCGCAGGAAGGTGGCCGTGCCGGTGCTGATCGACTCCATCCAGATCGTCGGCTCGTCGCTCTCGTCGCCGACCATCATCTTCGTCTCGATCCGGCACTCCCGGGTCGGGGTGTTGAAGTTGATCCGGCCGGTCTGGACAATCACGGACCCCTGGCCGCCCGCCGTCGCGGTGGTCTTCATGGTCTCGGTGGCGGCGTAGGGGGTCAGGTCCGGGTTGGCCAGGGCGACCGCGGGGTCGAACGCGCCGGAGGCGTCGACCGGGGCGCCGGTCGCGGTCGGCGTCGGCGCGACTGTGGCCGTGGGCGTGGGCGCCGCCGTGGTCGCGGTCGGGCTCGGCGTGCTGCTCACACTCGCAGTGGCGCTCGCCGCAGGCGAGGAGCTGGCGGCCGGCGGGGCGGACTGCGCGTCGTCGCCGTTGTTGCAGGCGGCCACGGCGGACAGGGCGAGCACCGTGGCAGCGGTGATCAGGGCGGTACGGCGGATCGTCACAAGTTCTCCGTCAAATGGGATCGAACGGGAGAACACTTTCACGGACCATCGACATTCTCGAACGCATTTCCGACCAGGACCGCCGGACATGCAGTCCACAGCATCCACCGGGAACCGGGACACCGTTCGCAACCGCTCCGGACCGCCGCCCGTCGACCCACGACACCGAACCGCTTCGGGGGCGCCGGGTGCTGAGGCAGCATGGCACCCATCCGAACAGGGGAGGACCGTTGAAGGGGATTCTGGTCCCGTTGGTCGTGGCGGTGGTGACCACCGTGATCACCGGGCTGGTCCAGTCCCGGGTGGCACCACGCACCGAACGGTGGGGCGGCCACTACAGGGCGGCCGTCGCCGACCGGGACCGGTTCCGCAAGACGCTGGAGACGGTGCGGGCTACCGGGTCCGCTACACCCTCGCCACCAAGCTGGTGAACGAGCTGGTGGAGGCGCGCGGTGAGTGTAGCGGGCTGATTTCCGCCAGGGGCGGTCTTCATGGGACCGTCCCTAGATCGTGCGCAGCCGACGTTGGTGGTGACAGCGGCGGGCGACGGCCTGGCGTTGTCGGCGCCAGGTGGACCAGTTCAAGGCGTGAACGCGGGGCGAGCACCGTGACGGGTGTGGGCCGTGGGGGCGGCCGGCCGCCAGGAGCCGCCGGATCTCTGCCACGGTGAGGTCCACCAAGGTGCGCGAACCGTTTCTGCAGCCCCCTTTGATGCCGCAGCCATCGCGGCCGGGAAGGCGTGGGCGAGCATGGCCAGGGTGATGTGCCCGCATCCAGCCGGTGTAGCGGCGGACCTCGTACTGGTCCGGGCCACACTCGTTCTTCGTGGCCTGGAAGCACTCCTCGATCGTCCAGCACATCCCGGCAATCCGCACCAACTGCTCTACTGTCGTGTCGAGTTGTGAGCAGGCGAGGCAGTAGGCGATCTCGTCGGGCCTGCTCGGGCTGCGGCGGGCCAGTGCCCACCGCTGGCGGACCTGGGTCTCGTCCTGGCAGTCGTACTCCGCCACCGCCGGCAGTCGGATGGCCGCCCAGTCGTAGACACGCGGCCCCTTGGCGCCGTTGCCGCACGAGACCCGTTCCCAGGCCTCGGCCGGAGCCTGGGAGAACAGCCAGTCGATGCGTGGACAGCCCACGCTGAACTGGGACTTGGGCACCGCAAGGACGTAGCCGACGCCGGACTGCTCCAGCAGCCGGCGAAAGCGCCCCTCCTGTCCGTAGGCCGAGTCGGCGGTGACCCAGGCGATGGGCAGCGGGGAGGCGAGTGCGCGTAGGACCATGGCCTTGGCCAGCTCACCCTTGGTGTGGAACTCCCGCTCGTCGGGGACCTTCGCCGCACGGCAGCGGTCCCGATCCTCAGTCCAGGACTTGGGCAGGTAGAGCTCGCGGTCGACCAGGGCCCGTCCGCGGCTGGTGGCGTAGGCGGCGAAGACCCCGATCGGGCCCGGCTGCTCCACCGGGAACCGGTTGCCGCTTCCGCCTCGCCCCGCCTGGCCGTCTGGGGGCCTGTGAAATAAGAATCAAGGGTTACGAACCACAGGGGGAACGCATGAGACCACGGTGGGCCGCTGTCATCATTGCCATGCTGCTGCTCGCCGGCTGCGCCGCCACCGCGGGGCCCGCACCCGAGCCCGAGGGCGCCCGTCTCTCGCCGCAGGCGCGCGCTTACCTCTCGGACGCCCTGGACCTGCTCCAGCGTGACTCCCTCAACACCGCGAGGGTGGACTGGAAGGATGTCCGTGCCAAGGCCTTCTCCCATGCCGGCGGCGCCCGCACCCCGCAGGACACGTACCCCGCGATCAACGGCGCCGTGGGCGCGCTCAACGACCACCACAGCCGCTTCTATCCGCCGGACCAGGCCGACCGGGTCGGCGGCGACCCCGAGGTCGTCGACTCCCCGACCTCGCGCCAACTCCCCGGCCATATCGGGTATCTCGCCCTTCCCGGGGTGAACGGCTCGGACCGCACCTACGCCGAGTACGTGGCCCGGGGCCGTGCCGCCGTCGCCGGAACGGACCAGGCGGGCGCCTGCGGCTGGGTGGTGGACCTGCGCGGTGAGACCGGCGGCGGGATGTGGGCTCCGCTCGCGGTAGCGGCGCCGATCCTCGGCGACGGCCCGCTCGGCGGCTTCGTCACCGCGGACGGCAGACGGGCCGCGTGGTCGATCCGCGGCGGCGTGCCGTACCAGGACGACACCCCGCAGGCCGACGCCGACGGCGTCCACCCACTCGCCGCCGCCAGCCCGCCGGTCGCGGTGCTCACCGGACGCGGGACGGCCAGCGCGGGCGAGGCCGTCGCCATCGCCTTCATCGGCCGGCCGGCCACCCGCAGTTTCGGCGACCGAACCTACGGGGTGCCGACCGGCAACGAGCCGCACCGCCTCTCCGACGGGGCCGTCATCCTCCTCGCCGGCGCCGCCGAGGCGGACCGTACCGGCCGGATCCTGGAGGGCCCGCTCGTACCGGACGAGACCATCGGTTCCCCCACCACCAAGAACGCCGACCCGACCCTTGAAACGGCCGTCAACTGGCTTGTCGGCCAAGGTCCCTGCAAGGGCTATTGATTCGAGATCCGTACCTGCCTGCGGATGGTGATCGACCTGTGACGCCGTAGTACTCCGGTATGACGGTGGGTCCGGCTCCCTGGTGTGACGACCGGCAGGGTGCCGGCGCGGGATGGTGAGGGCATCGATCGAACGAGGGTGAAGGAGCCCGAGCATGTCCGCGATCCGCCGTCAGATCACTACTGGTGTCCGTGCCGGGGTCCGGGCCGGCCTGGCGCTGCCGGCCGGTGTGGTGGGCGCGGTGCTGGTGCTGTCCGGGCAGCCCGGGCGGGCGGCCCGGTGGCAGGAGCGGGTGTCGGGCGGCCGGGGCTGGACCGGCGGCCGGGTGCTGGCCCGGGCGGTCCTCGGGCTGCCGCTGGACGCGCTCGCGCTGCTGATCACGGGGTACGCGCTGTTCAGCTCGGTACGGAACTTCGGCTACCCGCTCTGGTACCTGGACACGGACTACCACCAGGCCTGGGGCGGGCCGAGCATGGCCGGGGTCTGGGCGGTGCACGCGACGGGCTGGGCGCTGTGCCTGTACGTGCTGCTGCGCTGGCCGGTGCGGTGGATCACGCGCGGCCAGCGGGCGCTGACCGCACGGCTCGTTCACGACCGGCCGGCGAACCCGGTCGCCCAGACGATGCCATCGGTGTCGGCCGCCTGACCAATACGGGGCAGGGAAAGACCTCGGCAGAGCCTTCGCGGCCACCAGCCCCTGTCCCTCCTCGATCCCGACCGCCGACAACAGGTCCCACTGGCCCGCCTCCAGGCCCGGCCGGCCAGCCCGCTGCGCCCTGCACCCACCGGCCGAGCTGCTCGCCCTCGAACACCGTCTCCTGCGGCAGCACGGTCCAGTCCACGCGCCCGTCGGCTTCCAGCCACCACGGCCGCGCCGTCGCCTACGCCCGCTGCCAGGTGATCGGCCAGGACGGGCACCACCACGGGTCGATCTCCTCCGGCACGGCCCGCCGCTCCGGCGCCGGCACGCCTCGTCCGGCCGAAGCCGGCGGTGGGGGCGGCAATGCGGTAAAACCGTTCGCCGAACCGTCCCCGCGCGTGATCCGCTGTCCGCGGGAGTGGGGCCTGCACTCCTGGGCGGCGGTGCTCGTGTACCCGCGGCCCGCAGGAGTGGTCACCATGGAGGAGTGGACAGACACCTGATCGACGTTCCGGGCGTCCTGGACGTCGGACCGACGCCCAGGACGGCGCTTGCGTGGTTGCCGCCGGCGGAACTGTGGCAGGCCGTCCAGCGGATCCGGGAGGAGCACGATCCGCAGATCCGCCGCTGGCCGCCGCACGTCAACGTGCTGTTCGGCTTCGTCCCGGAGTCAGACTTCGGGCCCGCGCTCCCGCTGCTGGGCGCCGCCGCGGCCGAGCACGCCCCGTTCACCGCGCGTCTGCACGGGGTGCGCCACTTCCCCCACCGCCACGACGCCACGGTCTGGCTCGACCCGGCGGGTGGCGGCCCCGGCCCGTGGCAGGCGCTCCACGGCTCGCTGGTGGAGCGCTTCCCCCGCTGCCGGGGTCGCACGGACGACTTCACACCCCACCTGTCCTTGGGGCGGACCCGGGACCCGCGCCGGCTCGCGCCCGAACTGGCCGCCCGCCTGGGCACCACCTCGGCACGGGTCACCGAACTCACCCTCCTCTCCCGCCGGGGCGACGGCCCGATGCGGACCCGGTTCACGGTCGAGCTGGGCACGGGCGAGGTCCGGCAGCTGCCGGACCCCGGGCCCGCGTGAGTGCGGGTCTCGGCTCCCCACCGGCGCGTTCGAGGTCATCGGCGGCAACTTGATGCCCAGGATCCCGCCGTTCACCCTGCTGGACGGGTTGTCCCGCGGTTTCGGTCCAAGGAAGTCGCCAAGCCCCGACCCGTCCCATGGCCTCTGCGCGGGCGATTGCATGTCAGCACACAGAGCTCCGCGCACCGACGCGCGGAGTTCCGGGCACGGAGGCACTGGCCCAGGTCCTACCACCCGACCCCGAGGGCCGCGAGCGTCGGCCTCCAGGCCCGGCCTGCCCGCTGCGCCCGCACCCAGCGGCCGAGCTGCTCACCCTCGCGTCCTACGGGCCGGGCTGGTCCGTCGCAACGCCCGGAAGGGCTGGCGAGAAGCCCCCGGTTTCAGCCGAGGGAGGAGTCACGGGCCTTCATGGAGGACGTGCACGGCTGCCCGCCCCCGCCCGCCCGCCCGCCGCAGACAGCCACACGTACGGCCTCAGCACGGGAGGGGCGAGAGCCTCGCCCCGAAAGCGATGCAGCAGGGAGCTCGGAGCAACCGTGGTCACGGCCAGCCGTCAGCCAGCCCTCTGATCGCAACGGTGTGTGAATGCCGTCCGGCGTGGACGACGAACAGCGGATACGGGGGCGGGTCCACGAGGCCGGCCGCGACGACCGGGAGCTGCCCCCCCACCAGGGAACGGCCTCCTCCTGGACGTGACTGGCTGGAACGCCGAGGAACTCGCCGCCGGCGCTGCGCTGCACCAGGTTGTCCGCGTGGCGCGCGGCGGTGAGCGGGACACGGGGGTTGGCCGTGAGTGCCGGTCATGGGGAGGGTTCGGTGCTTCGAAGGCTGCTGAACACCGCGGGGGTCATCCAGCCGCGGAGCGTGGCGTGAATCGTCGATCGGAACGCGGTCTCAGCCGTGGCGCCTTCGAGGGCCCCGGCCAGCTCGAGAGTCACAAGCCCGTGCAGGGTCACCCACAGCGAGAGCGCGATCAACGTCACCTCGCCCGCGAGGACGGACTCCGTCACGGCGCGATCGATCGCCGCGAGGAGCGGCCGGACGGGGTCACCGGTACCGACCGCGCCCGACGGGTCGAAGGACTGCACGCCACCGAACAACACCGTGTAGAGGTGGCTGTGCTCGCTTCCCCATCGCCGGTACGCGACGGCCAGCGCGTAGAGGTCGACGAGGGGAGCCTCGGAGACCGGCACCGCCGACAGGTCCTGGAACAGCCCGGCGACCGCTCTGCTGCGCACCTCGTCGACCAGTGCGTCCTTGCCGCCGAACAGGGAGTACACGGCTGCCGTTGACGTCCCGGCCGCCGTGGCCAGGGCGCGGACTGTGACCGATTCCCGCGGACGGGTGGCGAACATCTCGGTCGCGCACTCCACGAGTCGCTCTTTGACGGTCTCGTCGTTTGTTCTCGGCCTACCCATGACGAGAAGCCTAGCGTCTCTGATAACGTCGTTTCGAAACAGTGTTTTGAAACTTCGGAGGTCCGCCGTGCCCACGTCCGCCCTACGTCTCGCCCGCTTCACCGGACGCTTACTGCTGGCCCTGGGAGCCGTCGCCGGGCTGGTCGTCGTGTTCCTCGCGCTGATCGTCCTCACGAACGGGGCAGGCTCAGGGCTCGCCGCATGGTCGACGACCCTGGGAGCCGCGACTGTCGCCGCGCTGTGGCGGGGACGGCGCCGTCCCCGGCCGGCGCGGCTCGCGCTGTTCCTGCCGGTGGTCGTCGCGGCGGCGTTGACGGCGTCGGTCTGCATCCCAACGGTGCCCACGGCGCGGCGTTACCCGCCGGACCTGCCGTTCGTGGCCACGCAGCACTGGAGCCTGACCACGGGCAGCCGGGTCGCGGTGTACCACTACCCGCCCGCGAACACCGGCGCCCGACACCCCATCCCGTTGGTGTACCTGAACGGCGGACCGGTCCGCAGCATCTCCGTGCTCGACCACCGGTTCCTCCAGCTCCTGGCGCAGCAGGGCTACGACGTCTACGCCTACGAGCAGGCCGGCGGCGGACGGAGCGACCTGCTCCCCATGGACCAGTACACGATCTCCAGGTCGGTCCAAGACCTCGCCGCCTTCATCGACCGCCTGGGCATGGGCAAGGCCGACATCCTCGGATCCTCCGCAGGCGCGGTCGTACTCACCCGAGCCCTGGCCGACCCGGACCTCGCCGCACACTTTCACCGGGCGGTCATCGCCGAGCCCGGCCCGATGGACGGTCCCACCGCGCGGATCACCGGGCACAAGGGCCGCGAATCCGCGCGCGGCCTCGCACCGGCCGTGACCGGACCCCGGTCGACGCACGTTCCCCGGTACGCCACCGCATTCGGCCTCATGCGACTCGGCCTCCTCACCCCCGACACCGGGTTGATCGGACAAGCCGAAGGCGACAACGCGTTCACCGCCGCCGACCTCGGCAGCGACACCGCATCCGCCTACTGCGCGCGCGACGCGCACCGCATCCCCGCCGAGGACACGGCACAGAACTTCTCCTTCAGCCCCGCCGCCAGCATCCGCATCAAGCAGACGATCGAGGACTCACCCTCCATCGCCCCGCAGCTGAGACTCTCCCGGACCCCCGCGATGCTGATGATCGCCGAGTGCTCCTCCCAGATCCGTCAGTGGGAGACCACCGTCCTTGCCAACGACCCAGCCATCCAGCGCACCCAGTACATGCCCGGGGTCGGACACCACATGTGGAACGGCCTCGACGACAACGACGAACGAGCCTGCGCCGCCATCACCGCATTCCTCCAGGACGAGCCGGCACCGCTGCCGAACTTCCCGACCCGCGACGACATCCCCGCCTTCCTCGGCGACAACAGGTGACGACGACCGGGCCGGCTGCCCTTTCGCTGCCTCCGGCCGCTCCCCAGAGCCACTCGGATCGCCCGCACCACGACGGACTGCGCGCACTGCGGTGCGAGAGCCAAGCACCGCCTCCCCCTCTCCGAGAGGACCTACACGTGCACCGCGTGCGGAGCCTCGTCCCCCAGGGACAAGAACTCCGCCCGCGTGATGCTCGTCCGGGCTGGTCTCAACCCGGCTGGTGCCGATCGCGGAAGACCTGAACACCCGCAGGGCGATCAGGCAGCGTGAGCCAGAAATCCCCTCCCCTCCAGGGAAGGGAGGATGTCAAATACCGCCCTCTGAAATTGCCGGGGTGGGTCGGGCCGATTGAAGCCCGGCGGCCGCCCCGGAGCACTGTGATGGTCAGCTGGTTGCGGCCTGGTAGAGGCCGCGGCCGACGCGTTCGGCGCGCCCGGCCTTGGTGAGGCGCTCGAGTGAAGTGCGGACGGCGTTGATCGCGGAGGCACTGGCGTCGCGACCCAGAGCCCGGGCGATGTCACCGGCACGCACCGGCCCG
Organism: Kitasatospora sp. NPDC101235; assembly: GCF_044767505.1. Classification (NCBI taxonomy): domain Bacteria; kingdom Bacillati; phylum Actinomycetota; class Actinomycetes; order Kitasatosporales; family Streptomycetaceae; genus Kitasatospora; species Kitasatospora sp. NPDC101235. Next base: position 12,059 of record NZ_JBIWNZ010000069.1, read on the forward strand.
CCGGCTGTGGCCAGGTGTTCAACGATGGC
>NZ_JBIWNZ010000070.1:0-11457 GCF_044767505.1 Kitasatospora sp. NPDC101235
ATACCTCACCCCCCTCGAAATCCGAGCCAGGCTGCAACACGACTTCACCCCGGCAGCGTAAGAACCCGCTGTCCAACCGCAGGGTGGAACTTCAGACCGCGTCCAGTGGGCGGTTCTGCCGGCTCATGAGCTCGTCGACCACCGCGTCGGTGACTTTGCTGATCAGGTCCGGGCTGACCTCGACCCCGTAGATCTGGGCCAGGTGGGAGCGGATGTCGCGTACCGACATCCCCCGCGCGTACAGCGACAGGATCCGTCGTTGAAGCCCGCCAGCCGGCGCGCGTTCTTCGGTACCAGCTGCGGTTCGAAGTCGCCGTTGCGGTCCCTGGGCGCCGCGACCGTGACCGCGCCGACATTGGTGAGGACGGTCGGCACTCGACACCGGCACCCCGGCCCGATGGGTCACCGGGGACGAGGTCTACGGCCAGGATCCCACCTCGCGTGCCGAGTTGGAGGCCCGCGGTATCGGCTACGTTCTGGCGGTGTCGTGCGCCACCCGTGTGCGCATCAACGACGGACGCACCCCGGCCCGAGCCGACACGGCGGCCGCGTATCTACCCGAAGACGCCTGGCAGACCCGCAGCGCCGGGCCGGACTCAAGGGCCCGCGCGTCTACCGCTGGGCGTGGATCGCTCTCGACGTCGACGGCACGCGCCGCCAACTGCTGGTCCGTCGCAACACCGCCACCGGCGAGCGCGCGTTCTACCTGTGCTTCACCCCCGCAACCGACGCCGCTGTCGACCCTCGTGCGGGTCGCCGGGGCGCGCTGGTCGATAGAAGAGTGTTTCCAGGCCGCCAAGGGGCAGGTCGGACTTGACCACTACCAGGTCCGGCACTTCACCTCCTGGCACCGCCACATCACTCCGGCCATGCTCGCCCTGGGCGTCCTCGCCTTCCTTGTCGCCGAAGCCGCCACAGCTCCCGTAGCGTCCGGCCACCCGACGGCAGACCTGACCGCCAACGAGATCCGCCACCTGATGAACGCACTGATCCTCGACCAGCCCCGCTCACCCGCCCGGGTCCTCCACTGGTCGATATGGCGACGAACACCAGGGACGAGCCCGCCACAGTCACTACCAGCGCAGACTCGCCACCTGATCACGAAGTGCGGCTGGAGTACTAGGATGATCGGACTTTATTCATGGCCCGGGGGGTTCGCGCATCCGTGACTATTGGCCCTAGCGACGTTGCGCTGGCGGACGTACAGGCTGCGGCGGCGGGGTACCGGGTGTCTCCGTTCTTCAGGCGAACACCGCAGGCTCAGGGTGATGCCTGCCCGTGGCACCTGGTCGTCCTCGCTCCGGAGGGGGGCCAGGAGAGGGCGGCGGTGGCCTGGATCGTCGCGGACGCCATCATGCGCCACCGCTCTGGCCGCTCCACGGCCTACGACCTATGGCGATCCGCAGCCACGACCAGCACTTCACTCACGGCTACGCAGGCCCGGAGGGTGTCGGTATGCGTGCAACCGGTCTTCGGGTTGCCGACACGCCCTACGAACGCCGAGGACCATGTTCCTGGGCACGTCGGCGAGTGGCTGTGGTACCTGTTCCTCCGTGAGGAAGAGCCCCAGGGCCGGGAGGTTGCCTTCCTGGAGCCGCCGAGTTGGAGTGTGACCGAGGGCGGCGGGGACGGATTCGTCGTCCACCGGCTGACAGGGGCTCCGGACGCCTCGCTGCTGTTCCGCCTCTGGGAGATCAAGAAGTTCACCGGAGCAGGTTCCGTCAGCGGGACGATCAGTAAGGCCGCTGACCAGCTCAAGGAGCGGGGCCTGGAATATCTGGCAAAGCTCTGCAGCGCGCACGCCAACGAGCCGGGCGACATCGGCGAGCTGATGTCCCAGCTGGTAGAGCTGTGGATCCAGGCCGACCCCAGCGGCGGTGCCGGCGTGAGCGTCTCCACCAACACCGCCTCGCTGCCCAAGCGGTCCGCCTTCACGCAGGTCCCCGGCTATCTGCCTGATCTCAGACACCCGGGGCAGCTCGAAGGGCTGATCGTCGCAGTGGGCGACTTCACCAAATTCGCCGACCAGGTGAAGGAGTTCTTGTGGAGCGCACTCTGAGCCTTCCCGTCCTGCGGGAAGCCCTGGGCCCGCTGCGGACCTCAACACTCCCGAGCCCTGAGGAGCTGATGCGCCTTATCGCCGACATCGAGGTCCGCGCGATGATGAACAGGTTCGAGGTCGACGACTCCGTGCTGCGCACGGCCTGGTACCTGCACGGCGTCGCGGCCCTCCCCGAGGCAGCTGAGCTCTACAACCCGGCGCGGCAGCGGCACGCGTTCGCCGTCAGCGCTCACATCTTCGACCTTGCGCTCGCCGACACCGAGCGGCCGGCTGCCGAGCTCCTCTCCCTGGCCTTCGGCGCGCAGATCGGCTACCGGCGCTGCGATCAGGATCCGAACGCCACAGCCGTCTGGCGGCGCGTCGCCGACCTGTGCCACGGCCCGGATCCTCTGCGCCGTAGCGGTGAGGATCAGCCCCTCGCGGCCCTGGACGCCATCGAGACGCTCTCGGTGGAGGCGGGCGTGGCCTTCCTCGGCTTCGACACGGGGCGGCTGTGGGACCTGCTGCGGTACTGGCGCCGCCGGATGCGCGAGCTGCAGGCTCTCCTCGGCCTCGACGATCTGCAGGGCACCCTCTTCGGGCCCACCCAGGACGTGGTCAACGCAGTCGCCGACCTGACCAACTTTCTCGTCTTCGGCGCACACGACCGTCTGCGGCGAGCTCAGGGGGCCCTGGAGCGGGTTGTAAGCGGGCGCAGCGGCAGGGGGGACGTCAATGCGCAGTGGGTGGCTGCCCACCTGCTGCGGCTGTTGGGTGACCTCGGTGCGGGCAGTCTGCACGAGCTGCTGCCTCCCGATGCTCGGAGGGCGGTTGCCCAGGCGTTCACGCTGACGTCGCCGCCGGTGCTGACGCTGTGGCCGCCGCAGCGTGAGCTGCTCAGCCGTGGCAGTGCCAATCCGCTGGATCCATCGACGAGCCGGCTCCTGGTGAGTGTGCCGACCAGTGCCGGGAAGAGCCTGATCTCGCAGCTGATCATGTGCTCGCATCTGGCGACGGTGCCCGGGCGGGTGGTGTACGTGTCGCCGCTGCGGAGTCTTACCCGTGAGATGCGCCGTTCCCTGCGCGAGCGGTTGCGTGTGCTGGATCGGGAGTTGGATGCGGACGTTCCGGAGTTCCCCGGTGCCTGGCAGGTTCTGGGGCCAGCGGATGAGGAGCCGGCGGATGTGGAGGTCATCACCCCTGAACGCCTGATGCACAGCCTGCGCAACGACCCCGAAAAGGCGTTGAAGGACGTGACGCTGATTGTGGTGGACGAGGCCCATCACATAGCCCAAGGAAAGCGCGGGTTCCTCCTGGAGGGGTTGCTGGCGTTCTGCCAGACCTACCCGGATGCACCCCGGCTCGTGCTGCTGTCGGCCGCGGTCGGCAACGGCGCGGCACTGGCCTCCTGGCTCGCCCCCGGCGCCCCCGAGGTCCTGTTCACCTCGGCGTGGCGTGGGCCACGCCGTCTGCACGGACTGCTTTCCACCACACCCTCCTGGGACGAGCAGTCGACAACGGCCCGACCGCGCTCAGCCGACCTACCGTGGCAGACCAGTGTCCCGTTGTCGGTAGGCATCAGCCTACGTCCCGCAGAGTCCGTGACACCCATTCAGTTGTCGACCCAGCCGGTCGGCGAACTCGTCCTCAATCACCGTGCCGAGTCCAGCCTCAGGGGGTGCAAGAAGGACAAGAGCAAAAGCACGGCGGCGTACAAGATGTTCGCTGCAGCGGCAACGCTGCTGCTGCCCGCCGGCGCCATGCTGGTCGTCGCCGGGACCAAGGACCTAGCGCAGTCCACTGCCATGGCGATGGCCGAGCATCTGCCGGAGTTTGAGCCGGCCCTGGAACTCGCCCAGCTATTCGCTGAGCAACTAGGCGAGGAGCACCCCCTCGTCGGCTGCACCCGCCACGGAGTGGCGTTCCACCACGCGGCGCTTCCCGACGATGTCCTGGAGGCCGTCGAGGACGCGCTGCGCGGTGCACGCCTGCTGGCCGTGGCCAGCACCAGCACCTTGACCGACGGTGTGAACCTGCCGGTTCGCACCGTCTTGATCACCGCCCACCTCGACAGCGAGGAGACCAACCGCGGCGCCGCGTCGTACGGGCTCGATCCGGCCCGGCTGCTCAACGCCGTCGGCAGGGCAGGAAGGGCTGGCCAGGAGAGCGAGGGCTGGATCCTGCTCGCCCTAAACCGGGAGACCAGTGCGGAGGACTACAACCTATTCTCGCCCGGCAGCGAGAAGCTGCAGGTCCGCTCCGCCCTCGCCAGCCACGCGGCATTGGAGGCGCTCGCAGCCGCCGAGGCGACCATCGCCTCCAGCGCGGACGACGTCATGGCGGTGGCGCAGGGCATGGCCGCCGACTTCATCAGCTTCGTGTGGTTCGTCCTCGACGCCCACGCCCACCTGGAAGCAACCGCTCCCGACCCGCTCGGTTCGGTTGGCCGACTGCTGGCCATGCAGCAGCTTCCGGACCAGGACCGCGCGCGCTGGTACAGCCTGGCACAGACCACCCGTCATCGTTACGCGGCGACGAACCCGGCGAGCCGTCGCCGGTGGACGAGCGCCGGCACCAGCCTGCGCAGCGCCCGCACCTTGGATGGGCTGGCCAGGCGAGTGGCCCAACGCGCTGCGACCTTCGAAGGAGAGATGACCACCTTCGACATGTCGTCCGTGGTGGAACCCGGACCCGAACCCGACGAACTGACCCTGGCGGAGACCCTGCAGATCCTGGAAGAGGAGCAGGTCTACGAGGCGCTCCTTCAGCTCCCGGAGCGGGAGAAGGCCTGGCAGTTCCGCGACCGCCGCCGAGGCAGGAACCGCCAGGCGGTCCAGGTCGACCTCGCCGGGGCAATCACGCGCTGGGTCAATGGCACACCTATCCCAGCGATGGCACGGCAATGGCTGCCAAACGCAGAGATCGACTGGGCTCTGGAGCAGGCCGTCTCCAACATCAGCGTCACCTTCGAGCACTATTTGTCCTGGACAGTCGGCGCGCTCATCAACATGGCCAACGAAGAGTTGGCCCACACGTCCGCCGCTCTCCGCCTTCGGACCACCACCGCCTGGTGCCTGCGCTATGGCGTCGATACCGAACAGGCCCTCCATCTGCTCATCCACGGCGTCCGCTCCCGCACCCTCGCCTACAACGTCGGCCAGTGGGCGGCTTACGAAGACATTGCCCCCACCGACCTCGGCACGCAGCTGGCCTCTCAGCACATCCCCGGATGGCACGATCGTTTCCGGCCTACAGCCCTGGAGATCGATGACCTCCTGGAGTACGTCCGCCGACGCCGACGCAGCCTACTTCCCACCCTCCTCAAGGGGGACCCGGTCGAGTTGGAAATCGAACCCGACCTCTCGACCGAACCCACGCCCGGCAGGGTGAGTCTCGTCTGGACCAATACCAAGCCAGCCCGCGAAATCCTTATCACGGACGACCATCGCACTCGCGGCCGCATCGCCGCGAGAGACCATGCCGATGTCGCCGCCGCCCTGCGCAGCGGCTTGGTGATCGAAGCGATTCTGGAAGGAACGCGCCTACGACTCTCTCACGCGGCGGCAGACCAATAGTCCGGCGCCCTGGGACCCATCTTCATGGATAACGGCGTGACTGCCTCGGTCATCTGGCTGCGTGTGAGGTGCCACGGAAAACAGGTCTGGCCAACCCTTTGGCCTCGATCTTTTGTGACGGTTGGTCGGTTCATTCGGCGGGCCGTTTCGGCTTTCCTGGCCGGTGGTGGGCATGCCTGCGGCCCGGCTGTCGCGTCGGGTGGGCGCCGGGTTCCACGGCTCCGGCCAGAGGATGACTCGTCGGGACAGGATGTCGTTGCTGCTCAGCTGGGGTTCGGCAGGGCTTGCAGCGCTCGAACGCGGTAGTGATCGTCTCGGTCCAGGGCCAGTGGCGGGCTCTGTCGGACGACGGTTACTGGCGCCAACAGGCGGCTTGACGGTGTTTGGTGTGGTGATTTGAAGCAGACGCCGTTCCCCACTGGCGTACTCTCATTGCTGAGAGCATGCCAGTGGGGGATGTGGGGGGAGCCACCCTGCCTGATCCCCTGTTGGTGCCACATGGCCTTCTCGTCAGTCGGCGATCGGGTGGGAGACGGTGCGACGAATCGACTTGTCAAACCGGCCCAGGCGAGATTGCAGGCCTCGTCGGCTGATGCGAGCCGACCTCGTCTGAGGCGCACCGTTCATCAGGGGCGGCCGTGCCCGCCATCGTAGTGGCTGGACGGCCGTCCCCAGGACCTGACCAACTCCAGTTACCCATGGGTTAGTTGTCGCCGAAGTAGAACTCGGCGGTGACGGGTGCGTGGTCGCTCCAGCGCTCCGCATGGGAGGCTGCGCGCTCGACGTAGGCCTTGACGGCGGTGTCCGCGAGTTTCTGACTGGCCATCAGATAGTCGATTCTCCAGCGGATAGACGCCTTTTCGAAAAAGGTCCACCCGTTCGAGTGCAGCTTGTTCGAGGGTGCCTGCTGGCCTTGGCGGTAGGGGGAGGCCCATGGGCATCATGACGGTTTCGGCGCCGGTTCGGGCGGTGGTGGGTTCGCGTGTCTCGGATACGCATGGGGACGAGGGCAAGGTCTCGCACCTGGTGCAGGCGGAGTCGGCGACGCGGCACGCGGTCTCGAAGGAGTGGGAGATCGTCGGGTCCTTCGAGGACCTGGACGTCTCGGCCCAGATCACGCCGTGGAAGCGCCCCGACCTCGGGCCGTGGCTGACCGAGCGGCAGGGCGAGTGGGACGCGATGGTGTGGGCCAAGGTCGACCGGGCATTCCGCTCGGCCAAGGACTGCGCGGACATGGCGCACTGGGCGGAGGAGAACCACAAGGTCCTGGTCTTCACCGACGATGGCATCACCCTGGACTACCGGGAGGGCCGTGAGTCGTCGTTCGGCAACGAGCTGGCCAAGACCTTCCTGATGCTGGCATCGATCTTCGCCGAGATGGAGCTCAAGCGGATCAAGGCCCGCGTCACCGCCGCCCACAAACACCTGCGCAAGACCGACCGCTGGGCCGGCGGACAGCCACCGTACGGGTACCGGATCGTCGACCGCCCCGGCGGCGGGCGCACCCTGGAGCCGGACCCGGTGACGTCCGAGGCCGTGCGCTACATGGGCAAGCTCCTCCTGGAAGGCCAGAGCCAGTGGATGATCGCCACTGCCCTCGAAGCCGCCGGCTTCGACACCCCCGCGACCCACGCGTACAAGAACCAGGGCGACACCTACACCAGCAAGCGCAAGACACCACCATCGAACCACTGGAACCCCACCAGTGTGGGCAAGATCCTGCGCTCGCCGGCGACGATGGGGCTGAAGCTGACCGGCCGCTCCGTGAAGGCGCGCAAGATTGCCCGCGACGCCAAGGGTCTGCCGATCCGGATGGCCAAGCCGCTGTTCATGGATGAGGAGTGGGCCGCGATCCAGGCGGCGATGGACGAGCGCTCGGTCACGAAGGAACGATCGAACGGCGCTTCGCCCTGGCTCGGCGTGCCGCACTGCGACCGCTGCGGCGACCGGTTCTACCGGCAGGTAAACCTCGCCAAGAACGGCAAGATCTACGAGTACTACCGCTGCGCGAAGACCGCCGGCAAACCCGCCTGCAAGGGCCAGTCCGTCAAGGGCGAGCGTGTCACCGCCGCGATCAACGCCCTGGTCGAGCGCCTGGCCAGCCTGCCGATGACGGTACGAAGGTTCATCCCAGGCGAGGACCACACCGAACAGCTCAACCACGTCACCCAGGCCATGCGCGACCTGCGCGAGGAGAAACGCCGCAACCTGTTCGACTACCCCGGCGGAGACGACGAGTACTCCGAAGCTCTCGAACTCCTCGTCGACGAACGACGACGCCTCGCAGCCCTCCCACAACGCCCCTCCACCTGGGTCGACGTCGAAACTGGCGAGACCCTCGCGGATGCCTGGTTCCAGGCTAACCAGGAACACCGCCGCCAACTCCTCCTCGGCCTCAAGGCCCGCCTCTACATGACACCCGCCACCGAAGGCTGGTACCTACCCGCCGAGCTTCAAGAGCGAGAACGACAGCTGAAGTGCGTCGACGGCTCGGCGTAGGTCAGGTGATCCGGGATCGTTGCGGACCCGAGACTTCGACCTGGGCGCCAACCTCGGCCGGGTCTTCTCCTTCCAGGACGGGGTGTTCTCGTCCTGGCTCGCCAACAGCGCGCTCTACAGCCTGGTCGGCGCGGCGGTCAGCACGCTCCTGTCGGTCATGGCGGGCTTCGCCCTGGCCAAGTACCGGTTCCGCGGCCGCGAGGCGATCTTCAACGTCATCCTGGCCTCCGTCCTGATCCCGGCACCGATGTTCGCCCTGCCGCTGTTCCTGATGCTGGCCAAGCTGCACCTCACCGACACCTACTGGGCCGTCCTGCTCCCCAGCTTCGTCAGCCCCTTCGGCGTCTACCTCTCACGCGTCTACGCCTCGGCCTCCGTGCCCGACGAACTGCTGGAGGCGGCGCGCATCGACGGCGCCGGCGAGCAGCGGGCCTTCTTCCGCATCGCGCTGCCGGTGAGGTCGTCGAGGAGGGCATCGGCACGATCGGACGCCGCCTCCTGTCGGCACTGTCGCCAGCCCGCCGCCCCCGCGTCAGCACACGCAAGGTGAAGTCGCCGATCTCCCGTTACGCGGAACGGAAAGCGGACGGCCGCCCCGACACGAGCCGCACCATGACCTCCGTGACGATCACCATCCTCGGGTCCCCGCCCCCTCGCCCCGCCCTGCCTACAACCACGGCCCGCGAATTCGTCGGTGCCGGCAAGGCCGGCAACCGCATGACACGCGTCCTGGCCGTGCTACAGGAAGAGCCCGAACGACAGTGGCGGGCAAGAGAGATCGCCGAACTCCTCGGTGACGTCACCCTCGTCACCACCTACCGGCAACTCGCCCGCTGGACCGAAAAGGGCTGGTCAAGAGAGTCCGCACAGGCCGCTATGCGGCAGCCACACCATCGGCGTCCGTTGCCTTGCAACCACACTCAAACCGCTAACTACCCGGCCTTGGGGGAACTTCATGGCGGGGTTGGCCGAGGCGGTTTCGTCGGGTGTCGGGTCAGGTCCATCCGGCGGCCTTGAGGACACTGGCGGCGACGGCCGGGGGTTGCAGTTCCGTGGTGTCGATCGTGAAGTCTGCGATGGCTGCCTGGTCGAGGATCTGGTGGAGTTGGCCGGCCCGTTCCAAGTGCCAGGGCAGGGACTCGGGGTCGTTGTCGGCCTCATGGCGGCGCCGGAGCCGGGCGTGCACGACAGGAAGGTCTGCGGTCAGACGGCAGACCTGGAGCGGCACGCCGATCGCGGCCTGGTAGTTGTCACGTTCGACCGCGTTCTCGGCGACCCCGGCCAGCACGAGCCGCCGCGCACCCGCGTCGAGGCAGTTGGCGGCCAGGCCGCGTAGGTTGCGCAGCAACAGGCGGAAGTTGAACGGGTCGTCATTGGGGGCGGGCCAGGCCTGGCAGAGGCGGTCCAGGTCCATGACCGCGTGCGGCACACCGGCGCCAAGCAGAAGGTCACCAATCAGGTCGGCGACCGAGGTCTTGCCGGCCCCGACAGTGCCGGTGATCAGCAGTGCACATGGCTCCGCCCCGTTCGCGTTGTCGCGGTGGTTCATCACTACTCGCTCTACTTCATACCGTATGGGCCGATCTGTGGATTATGGCGGTTGCGATGACTCCGCGCACCAGGATTTCTGCACGTTCATCACGAAGCAGGCTCAACGGTTGCAGTCAGACGCAGCGGCGTAGTGGTAACACTAGGTGACTATTGGCGGCCAGTTGTCTCCCAGTAACTGGCCGCCCGCAGGGAATTCCACGGGTTCTGATCCACTCTCTGTGGAGCGATGACACAGGGTGACGTTCCTGTCAGTCCGCCAGGAGGATCTGGCGGCGGAGGAGATCGAAGCAGGCCCGGCCGTATCCGTCCCTCTTGATCCGTTTCACCCTGTTGACGTTGCCCTCGACCCTGCCCGAGCTCCACTCCACGGTGAGTCCGGCGGTGACGGCATCGAAGTCCTGTCGCAGGCCACGGGCCAGGCTCTGCAGCGGCTTCATCCCGGTGCACTCGGCGCGGGCGAGCCATCCGTCGAGCTTGCTGCCCTGGCGCTCGGTCATCATCTGGGCGAACTCGCGCACGCATTCTGCGATAGCTTCCAACTCCGGGCAGCGGGCCAGGAGTTGCTTGAGCTTGAGCGCCTTGCTCTCGTCGATCTTGTCGGGGTGCGCGGTGATCAGCCAGGTGGCCTTCCGGACGGTGAGCTCTTGGGGCTTGTCGGGTGCGGGTTTGCCGCGTGCGCGTACCGGGTCACCGTCTTGCGGTCCAGGCGGAGCGTCTCGGCGATGACCTGGATCTGCACGCCCTTGTCGTAGAGGGCGTGCACCGCGGCGTGGCGCTCGCGCCGCTTGATCGCGCGCAGACCCTCCACGGGCTGCGGTGCGTCGTCGTCCTTCGTGACCGTGGGTTCGGCGGTCGTGGAGGTGGTGGGTTCGGCGAGGCACTTGCGGTGCTGGGCGACGCACTTCTCGACTGCCTCGCAGAGGTTCTTCCACAGGTGGAAGCGATCGGCGACCTGCACAGCGCCAGGGCTGGCGGTGCGGACGGCCTCCGCGTAGGCGCTGGCGCGGTCCCGGCAGACGACCTCGGCACCGGGGTGCTCGCGCAGCCACGCGGCAAGCGTCTCGGCGGTGCGGTCGGGCAGGATGTCCACGCGCTCGCCCGATTCCACGTCGATCAGGATCGTGCCGTAAACGTGGCCCTTCTTGAACGCGAAGTCGTCCACGCCCAGCACACGCGGGGCAGTGCCGGACGTCTTGTCGGGAAGCCGTCGCAGCAGCCTGAGCAGGGAGTTCGGGCTGGCGGGGAGGGACAGGCGCTCTGCCAGTCGGGCCGCGGGCCGACCGGCCAACGCTAGGGCGACCTTCTCCAGTGCCTGCCGAAGCGGCGGGGTCCGCCGGGCGAAGGGCTCGGTCAGGCCGGCTATCTGTTCGACGAATGTCCTGCGAGGGCACAATGCCGCCGGGCACACGAACCGGCGGACCAGCAGGTCGATCACGGCCGATCGGCCGGCTACCGCAAGATCGGCCAGGCGCCGCCGGTAGCCGCCATGGACACGATCGGAAACCGTGCCGCACCCGGGGCAGGCCGCCTGCCGGGTCGAACTCCGCGCCGAGAAGAGCACGGTCTCGGAGGCCACGACGACCTCCTCAACGGTTGCGAGAGCCAGATGGGAGAAGGCCGTCCAGAGCGCGCTGTAGTCACACGGACGTTGATCTTCCCATGGCCAGGTGACGTACCGTCATCGCTCCACAGAGAGGATGCTGTTGGTGATCTTCACTGGTGAGAGTGAGATTGCAGTGATCGGAAGCCGCTGAGCACGCCTGCCTGTTGTCCTGGCCTGAAGGTTCGGGC
>NZ_JBIWNZ010000071.1:0-10483 GCF_044767505.1 Kitasatospora sp. NPDC101235
GTGAAGACCTCCAGCCGACCGTCGGCATGACGGGCCGTGGCTATGTTGGTGACGGTACCGGCCGGGCCGAAGCCGTTCCATGCGGACCAGGCGCCGTTGGCGCTGATCTCCGCCCGGTTGGTGACGCCGCCGCCGGGGGCGACCGCAAACACCTCCACCCGACCGTCCGCATGCACACCCGTGGTGATGCTCTTGGCCGTACCGGCCGGGGCAAAGCCGTACCAGCCGGACCAGGCGCCGCCCGGGCTGGTCTCCGCCTCGTTCATCACCGAACCGTCGCTCATGGCCGCGAAGACCTCCAGCCGACCGTCCGCGTGACGGGCCGTCGCCACCGAGGTCACAGTCCCCGCCGGACCGAAGCCGTTCCACTTGGACCAGGCACCACCCGGGCTCGTCTCCGCCCGGTTGGTGACACCACCACTGGGAGTGACCGCGAACACCTCCACCCGACCGTCCGCATGCACACCCGTGGCCACACGACCACCACTGCCATAGCTGGCCGTCGCGGTGGGAGAGGGGTCGGGCGGGTACGGATCGGCGTGGTCGGTGCTGAGGCCGGTGCCGGGTGCGCAGGTCCAGGCTCCGGCTCCTTGGTCGGCGAGGATCTTCTCGGCTATCAGGATCTGCTGCTGCTTGGTGGCGAGGTCGGGGCGGGCCGCGTAGGCGGTACCACCGTAGTGCTGCCAGTTGGGGAGGCTGATCTGCAGACCGCCGTAGTAGGTGTTGCCGGTGTTGATCGACCAGTTCCCGCCGCTCTCGCACTGGGCGACCTTGTCCCAGGTCGCGACGGAGGCGGCGGATGCGCATGTAGTCGTCAGGGCGCAGGACGCGACGGCAAGTCCTGCGGCGAGCAGGGCGGCGCGGCGGGTTCGGGTTGATCGGGTGCTGGACACGGGATCTTCCGTTCGGGTCGTCGGATTGGTCGGCGATACGGCCACTGCCGATGGCAGTCGGGCGGCTGCGGGCGCTACAGCTGAACGTGGGCCCGGGGCAGTGGCTTCAGTGTTCGGGGTGGCGAATTCCGGTCCGTCGGCCGTCAGGACCAGGCCGGTCAGTCGGGCAGGTCCCGGTACCGCCGTTGGCCGTTCGTCGGCGGTGTTGTTGTCGGAGATGCGGGAGGGGACGAGGCGGCAGTGCTGGGGGTGCCGAAGGCGGTTCAGGCGGCGCTGCTCCAGCCGTCGACGACGCGGGTGCCGCTCGGGTCGCCGAGCATCACCGGGTTGGTGGTGCCGTTGTCTTGGCGGACGGTGAGCATAGAGATGCTGGGCCGGCGGAAGCCCAGCCGTTCGTAGCCGACACCGGCCAAGGAGGCATGGTGGGATTCCCTTGTGGCGGGTTCGGTCGGTGGAGCGGTGTTGCGCGAGCCGGCTCGGCAAGTGCTGGCGGACAACTTCCCTGCAGGAACAGGGGTCAGTGCACGCGAGAACTGGGGCCGACGGCCGATGACGGGGGTTCAGCAGCCGGCCGGCACCGGGTGGTGGTAGCGGCGGGCCAGCAGCGGCGAGGCCCGGTGGCTGCGGGCGATCAGGGCGTGCGCGGCGCGCAGGGACGTTGACGGCCCGTCGGGGGTGAGCAGGTAGAGCAGAAGGTCGATGCAGTCGCTCTCGCTGCGAGCGGTGATGTGCTGGAGTGCATCGCCCGGCAGGGCGTGGGCCCACAGGATCCCGACGATCTCGCCCGCCTCCTGCGTCGGGGCGGGTCCGGGTTCCTTGCGCCGCAGGCTGGCGTAGACGAGGTCCAAGAGGGGTCAGCCCCAACCGAGGCTGCCGTCGGCGACGGTCACGGCGCCGACCGGGGCGTCGGAGGTGAGGACAGTGACCGCGGCGGGGGCGGCAATCAGGGCGGCGAGGGCAAGGGCGGTGACCGCGGCGGCCTTGGCCAGACGAGTGCGCATGTCGGTGGTTCTCCTCAACAGCAGTGGCAGGTGGATGGGTTCCGGTTCGGCGTCCCGCGGTTGACGCTCGCTCCGGTTCGCCGCCCAGTCGGTTTCCCTGGCGGCGAGCACTAGCTTCGCCTGCCGTACGGTCCTCCGGAAGACGTTCCGGTTGTCGCCAACCGGACTGACCGACATCAGACACATTGACATGAGCACGTCAATTTCTGGTCGAGAGAAAAGGACCACCTCAGGGCCAACAGGAATCCGCTGGTCAAAACAGCGGGAGCCGTCACGAATGGGACGGGCTCGTCCTTGTATGCAACTCCGGCCTGCTGAAATGATCAGTAAGAGCTTCGCGCACCACCGCACACATCCATCACGCGATTCCCGGGGGGGAACCCATGCTGGAGGCACTCGGCCTGACGGCCCGGGCCTGTCAGGTCTACCAGGCCATGCTCGACCGTCCCGACGACGATATCGACGCCCTCGCGGCCCACTGCCGGCTCTCCCCCGGCCAGGTCCACGACAGCCTGGACGAGCTCGGCGCGCTGTTCCTGGTGCGCGCCTCCGCCGAGCACCCCGGCCGGATGCGCGCCATCGACCCCTCCATCGGCCTGGCCGGCATGGTCGCCCGGCAGGAAGCCGACCTCGCCGCCCGGCAGGCCGCCCTCGCCGCCTCCCGCGCCGCTGTCACCCGCATGGTCGCCGACCGCGCCGAACAGCGCACCGCCCACGGCGAACGACTGCTCGGCATGGACGCCATTCACCACTGCCTCGAACAAATGGGCCGCACCGCCACCCGCGAGGTCCTCAGCAGCCAGCCCGGCGTCCAGCGCCCCGAGGACCTCGCCGCCTCACGTCCTGCCGACACCGAGGCGCTCACCCGCGGCGTCGCCATCCACACCCTCTACCAGGACACCAGCCGCCACCACCCCCACGTCGCCCACTACGCCCACTGGCTGCTCGGCCAGGGCGGCGAGGTCCGCACCGCCCCGACCATCCCCCAGCGCATTGTCATCGTCGACCGCACCCAGGCACTCGTCCCCATCGACCCGGAGAACACCCGCAAGGGCGCCCTGCACGTCACCGAACCCGGCATCCTGAACGCCCTCCTCAACCTCTACGAGCAGTCCTGGAACACCGCCGTCCCGCTCGGCGCCACCACCCCCGACGACCCGGCCACCGGACTCACCCCCACCGAACGCGAACTGCTGCGCCTGCTCGGCACCGGCCTCACCGACGACACCGCGGGCCAGCGCCTGGGCATCTCCGCCCGCACCGTCGGCCGCCACATGTCCTCCATCATGGAACGCCTCAGCGCCACCAGCCGCTTCGAAGCCGGCATCAAAGCCGCCCAACAAGGCTGGCTCTGACACCCGGCGGACGGTGGGCGCGAGTACGCTGGCCGGGTTACGCCGGCGGCCGGCAGTGCGGGAGTCCGGCAGGGCGGGTACGTGACGGACTCCCGCGCCATGGACGGCAAGTACGTGCTCACGTGGCTGAACATGGACCCGCTGTCGATCAGGGCGATGGCCTTCCCGCTGCCGACCTCGGACCTGACGAGGACGCCGGAGCAGACCATGATCCTCCCCTGCGACCCGGGACAGGAGGCAGGGAACCTCGTCCTCAGCCCCTACGGCGGCTTCGTCATCCCCGGCTCGACCTTCGGCAATTTCCACATCGTCGTCAGCCAGTGATACGTCCCAGACCCAAGGAACTACCGGATCATGCAGTACCGGATCAACATGGTGTCCTGAGCGCCGCCCGCACACCCGGGGCCGAGCAGCTCTCCGGCGTTACGGATCAGCTCGTAGCGGCCCAGGCCGCGCAGGTACGGCTCCGACGGCGGGCGCGCATTGAGGACCACATTCGCTGCGGCAGGACCACCGGCTTCGGCCGCTTCCCTTCGCGTCACTTCGCCATCAACCGGGCCTGGCTGGAGCTCTCCCTGACCGCCGTCGACCTGCTGACCTGGGCACGAACCCTGCTGCTCGACGGCGAGTTGGCCACCGCCGAGCCCAAGAAGCTCCGCTACCGCATTCTGCACGCGGCCGCCCGGATCACGCGCGGAGCCCGCCGTTTGCACCTGCGGATCACCGCCACCTGGCCCCGGCGCCACGAACCGACCGCCGCGTTCAGCCTCCTGGCGGCCCTACCTCGCCCGGCCACCTGACAGACGAAACCGCCACTGACCACCCACGACCCGAGGGCCCCGGAGCACCCGGCCACCGCGCCGGGCCCTCGGTGTCAAGGGACAGTAGGAGTTGGCTCTGGCGCGAGTTCCGTGATCTGGTGCGCTGGCCAGGCTTCTACGAATCCCGTGCGACGGTGATATCGACGGCATGTGCGTGCCCAACTGCGTCATCTACGTCGACGCGCGCCCGGTGGAGGCCTGGTCCGAGCAGGCTGGTCGTGAATCGGCTTTGTCCCATGATGTCCCCGACGACGAGCCGCCCGTCAGGCAGCAGGAGCGGCCCGCTGAACACGGTGGTGAACCCGAGGCCGGGACCGGCGACGCTCTCGGGATCGGCATGAAAGATCCGCACTCTGACCAGGGAGGTTTGCGGCTGTACTCGCACAACCAAGTGGGTCTCGCAGGCTGCGGCCACCCGACCGCCGAGTTCGAGGGATGCCGGGATCCACTCTGAGGACCCCAGCGCGATAACTGGGTGGTTCACGTACAGGTCGAGCCCGGCGATCTGCACGGGCACCCCTTTCCTCGCCTCTCACGACGGTCAGCTCCGGAGAGTACAGACGGGCGCTGACACCTCATGTCGCGAGAAGGACCCGCTTTCGGAGGAGGTCGAGCTTCGCTCGGCCGAACATCTGGCGCTTGAGCATCTTGATCCGGTTGACGTGACCCTCGACCGGGCCGGAGTTCCAGTGGAGCGTGAGGCCGGCCATGACCGCGTCCCAGTCCTTGCGCAGGCCGTTGGCGAAGCCTCGCAGCTCGGGCAGGGTGCTGGCCTCGGCGTCCGCGGTCCAGTGCTCGAGTTCCTCCTGGCCGCGACGGTTGACGAGCATCGAGGCAAACCGCGCGATAAGGACACAGGCCTCGTCCAATTCACGGCAGCGGTTGCGGAGTTCCTTCAGCAGGACACGGTCGGCCTCGGGTCGGTTGTCGGGGTGGGTGAGGATCAGCCTGGTGACCTCGCGGACCTTGGGGATCGGCGGGCAGGTGGTCGGCTTGGCGTTGTCGCGCAGACGGTGGATGAAGCGGCGGACGGTCCGCTCGCTCACGGTCAGGCCACGTTCGGCGAGTTCTCGGTGGAGGCGGTCGGCGCTGGTGCAGCCCTCGTTGAACCGGGCGATCAGGTAGGCGGCGTGGCCGTCCAGGCTGGTCTGCCGACCGCCGGTGGGCCCCGTTCCTATGAGCTCGTCGGCGGTGGCGGCCCGCATGAACTTCCGCGCCGTCTTCGGGTCCAGGCCCAGTTCGGCGACGATCTGGCTGTGCCCCATGCCCTTGTCCATCAGCGCGTGGACGGCGGCGTGGCGCTCGCGGGTGCGCCGGGCCAGCCGTCCCTCGGGCAGCACCACCTTCTCCCTCTCCGGCGCCGGCGGGACCCACTGCGGGCGCAATCGAGCGACCAGCCGCTCGGCCACCTCTCCGAGGTTCTGCCAGAGGTGAAACCTGTCCGCGACCTGCGTCGCCGTGCCGGCGCCGCGGTCCGCGCCGTCGGCGTAGTAACGGGCACGGTCGCGGCAGACGACCTCGACCCCGGGATGCTCGGTGAGCCAGTCGGCCAGGGCGTCGGCGGACCGCTCTGGTAGCACCTCGACGGGGCGGCGGCCCTCGATATCGATCAGGACCGTGCCGTAGTGGTGGCCCTTGCGAAGGGCGAAGTCGTCGACGCCGAGCACCCGGACCTTCCCGGTCAGCGGGTCGGGCAATGCGCGGATCAGGCGTATCAGGGCGTCCCGGCCGACCCCGTCCGACAGACACGCGGCCAGCCGGGCGCCGGCCCGGCCGCCGAGTGCGAGGGCGACGGTCTCGCGGACCTTCCGTAGCGACACGGTGCACCGCCCATAACGGAACGTCAGGCCCGGGACCTGCTCGGCGAAGGTCCACTTCCCGCACTCGGCACTGTCACAGAAGAACCGGCGGACCCGCAGGTGAAGCACCAACTCCTGCCCGGAGACCGCGGTGTCGCTGATCCGCCGCTCGTAGCCGCTGTGGACCCGATCGGACCAGGTCCCGCAGCCTGTGCACGACGCTCCCGGTGTCCTGCCTCGGGCATGCACCCGGACCGACCGGCCCATCGATCTGACCAACTCGACGTGCAGCAGCGCGAACTGGGGGAACAAGACGGCCAGAAGATCAGCAACAGACACCCGACATGATCGCCAACCATCAAGATCCGCGGGCAGCTTTCACGGAACTCGCGCCAGAGCCAGATCCCACTGTCCCTTGACACCGTGACGGGTGGTCATCCGACGAGGAGGATGTGGGCGCATGAGGAGGCTGAATCCGGCTCGGCCGTAGTACCTGCGCTCCGTCTTTGCCGACGACAGCTGGCTGCACTTTCGCCGCGCTGGAGCTGCGGGACGGCGTGAGGGCGATGCTGCGACGTGATCGAGGGCGAGCACCATCCTCCGTCCTCCCCAAGCCAGGCGGGTCCGTATCGTAGGCGCGAAGGTTGCTCGCATGTTCGGGGGTTGGGTGCGCATCGCAGATCATGCCACGTGGGACCGGGGCTTTCCGGTGAACTACCTCCTGGTTCAGGAAGACGAAGATGGCGTGGAACAGCTCTGGGGGAGGTGCGCGGGCGTCGAAGGAATGTTCGTCGACCTGGTCCCGCCGCCACGGGAGGTCCTCACCCTCCGCGGATGCCGCCCCGACGGTCTCCTGAGCGAGGTTCTGGCTGAGTCCGACGTCTCGCTACAGGGTCTGGGCGACGTGTGCGTCGAGGTCTGGGACGACGAGAAGCCCGTGCAGTGGTGGACTCTCGTCGATGCGGTCGTGGTGGCCCATCAGCCCCACTCCGCTGATCCGGCACGGTATGACATCGTGCTCGGCGCCAGTATCAGGAATGAGGAGAGCTTCTTCGAACTGCCTGCGGCGCCGCGCTTCGAGCTCTTCGCGGGAACCACGGTCGCTGCGGCAAGTGCGGGCCGGTGCTCCGCCGTGGACGGCCTGTTCAAGGCGCGAGCGGACCCGGCCCCCGTTCCCATGGAGCTGATCGGCTGCGAGCCTGCGGAGCCCCTGCTCGCGGCGCTGCGGCGACCCCGTCGGTGGGAGCGGGACTGGGCCTACCTCCTGACTCTGGATCGTCATGGTGCCGTGATGGCTTCCCGCTCCGTGGGTCTGGCCATCACCGGAGTGCGCCCGTCCGTG
The DNA here is from genome assembly GCF_044767505.1 of Kitasatospora sp. NPDC101235. Lineage (NCBI taxonomy): Bacteria > Bacillati > Actinomycetota > Actinomycetes > Kitasatosporales > Streptomycetaceae > Kitasatospora > Kitasatospora sp. NPDC101235. The sequence continues at coordinate 7,212 of NZ_JBIWNZ010000071.1, forward strand.
CTCGGCGGCACGCTCGTCGATATCACCCTCACCGATGGTGGCGACGATCGGCCATCGCTGGCGGCCCGCCCGATCTGGGCGCAGTGGTATCAGGGCGCGCCGGGAGAGCCCAACATGTGGGCACCATACGACTTGCAGGGCAGGGCCGCGTGGCTGGACCTCACCACTCGTGCCTGGCGGGTGCCGGCGCCCCAGCCGGATCGGTCCGGCGGTGAGCACCAACTCGACGGCCGGTTCGTCACGGACGTTCCCGGGCTGCACTGCGCGATCGCCGAGGCCCTGCTCGGGCCCGGCCGCTACTTCGGCCGGGAGTGGAACGCCTTCAAGGACTGCCTGGGCGGTGGATTCGGAGTGGCCCCGCCCTTCACCCTGATCTGGCACGACTCCGAGATCGCACGCCACGCACTGGCGGAGGTTGTGGAGGATCCGGAGGACCGGCTCTCCTACTTCGAGGAGGTCGTGCGGCTCCTCGAACAGCGCGGCGTCACGGTCGTGCTCCAGTGAGGCACAGGCGCCACACGAATACGACCCCAGGACGGGCTGAGCAAGCTATGAGGGACGATTGAGCGCCGCCTGGACGGCTCGGGTCAGCGACCGGACATGGGCAGGTGGGGAGTTGTCTGACGTTTGATCTATGGAACGGATGCTCATCACGCGAGGAGAATGCGACGCCTGAGGAGATCGAATCCGGCTCGGCCGTAGTGCTGCGGTGGTGCTCTCCGTCCCCCGCTACGCCGCCGACCAGGCCATCGAGCACGCCCGCTACCAACGCGACCGAATCACCTCGGGTCGTCCCGCCGCAGACTGCCCGACCACCGGCTCCGACCTGAGCCCGGCTGCCTTGGACCTGCTGCGCACGGTCTACCCGTACCTGGCCGAGGACGCCGCCACGGACCAACCCGCCACCGAACCGTCCGCCGCCGCCCGGGCCGCCCGTGCCGTGGAACGCTCAGCCCGGGGCAGCGAGGAGCAGCTGCACTGGTCCGAGAAGCGCCGCGACGACTCCCTGTGGCAGTGGCGGGACGCCTTCCGGGAAGGCCGCTGGACCTGGGTGCCGGACGACACCGACGACGGGCCAGCCCGGCAGCAGCTGGTCACCCTGTTGGAGAAGCACTACGACTGGACGGTGATGCGCCTGCACGTGGAGTCCGGCCCAGCCGGCGCCACCAGGGTGCACACGCTCTTCGGCCACCCCGGGGACTGGAACACCCGGCACGGCGTCCTGCGTTTCAGGCCGGTGGACGGCCACCGGGCCGTGACCGTAACGCAGCATCGGATCATCGGCCTGATCGGTGACCGCTACCGGCGCAGCTCCGGCCGGACGCCGTTGTGGGAGGAGTACCAGGAGCCGCGCCTCTGTCGGACCCGGTGACTGGCTTCGTCACGTGAAATGGCTCTGGCTCAACTTCCTAACGCGGCCACGCTGAGTGATCGACGGATGTGGGGCGTTTCGTGCCCCCTGAGTCAGAACGGTGGTTCTTCGGAGTAGCCGCCTGTTCCGTCGGCAGCCCACCCGGAGTCGCGTTCCGCTTTGAGACGGGCGTAACGTTCGCGGGCGGCGATGTCGTCGGCGTTCTCCAGGGCGCTGGTGGAGTGGCCCCATGCCTTCATGGCGTCCAGGACTCGGTCTCGATTGTGGCGGTCGGTGCTGGTGGCCAGCAAACGGCGGGCATGGTCGGTCAGCTCGGCCCGATGTGCGGTGAGGACAGGGTGCTCCGCGAGGGGGATCGCAGCGACGAGGGCCGCGTCGCGTACGTCCGCGTTGTCGTGGCTGAGAAGGGAATGGACAGCGGAGAAGATTGCCGGGCGCTGGTCTCGGAACGCGCGCATCTCCCTGTCCTCGTCGAGGAACCCCTTGCCGAAGTGGCGTTCGCCGATGGCGACGCACTCGTCGTCGGCGTCGTAAGCGGTGTCGCTGAGCCACTCAAGCAGTCTCACGAGGGTCGGTCGGTGTGGTGGCGTGTCGGCGTCGTGGCCGAAGTCGTCTGCCGCGATGGCCGGGTGGTTGAGGATGGCCGCGACGTAGAGCGCTACGGGCACGGTGGCTTCGTAGATGGTGTTCTGGTGGGTTACTTCCCTGAGCGCGTCATCGGTGGCGGCCGCGCTGACGGCCGGGTCGGGATTGATGATGAGCGCCAGCACTGTCGGCAGGGATTCGCCTGTCCCGCGTACGGTGGCGAGCGACGCCCAGTCTGTATCGTCCAGGAGCGCTTGATAGTCAGGTAGCACGTGGGGATGAGGATTCCCGGTCCGACTGCGGCGATAGGTCACAGGCGGAGGCTATAGCGTCGTCGAGCCGGTGTTGCGCGGGGTGCCACGCGTAGAGCAGGACGCGCTTGCATAGGAGATTGAACCCGGCACGACCGAACATCTGGCGTTTGAGCCTCTTGATCCGGTGTCCTTCGACGACGCCGGAGTTCCAGGGAAGGGTGAGTGGTTGTTGTCTTTCCGGGCTTGATGGCTGTGTTTCAGCTGGTCAGGCATAGGGTCGGCGGTCCCGTGGCAGTGGTGACGTGTCGTGTCGTCGCTGTGGTGGAGGTCGGGGATGCCGTCGGTCGTGGGGCTGCTGGAACAGCGGGAACTCGCCGCTCGCCGGCGTGTGGACGAACTGCGTGAGGAAGCCGACCGCATCCAGGCGGAGCTGGCCGTGGCCGAGCAGGAGTGGAACGAGTGGGTCATCGCCCGCTCGCGCGTGGGCGAGGTGCTGGCCCCGGACGGCGCCATCGTCGACCCCGATGCCTCCGAGGGTCTGCCGGCTCCCGGTGGACAACCGGTGCGACCTGGACCGACAGCCGCGGCGAAGCCAAAGTCCGTGGTGCCCATGTGGCATGCGGGACTGGCCTGGTCGGCGCTGTCGGTGGACTACCAGCGCGTCCTGCAGGCCCTTGCGGACCGGAAGCGGCTCGGGCAGGGTCCGCTGACGTGCCGGGAGATGGCCGCCTGCTTTGGCCTGGACCCGGTGCCGGGGAAGGTGGAAGCACTGCGCTCGAAGGCGAAGCGGCTGACAGCGCGCGGTTGGCTGGTCGAGTCGTCCCCCGGCCGGTTCACGCTCGCGAAGGGCGTGACCGGGCAAGGCGGCGGGTCATGAGGAGCGTCATCGACCAGTAGACCATTGCCTCGGCACTGGTGGTGGAGCGCTCGAAGTCGCGCACCAGGCGGCGGCTTTGCATCAAGTGCGCGGTTGGGTCGGCCGCGCGGCGAGGTACCTGCCCGTGGCAGGTCCTTTTCCGCGCGGCCTCCCGCCGAACCGGACATGACGGTTTCCCTGTCAT
>NZ_JBIWNZ010000072.1:0-395 GCF_044767505.1 Kitasatospora sp. NPDC101235
ACCCGCCACCCCGGCCGCCTCCACGCCCAGGCCATCATCGAAGCCGCCAACCGACTCACCGAAGCCCTCCGCCGCAGCTGACGGAACACGGCCGAACGCCGAAAGGGCCCCGCAGACAACCCGGCGGGGCCCTTCGATGCATTTCCGAGGGAAAACAAAAAGACCCCGGAACCGGGGTCTTTCCAATTTCTGGCTGGGGTACCAGGACTCGAACCTAGACTAAATGAACCAGAATCACTCGTGCTGCCAATTACACCATACCCCAACACAAAGCAAGGGCCGATGGGCGAGCCCACCGGCTTCATGCTCCGAGTACCCCCGACCGGATTCGAACCGGCGCTACTGCCGTGAGAGGGCAGCGTGCTAGGCCGCTACACAACGGGGGCTTCCTGGCG
>NZ_JBIWNZ010000072.1:491-9269 GCF_044767505.1 Kitasatospora sp. NPDC101235
TGCGATCCCTTGCGGGATCAGTACCCCCGACCGGATTCGAACCGGCGCTACTGCCGTGAGAGGGCAGCGTGCTAGGCCGCTACACAACGGGGGCTTTCCAGGCGATCCCTTGCGGGATCAGTACCCCCGACCGGATTCGAACCGGCGCTACTGCCGTGAGAGGGCAGCGTGCTAGGCCGCTACACAACGGGGGCTTGATCTTCTTTTGTGTGCCGTACTTGCGTACTGCGCTGGGGTACCAGGACTCGAACCTAGACTAACTGAACCAGAATCAGTCGTGCTGCCAATTACACCATACCCCACCAGAGTTGAACCCCTGCGGGCCCTTCTCAGGCGTTGCGCCTCTCGGTCGGTCCCTTCCGAGGGGCTTTCGCTCCCTCGTCCGTTCCCTCCCGGGCGGCGCAGAAAGAACATTACCCGACGTCGGCCCTGGCTCCAAAATCGATAACCCCAGGCAGCGGCCGGGGGGCCTGCGGATGACCTCCGGGTACGCCGCGGGCCCGGCACGAAGCCGGGCCCGCGGCCTGCTCAGCGGCCCGCTCAGGCGGACGGCAGGGCGTCCAGGGCGGCGCTCAGCCGGCGCAGCGTCTCAGGGCGTCCCAGCAGCTCCATGGACTCGAACAGCGGCGGGGAGACCCGGCGGCCCGTGACGGCCACCCGCAGCGGCGTGAAGGCGAACTTGGGCTTGAGGCCCAGGCCGTCCACCAGCGCCTCGCGCAGCGCCGCCTGGATCGGCTCCGGGGTGAAGTCCGCGAGCTCCTCCAGCGCCTTGATGCTGGCCTCCAGCACCGGGCGGGCGTCCGCGGTGAGCACCTTGGCGGCGTCGTCCGGGTCGAGGGCGAACTTCTCCGGCGCCACGAACAGGAAGCCGGCCATGTTCACGATCTCGCTCAGCACGACCATCCGCTCCTGGGTGAGCGGCGCCACCTTGGCGAGCAGGTCCAGCTGCTCGGCGGTGGGCTCGGCCGGCAGCAGCTCGGCACCCTGGAGGAAGGGCACCAGGCGGCGGACGAAGTCCTCCGGGGCCAGCCGGCGGACGTGCTCGGCGTTGATCGCCTCGCACTTCTTCAGGTCGAAGCGGGCCGGGTTGGCGTTCACCTTGGTGACGTCGAAGGCGGCGACCATCTCGTCCATGTCGAACAGGTCGCGGTCCTCGGCCAGCGACCAGCCGAGCAGGGACAGGTAGTTGAGCAGGCCCTCGCGGATGAAGCCGCGCTCGCGGTACATGTTGAGCGAGGACTGGGGGTCGCGCTTGGAGAGCTTCTTGTTGCCCTCGCCCATCACGTACGGCAGGTGGCCGAAGCGCGGGGTGGTGCCGTTGCCGACGCCGATCTCGGCGAGCGCGGCGTACAGCGCGACCTGTCGCGGGGTGGAGGACAGCAGGTCCTCGCCGCGCAGCACGTGGGTGATGCCCATCAGGGCGTCGTCCACCGGGTTGACCAGGGTGTACAGCGGGGCGCCGTTGGCCCGGACGATGCCGTAGTCCGGCACGTTCTCCGGCTCGAAGGTGAGCGTGCCGCGCACCAGGTCGTCGAAGCTGATGGTCTTGTCGGGCATCCGGAAGCGCAGGATCGGCTCGCGCTTCTCCAGCTTGTAGACGGCGACCTGCTCGTCGGTCAGGTCGCGGCAGTGGCCGTCGTAGCCGGAGGGCTTGCCGGCCGCGCGGGCGGCCTCGCGGCGGGCGTCCAGCTCCTCGGTGGAGCAGTAGCAGTGGTAGGCGTGGCCGGCCTCGTGCAGGCGGCGGGCGACGTCCGCGTAGATGTCCATCCGCTGCGACTGGCGGTACGGCGCGTCCGGGCCGCCGACCTCGGGGCCCTCGTCCCAGTCGAGGCCGAGCCAGCGCATGGCGTCGAGCAGCTGGTTGTACGACTCCTCGGAGTCGCGGGCGGAGTCGGTGTCCTCGATCCGGAAGACCAGCGTGCCGCCGTTGTGGCGGGCGTAGGCCCAGTTGAAGAGGGCCGTGCGGACCATCCCCACGTGGGGGTTGCCGGTCGGGGACGGACAGAAGCGAACCCGGACGGCCGGGTCAGTGTTAGCCACGCTTGATCACCTTGTTGGTGAGAGTGCCGATGCCTTCGATGGAGACGGCGACCTCGTCGCCGACGTTGAGGGGGCCCACCCCTGCGGGCGTGCCGGTGAGGATGACGTCGCCGGGCAGCAGCGTCATGGCCTCGGAGATGTGGACGATCAGCTCGGCGACCGAGCGGACCATCAGGGAGGTGCGGCCGGTCTGGCGGAGCTCGCCGTTGACCGTGCAGGTGATCGCGAGGTCGCTCGGGTCGAGGTCGGTCTCGATCCACGGGCCCAGCGGGCAGGCCGTGTCGAAGCCCTTGGCCCGGGCCCACTGGCCCTCGCGCTGCTGGACGTCCCGGGCGGTGACGTCGTTGGCGCAGGTGTAGCCGAGGATCACCTCGGGCACCCGGTCCAGCGGCACCTCGCGGCACATCCGGCCGATCACCACGGCGAGTTCGGCCTCGTGGTGGACGTCCGCGGAGAACGGCGGGTAGGCGATGTTCTCGGTCGGACCGATCACCGAGGTGGACGGCTTGAAGAAGGTGAGCGGGACGTCCGGGACGTCGTTGCCCAGCTCCGCCGCGTGCGCCGCGTAGTTGCGGCCGACCGCCACGATCTTGTTCGGGAGCATCGGGCTGAGCAGCCGGACGTCCTGGAAGCGGAAGCTCTCGCCGGTGGGCTGGGGCTGGCCGAACGGGTGGCCGGCCAGGGCGTGGACGACCAACGAGTCGGGCTGGGAAGGGTCGCCCTCCACCACTCCGAAGGAGACGCTGCCGGCGGCAGGGCTCCCTTCCCGGACGGAAAACCTGGCAATGCGCACGGCTGGGCTACCCCTCGCTTCGTCGGCCGCCCGGGGCGCGCCCGGGCGCTGGTGGGCGCCCCGCCCACGGTGGGCGCGGCCCCGTCAATCGGCCTCCAGGCTATCGCGTGGGGCCCCGGCTGACCGCTTTGCCCCTGTTCGGGACGATCGGGGCGGAACCCGCGAACGGGCGGGTTCCGCCCCGAGCCGAAGGGGCGCGCCGGAGCGACGACCGTCGGCGCCGGGCCAGAGCGCCCCGGAGGCGAGCGGACGAGCAACAGAGGGCGCCGCCGCCACTGCTGTGACGACGGCGCCCTCGGCGGAACGCTGCGGGGTCAGTCCCGCACGACGACGACCGGGGCGACCATCAGCTGGGTGCGGCGCGGGTTGGCGGTGACGGCCGGCAGCTCGGTGCCGTAGGTCACGACGTCCTCGGGCTTGCGGGCACCCGGGATCTTGCTGAAGTCCTCGACCGAGGCCAGCGTCGTCCGGCGCGGGTTCGCCGTGGCTCGGCTGGGCAGCGTGGACTGGGTGGCCTTCTTCGCCTGGGACATCGAGAGCACCTCGTGGTCATGGCCGGGCCGATCGGCACGGCCTGATGGATTCCGATTGATTCGGAGGGGTTCTGGGCAGGCTGATCGGGGCCGTGCTCCGGAGACAGCCAGGTTACGAGATCTCTTTCCACAGAGACCGTGACCAAAGCTACACATTAGACTGTGATATTGCTCACAAAATGCCGAGCAAAACGCAGATATCCGACATATCGCCGCAGCGGAATTTTCCGACATTCGGCTGATAAGGGGCATTCCAGAAGGTCTGCGACTCTTCCCGGCCCCGGGTCCGCTTGGCATGCATCCGGCGAGTGTCCGAAAAAGGCGGTATTCCGGTCCGGTTACCGCACAGTCCGTGAGATTGCGCAAGCGGTCGGTAGCGCCGGGGGCCTGGTTCCTGCGGCCCTTGTTGGGATTCCCCGGCTGTGCTGGAATGCGACGGACCGTGGGTAGGGAGTGGTCCACCCCGGTGCCCGCTCTCCCGGACCGGCCGGGGTGCGGATGGAAACTCGACACCGTCCAGGCCGTGGCGACGCGGCGGGACGCCCGGTCCAGAGGTTGCGACGCCAGTGCAGGGACGTTTCAAAAGGGGTAGCGGCGCCGCGGGTAACCCGGAGTCGCGCGAGCCTGTGGCAGCCCCCCAACAGGCGGCGGCCCCCGGCGGCGCGGCCGAGCCGGTGACACCCGAGGCCCCCGGCCGCCCGGAGGAGGACGGCCAGGAGCAGAAGTCCACCCGGGACAAACTCCGCACGTCCCTGACCCGGCGCCGCGCCACCGGTCTGAACCGGCTCGCGATGCGCAACTGGCGCATCCGCACCCGTCTGATCGCGCTGCTCGCCCTCCCCGTGCTGGTCTCGCTGGTCCTCGGTGGCCTGCGCATCCAGAGCTCGATGGAGAACTCGCAGCAACTCGCCCAGATGGCCAACCTGTCCGACCTGGCCAAGAAGGCGACCAACCTCGCGGACGCGCTCCAGACCGAGCGCGACATCAGCGCCGGCCCGATCACCCACGACCCGGCCGCCCCGCTGGACGACGACATCGTCGCGGCCCGCAAGTCCACCGACGACCTGAGCCGCACCTTCACCGCGTCCTCCGACAAGTTCGAGAACCTCGAACTGTCCGGCGGAAAGGCGCTGTTGCTCCAGATCCGCAAGGACCTGAACTCGATCGCGGACACCCGCAGCCTGCCGTACCAGAACAACCAGAACATCCAGTCGACGATCACCGCCTACGACGTGATCATCCGCGACCTGCTGTCCATCACCCAGGACATCGCGCTCGCGTCGAACAACAAGGACCTGGTCGTCTCCACCCGCGCGCTCCAGCAGTTCTCGCTGGCGAAGAACGCGACCTCGCAGCAGCGGGCCCTGATCAGCGCCGCGCTCGCCAACCCGAAGACCCCCGACCTCAGCCCCAGCGACGAGTCCTTCGGTATCCGCCTGCGCAGCTCGTACGACAACGCGATCGCGAGCTTCAACAACATCTACACCGCGCACGACCTGGACAACCTGCGCAGCCAGTTGAGCTACAACTCGGTGGTCGCCGACGCCGACCGCTACGCCTCCACGATCCTCACCCAGAGCGGCATCCGCCAGACCGAGGCGGTCAGCTACAAGGACTGGTTCGAGAAGGCCAGCGCCAAGATCACCGCCGAGCGCCGGATCGAGTCCAAGCTCATCGAGAACCTGGACGGCAAGGCCGAGGACCTCCAGGCCCAGGCCGACGCCGACGCCCTGATCATCGGTGTCGCGATCGCCCTGGTGCTGCTCGTCGCCCTCGGTGGCGCCGGTCTGATCGCCCGCTCGATGGTGCGCTCGCTGACCCGTCTCCAGGCCGCGGCCGAGGACGTCGCCGAGCGCCGTCTGCCCGAGCTGGTCAAGACCCTCTCCGAGGCCGACCCGCACGACGTCGACACCACGGTCGAGCCGGTCGCCGTCGACTCCACCGACGAGATCGGCCACGTGGCCCACGCGTTCGACATGGTGCACAGCGAGGCCGTCCGCCTCGCCGCCGAGCAGGCCCTCCTGCGCGGCAACATCAACGCGATGTTCACCAACCTCTCGCGCCGCAGCCAGGGCCTCATCCAGCGCCAGCTGTCGCTCATCTCCGAGCTGGAGAGCCGCGAGGCGGACCCGGACCAGCTGGCCAACCTCTTCAAGCTGGACCACCTCGCGACCCGCATGCGCCGCAACGGCGAAAACCTCCTCGTCCTCGCCGGCGAGGACCCGGGCCGCCGCTGGACCCGTCCCGTCCCGCTGGTCGACGTGCTCCGCGCCGCCGCCTCCGAGGTGGAGCAGTACGAGCGCATCGAGCTCGCCGCCGTGCCGTCGGCCGAGGTCGCCGGCCGCGTCGTCAACGACCTCGTCCACCTGCTCGCCGAGCTGTTGGAGAACGCGACCTCGTTCTCCAGCCCGCAGACCCGTGTCCGGGTCACCGGCCACGCGCTGCCGGACGGCCGCGTCCTGGTCGAGATCCACGACACCGGCATCGGCCTGAGCCCCGACGACCTCGCCGAGATCAACGAGCGCCTCGCCAACCCGCCGACGGTGGACGTCTCGGTCTCCCGCCGCATGGGCCTCTTCGTGGTCGGCCGCCTGTCGCTGCGCCACGGCATCCGGATCCAGCTGCGCCCCAGTGACTCCGGCGGCACCACCGCGCTGGTCATGCTCCCGGTGGACGTCACCAACTCGGGCGACCGCCGCGGCTCCGGCCGAACCGGTTCCGGCCAGGGCAAGCAGCAGCGCGGGGCCGCCCCGACGCCGCGCCAGCAGCGCCAGGTGCCGCCCGGCCGCCAGGGCGGTCCGGCCGCGCTCGGCCAGGGCCAGGCCGCCGGTGCCCCGCAGGGCGGCCGCCCGCAGCTCGGCCAGGGCGGTCCGGCCGGTCCGGCCGGTCCCGGTCCGCAGACCGGCCCGGGTGCGCAGGCCGGCCCGGGTGCGCCCGGCAGCGGTCTGCCGACCCGCCAGGTCGGCCAGTCGCTGAAGGAGAACCCGGTCGCGCAGGGCGGCGGTCGGCAGGGACAGGGCCGGCAGCCCGCCCAGCAGCCGCAGCAGAACCAGGCCCCGCAGAACCAGCAGGCTCCGCAGCAGGCCCAGCAGGGCGGTCTGCCGCAGCGCGCCCCGGGCCGCCAGGGCCCGCCGCAGGCCGGCCCGAACGGCCTGCCCCGCCGCGGCCGTCAGCAGCAGCCCGGCCAGCCCCAGCCCGGCCGGCCGCAGACCGGTCAGCCCCAGCCGGGCCGGCCCGGTCAGGAACGGCCGCGTCCCGGCGGTGAGTTCGACGGCGGTCCGGGTGCCCGGACCGGCGAGCAGCCGCAGCACGGCCGTCCCGGCGGTCCCGGCACGCCGCAGCAGGGTGCCCGTCCGGGCAACCGTCCGCAGGACGGCCTGCCGCAGCGCCGCCCGGCCCCGCAGGGCCCCGGTGCCCCCGGCCGGCCCGCCGCCCAGGGCCCGCGCGGTCCGCAGCGCCCCGGCCCGGACGCGCCGCAGCGCGACCGTCAGCCGCAGCTGCCGCCGCAGGCCCCGCAGCAGCCCCAGCCGCTGCCGTCGGCCGAGCCGGCGCCTGTGGAGAGCACCCAGCAGTTCGCCCGCCCGCGCTTCGAGGCCAGCCAGATCGACCCGCGCGACCCGCTGGGCCTCGGCCTGGTCGAGCCGGTGCTGCCGAACGTGCCGAACCCGCCGCGTCCGGAGCCGGTGCGCCAGGAGCAGGCCCCCCAGCAGCCGCAGCCGCTGCCGTACCAGGAGCCGATGGCGCTGCCGACCGGCCCGTCCGAGGCCACCGGTCAGCAGGGCGGCGGCGAGCAGCCCTGGTACCCGCAGGCCGAGGGGCAGCAGCAGGCGCGGCCGCGGCCGTACCAGCCGCGCCGCCCCGGCACCACCGCGCCGGAGTTCCAGCAGCAGGCCCAGGAGCAGCAGCCCCAGCGGGCGCCGCAGCAGCAGGCCTCCCCGCAGGCTCCGCAGCAGCCGCAGGGCCAGCCGCAGCAGAACCAGCAGCAGCCGGGCAGCGACGACGCTCCCTGGCGTCCGTCCGCGAACGACGAGCGCTGGCGCCGCGCCGAGCAGATTCGCGAGCCCTCGACCAGCGGCGTCACCATGTCGGGCCTGCCCCGGCGGACCCCGCAGGCCAACCTGGTCTCCGGCACCGCCGAGGCCTCGCCGCTGACCGGTCCGCAGGTCTCCCGGGCCCCCGAGGAGGTCCGCGGCCGGCTGACCAACCTGCGCCGCGGCATCCAGCAGGGCCGCCGCGCCGGGGCCGAGCAGGCCGCCGGTCAGACGGGCTTCCAGCATGGTGCCCAGCAGGCCGGATTCGATAGTTTCGGTGGCCGGAGCGACGGCAACGGCGCAGATCACCAGGAGCGTTGAGTTGAACCAGATGAGCCAGGCCGCACAGAACCTGAACTGGCTGATCACCAATTTCGTGGACAACACCCCCGGGGTGTCCCACACCGTGGTGGTCTCCGCGGACGGCCTCCTGCTGTGCATGTCCGAGGGCTTCCCGCGCGACCGTGCCGACCAGCTCGCCGCCGTCGCCTCCGGCCTCACCTCCCTCACCTCCGGCGCCAGCCGGATCTTCGAGGGCGGCGAGGTCAACCAGACCGTCGTCGAGATGGAACGGGGATTCCTGTTCCTGATGGCCGTCAGCGACGGCTCCGCACTCGCCGTCCTGGCCGCCCCGGACTCCGACATCGGCCTGGTCGGCTACGAGATGGCCCTGCTCGTCGACCGCGCCGGCGCCGTCCTCACCCCCGCACTCCGCGCGGAACTCCAGGGCAGTCTCCTGCACTGAACCGAGCCGCCGAGCGGATCCACCCACCCGTCCCACCTGCCTCGCCGGGTCCGACCCGACCGGACCCGGTGCAACCCCTTCAGCTGCCTTCGGGCAGCTGATCCCGCCTCAGCTGGCACCGTCCCAGCTGGAACCGGCTGCTCAAGGCTGCAGCACTAGGAGGACCCATGACCCCGCCCTCGACACCCGCCGGCCCGTACGGCAACGGGTACGGCAGCGGCTACGGCGGGCAGCAGTCCGACGGCTACGAGCAGCAGCCGCTGGTCCGCCCGTACGCGATGACCGGCGGCCGGACCCGTCCCCGGTACCAGCTCGCCATCGAGGCCCTGATCTCCACCACCGGCTCGGCCGACCGGACCGGCGGGCTGCTGCCCGAGCACGCCCGGATCGTGAGCCTCTGCCGCGAGGTCAAGTCCATCGCGGAGATCTCCGCACTGGCCGGCGTGCCGCTCGGTGTCGCCCGCATCCTCGTGGCCGACCTTGCCGAGGCCGGCCTCGTCGCCATCCACCAGCCCGCCGCCGCGGGCGAGTCGGGCGGAACGCCCGACGTCACGCTGCTCGAAAGGGTCCTCAGTGGACTTCGCAAGCTCTAACGCGGCCGCCCCCACCCGCGCCACCACCTCCGCGAAGATCGTC
>NZ_JBIWNZ010000073.1:0-6404 GCF_044767505.1 Kitasatospora sp. NPDC101235
GAAAGCTACCTCGCCGGCCTCCACCTCCGCGGCGCGATGATCTGGATCAAGGACCTCACCCGGACCCATTGATCACAACCAAATACACGACCTAGCGGCTTCGAGGTAGCCGCGCACCTCCTCGTCCAGGCTGGTTCCTGCCCGGGCCTCCTCGTGGAGGGTCTTCCAATGGCGGCGTAGCCGGTCTGCGGACTGCCTCGTGAGTTGTCCCGTCCATTCCAGCATCACGACAACCACGGACCACAGGTCCTCGATGTCCGGCGGTACGCTGGGCTCTTTCGCGCCTTTGGGAAACCAGTCGTTGACTGCCTGGAGCGACAGGTCTGCGCCGCCTTCCCTGCGCGGCCAGGGCACGTCCTCGCGGCGGCCTGCGGCTGTCCGTCGGCGCCGGTTGGCTTCTTCGATTGCGGCCTTCTGCGTCTTGCCCTGCCGGCGCAATTCGCTGTGGAGCTGCCCGAGCTGTTCCGCCAGAGTCTGCCGTCCGGTGGGCTCTTTCGTCGCGTTCACTTCCTCGTCTCCTCCGTTCGGGCGCTGTTCCGATCCGGAGCGATCCGGCCGACCGGGATCGGACGGCCCCGCAACCTGGGGGTTTGTGGCCGGAAATCCGGCGATCCGGGATCCATGGCTGCCCCCTTGGAGGTGGGGCGAAGGTTCTCGTGGCCGCCTCGTTAGGGGCTGCCGAGGCCACTTATGGAAGGACTGACACATGACCATCGCCGCCTGGGCCGCCGCCCTGGTGCCCGTTGCCAGCATGCTGGTCGCGGCCGCATCGGCCGTAGCAATCGTGATGGTCGCGCTCAAGGGCACCGCCTCGCGCGACCGCGCCACGGTGCTGAGGGCGGTGGCCGAGGTGATCCGCGCCGTACGCGGGAGCCGTAAGTGACGAGCCGCCATCCAGGAGGGTGGCTCTCAATTGTCCTGGCACAGCGTGTCCTTGTCGGCCCTGGATTCATGGGCGAAGCCGCAGGGGCGCGTCGGCGGCGGCTGCGGAGAAGCCCGTATGGGTGGCCCGTCCCTACAGCGCCGTCCGGCTGGCGCCGTCGGGTAGGACGGGAAGCGGCCAGGCCGGATCCGGTGCCCAGGTCGGCCACGGCTCGGCGAACGGGCCGGCCCGGTCCCGGAGGGGGCCGAGGGCGCGCTCGCGGGCCTGCTCGACGGACCGGTGGTCGTCGTCGGTGATGAAGCCGAGGCGGCGGCCGTGCGCGTACTCGTCCTCGTCCTTCCACGTCGCCGAGGACAGATCCGGCTCGACCACCAGGTCGACGAGCAGGTCCAGGGTGTCGATCCCGATCCGCGTCCGAGCCGCCGGGCGCTCGAAGTTCACGTACAGGCGCAGCGGCTCTCCCGCCGGGGTCTGGAAGTGGTGCAGGGAGAACCACTCGCCTTCCTCGAAGCGGGAGCGCAGGACCGTGTGCTGCCAGGCCCACGGTTCCAGCTCCCAGGTGCCTGCTGTGAGGTTGGTCAGGCCGTTCTTGCGGGAGGTGTCGTCGCCGGTGCGCAGTGCCGTCGTCCAGGTGGTCGGGGCGAGGGCGTGGATGCCGGGCCAGTAGCCGAGCTCGAGCAGGGTGCCGGTGTCGGAGATCGCCCGGTGGGGCTGGGCGGTCCATACCTTGCCGAGGTGGATGTCGCGGCGTACGACCGTGGAACCGGGGGCGAACGGGGTGGCGGTGCCGGGCGCGGCGGCGGTCACGGTCGGCCCCAGGTCGTGCAGGCGGGCTCGTGCCAGGTGGTGCGCACGACCATGCCGCCCGGGGAGATGTGCTCGCTGGACCAGGTCCGGCAGCACGGGCTGCCGCCCGGCCGTGGAGCCGGCGGCCGCGCGGCACGGACCGGAGCAGCGGCGGTGAAGGCGTCCGGACGGCGGCGACGTCTGCGCCTGGTCGGAGGTGTCGTCATGCCGAAGGCTCTGCCCACCACGCCCCGGCGCCGAACCTGGCCGCCGCCCGTACGGAGCAGCGCAGCCCGTTCTCGCCGGCCGCTGACCTGTGCCGGCACCCGAAGCTCACCAGGGCGGGCCGTTCCCGGGGCAGGCAAACTCGCCGGCCCCGGGAACGAAACTCACCGCCCTGCAAGCTCCCCGGTGCACCCATGAGGGTTGGGCCTGTCAAATGGCAGGCTGACTACCCCGGGGTGTGGTGGCTGTTCCGGGGCGTGTTTTCGGGGCTTCCTGGCGGTTGTCGTGCCCGGTTGCCGCACGGGAGGGGGCCAGTTGGAGCGCCCGGAGCCCGTGAGGGAGCGAGCGGGCGAGGACGAACGAGCTGGACGCCGGCGAGCGGCGACCGACGCTGGTCCGCCGAGGATGTTCCGGAAGTCTGTTGTCGGGTCGGCGGGTTGGTGTCCCCCGGGGGCGTGGTCGATGCGTGGTGTCACATGCACCCATCCGGCGTCCGGCCTTGGCCGGCACCATGACCGTGGTTCGGGGGACCGGGCTGCTCAGTCAGGTCATCGAGCGCGGCAGGCTGCCGTCTCATGCAGTGGGTGCGAGCTCACCCGGAGTGTGTCGCGGTCCGCGTCGGCTGGTGGGGTCTGCGGCGGGGTGTCGTCTGTTGTTGGTCATGGACCTCGCGCAGGACGTGGTAGGCCCGGGCAAGGAGCTTGCGGGCCACCGCGGTGGTGGCGATCTTCTTGCCCCGTCGGCGGACCATGTCCTGGTAGCCGGGGGCGAACACCGGGTGGCGTTTGGCGGTCTGGGCGGCCTCGCACATGATCCACCGCAGCCAGGGCGAGCCCTGCTTGGAAATGTGCCCGTGATGGACGGTGCGGTCGGAGTTGCGGACGGTGGGGGTGAGCCCCGCCCAGGGCGAGCTTTCGGGCCGAGGGGAAGCGGGTGATGTCGCCGACCTCGGCTGTGATCATCAGCGCGGTGAGCGTGCCGACACCGGGCAGCCGGGTGAGGGCCGTCACGCGTGGATCGCCACGTGCCTGCGCAGCGAGCTGCTTGTCGAGGGCGTCGATCAGCGGCTGCAGGCTGTCCATGACCGCGAGGAGGTCGTCCACGACACGGCGGGAGGCGTCGGGCAGCGGCAGACCGGCCAGCCAGGCGCGGCCGGGTGCGGTGCAGAATCCGCCGGCCCGGTCGTGGCCGAGGTCGGCGAGCACGGCGTGGATGCGGTTGCGGAGCAGGGTGCGTTGGCGGACCAGCTGGGCGCGGTGGCGCAGGAGGGCGCGTTGCTGGCGTACGTCCAGCGGGGCGATCCACGCCTCCGGGAGAAGATCGGCGCGCAGGAGCTGGCCGAGGGTGGCCGCGTCGACCTTGTCGTTCTTCAGCCTCGCGGACGCGATCGCCTTGCACTGCAGCGGGTGGACCAGGTGGGGGTCGTAGCCGTAGTCCTCCAGGAGTTCCACCAGCCAGCCCCAGCCGTAGGCGGCCTCGAACGCGACCGGGGTGCCGATCGGCAGATCGCCGATCACCCCGAGAACGGTTTCGACGCCGTTGGGGACGTTCCGGTTGACCTGGACCGTGCCGTCCTCATCGATCAGGGCGATCTGGGACCGCTTGCGGTGCACGTCGATCCCGACGTAGACAGACATTGCCGGGCCTCCTTCCCGAGCTCGTGTGTACCCGGACGATAGGCATCGCCGGGCTGAGTACGGAAGGGGGCCCGGCCCTCATAGGGTCAGGTCAGCGGGGGTGCGGAAACTCCCCACTCGCTTTACGGTTTCCATTGAGGACAAGCCGGAGCCGCCCCGACCTGGCCGTTGACCATGTCCGTGGACTCATTACCAAAGCTGCTTCGACCAGTCACCCCGAAAGCGATAAGCACGGCCGTCACCGACCTGCCTCATTCCGCCGGACACAACGCTCCCATGATATGGATACTGTTCCGTCACCGCCGCCAGCAGGAACTCCAGGAAGCCGCCCTCGAACAGGTCCCACTCCAGCATCGAGTCGAACTTGGCAGCGACCGGCCATCGGTCCGGGTCCGGGCCCCGCATCAGCCAGAAGAACTGGTCGGAGTTGTAGTTGTTGCCCCACTTCAAAAGCCCGCCCTCGGCCGGGAACAGCGGATACGGGCACTCGTCATAGTCCCCGTCCTCGTAGGCCTGGGCCAGCATGGCACAGTATCCGTAGGGCTCCGTCGTGAAGTACAGGAACCCCTCGAAGCCGAGCGGCTGCCCGATCTTGGAGCTGGGCGCTTCCGATGGTGTGTAGATGTGCAGCTCGTCGCTGATGCTGACCATCCCGTACCGGTCGGCGAACGCCCGGTAGTCCGCGGGCAGCTGGAAACCGATCGCCTCGAGCCCGAGCTCCCACGGAACCGGCACCACCCCGTCCGCAGGCGGCGGCCCGATCACCGCGCCGAGCCGGTCCAGCATCTCCTCAATGTTCACGTCCACTCCCATCAGCCACCCGTTCCCGCCGGAGGCTATCCGTTCCCGCTGACGTCGAAGAGCGTGAGGCCCAGCCTCACGGTGTCCTGGCATCGCCCACATCCGCTGAGCACCTGATCCCTCACCCAACGACCAGCACCGCATGAGCAGCCAGCTCCGAACCCTCTGGCCACCGATCGAACCCCGGTATGTCGCCGTGCTGAACGTGATGCACGACATCTGCGCGGAGCGAACCGGTCCCGGCCCGCTCCGGTGATCAGAGCGGGCCGGCCGGCCGCATTCGGTCGGCGCTTACGAAGGCCTGGTGTCGCTTCCGGCCAGGGCGCATCGGCTTGGTGGCCAGACGGGAGCGAAGCGCGGCACCCCAGGGCCGGTTGGGCACTGTCGGGCGGGCCCGATCCGGGCGCGGTGTCTGCGATGCTCGGCAAGGACCACGTCCTGGCCGCCACCCGGTGCGGCGAGCCGGCGAACACCGCGCCGGTCGACTCCCCCGCCTACCGCCGCCACCTCGCCGCCCACGGCATTGCCATCGACCCCCTCGCCGAGGTCTACCTGGCCCCCGCCGACGCCCTCCCCGGGCTCGTCCCGCTACGCGAGCGCCACCATGCCGGCATCGCCGCCCTGCAAGCCGTGAACGTCGCCGCGCTGATCAGCCGCGACCCCCGGCCGCCGTACCCGGGCGAGGACCTCACCGCGATCGTGCGGGCCCTGCCCGCCGGCGTCCACGCGGTGGAGGACTTCTTCGAGGACTGGTACCACCGGCGCGAGGGCGGCGATTGGCGGAGTTAGCACGCAGGGCCGGTACCGCCCGTCCAGCGGCGCGACCTCGACCCGGCGCTCGGACCGCACCGCGCCACTGCCTCTACGTCCAATGGTCAGCCGTTCTCGGCTCAACACGGAACAGAGATGACCTGGCGGGGCTACGACTGGTCGGGGACGGTCATTGCGGCACGGATCGTGCGTGTGCGCTCGGCGAGGGCGGGGAGGTCGATGGTGGCTTGGGTGGCGCTGGTGTCGACGACGCCGCCGATGGTGTTGCCGTCCGCCCACGCGCACGCGACGGTGAGGTCGGTGCCCTTGTCCGCGGCGGCGCACTTCAGGAAGCCGCCGAGTGGCCCGGGCGGGAACACGGTGTATCCGCCCACGGGCTTGGTGCCATCGGAGGGAGTGGGGTTGTTGGCGGGGTCGGGACCGCCGAGAAGGCTGTCGAGTTCGCGGACGGGCCTGGCGAAGGAGCCGGTGGCGCCGATGACAATCAGGCTTGGGTCGGTGGCGTCCGGGGTGCGGTAGGCGACGACGAAGTGATCGTGGATGCGGATCGTGCCGGGCGTGTTGGGGAAGACCCGGGCGTCTGCGTCGGCGAGAGTCTTTGCGGAGTCGGGATCGAGGGTGAGGTCACCGATGGTCTGCGGTGCGGTGAGCTTGTAGTGCGCGGGATCGTCCGGGCCGAGGACGACGAAAAGCGTGCCCGCGGTGGCAACGGCGGCGACTGTGACAGCCGTGGTGGTAAGTGTGCGGCGCTTCAGCCGGCGATACCACGGGACTGGTTCAGTCGCCACGGGTTCGGCCCAGCGTGCGCGCAGGCGGTCAGCGGCGCTCTCGGCTTGGTCGTCGCCGGTCCGGGTTCCCTGGGGTCCCTGTGCGTCTTCAGAGTCGGTCATGGGGCCTCGTTCGAAGTTGTGTCTGGGGGTATGCGATGGAGCAATGCTCGGAACCTGTGGATCGGCCGGCGGAGAGCGCACCTTCCCTGGTGACTGATCGACAGGTCACCGGGCAAGGACCGACGTTGCCACGCCGGTCCGGGAAGGCACGTCCGTGCTCACCACAGTCAACGCCGACGACACCACCGGTGGCGGGGCATCGCTGCTGCCCCTGGGCTGGCAGCGTCGACCCGGTCACCTGGGCCGCCGGAACTCGAAGATCGTGGTGTCGTCGTCGCGCTCGATGGCGGCCAGCAGGGAAGGCAGATCCACGGGACAGCCTCCAGCCGAAGGCGGCGCCCTGACTCCTACGGATGCGCTGTTGTGGCGTGAATCGGCCGGTACGCGCTATGCCTGCGGTGCGGTGGACAC
>NZ_JBIWNZ010000074.1:0-6340 GCF_044767505.1 Kitasatospora sp. NPDC101235
GGCCACAGCCCACCCGGAACCCCACCGAAGCCGTCAGCATCGCCCCGCACTACCGCACCGCTCCCACCAACCCACCGACCAAGGCTCTACAAGGCTCAGAACCTTAAGTCACTGGTATTGGGGCTAGCCTGGAGGTATGCGTATCGGCGACCTTGCTGCCCGCAGCGGGCTGACCACGAAGACCATCCGCTTCTACGAGAACAGCGGCCTGCTGCCCGCACCGCCCCGTGCCCCGAGCGGCTACCGCGACTACCCCGGCCACGCCATCGCCCGGCTCGGCTTCATCCGCGACGCCCAGCGCGCCGGCCTCACCCTCGCCGAGATCCGGTCGATCCTCGCCCTGCGCGACGACGGCCACGCCCCCTGCACCCACGTCACCGCGCTGATCAACGAGCACCTGGCCGACATCGACCGCCGCATGGCGGAACTGGCCACCACCCGCGAAGCCCTGCACGCCCTCGCCGACCGTGCCGCCGCCGCCGACCCGGCCGCCTGCCGCGCGGACGACATCATGCAGCATCCTCAAGCGCGCACAGCCGTAGCCCCGCAAGCCTGCCCCGTGCTGTCCGAACTCGGGCTCTGGCTGAACTTCTGTGGTGTCGGCCCGAGGCCGAGTACATCGGAACCTCGGGAGACGGAAATCAGCAGGCCAGAGATCTGCTTCGAGGTGGCTCCGCACGCACACGGCGGAGCTCCACAGAGCTTGAGCCAGAACCCGTTCTCGTAGACAAAGCCAGGGGAGGGCGGCTTGCACGCGCCCAGAAGCCGAAGATGGCGAATCGTCCTGTGTTCGCAGGTGGAGTTACGCCCACATGCCGTGGACGACTACGCGAAGCCACTCGCGAGGCACGGCCGAATCGCAGAGCTGCGCGAACTCGCCACCGCTGCGCCAGGTCATGAGCCGGCTGGAGCGCACCCGTGCCGGGGCCCTTGCGCTACGCGGCACCGAGCAAGCAACCGCCCGGCCGGCCGTACGCCGAAGCCGGTTCTGACGGACTGCAGAGGTGTTGACCTTGCTGTTCGGCGGGCGTTGGATGGGCGCTCCGGCTACCGCCCTCACCCGTCCGGCCCCGTCGCGCGCGCGGACCCCGGCCGCGGGGCCGATCGTGACCGGGTGAACCCTTTTCCCACGCCGTACCCCACACTGCTGGGCGACGACCCCGCGCTGCAGACGGCGCTCGACACCGCTGTGAGCGAGGCGTTGACGCAGTTTCCCGGCCTGGCCCACCCCTTCCGGGCGGCGATCTCCTTCGTGGCGGTCGACCAGACGCCGGACGGGCTGGACTTCCGGCACGCCGGGTTGCGCTACGGAGACAGCTACTTCACCGCCAGCCTGGCCAAGATCGGCGCACTCTACGCGGCGTACGAACTTCTGCGGAGCGTCAACGCGGTGGCCGGCGAGGTGGCGATGCCACAGGAGTTGTTCACGCGGTTGCGGAACGAGTTCGATCCGGTGATCGACGCGTCGGTGCCCGCCATCGCTCAGGCACCGGGCCTCACCCGGGCGCAGCGGTTGCCCAAGTACGAGCAGATCTTCGCCACGGCTCCCACGGCCGGCGCGCTGGTCTGCTCGTTCCAGCCCGGCTTCCAGGACAACCTGAACAAGATGATCATCAAGGGGTCGAACGACACCGCGGCCGCGGTCATCCAGGCGCTCGGCTACAGCTGGATCAACGGCGCGCTGAACGCTGGCGGCTTCTTCTTCCCGCCGGCCGCCACGGGCATCTGGCTGGCCGGAACCTTCACGGGTTCGTTGCCCGCCGTACGCATTCCGAGTGTGAACGACGGCATGGTCGCGCAGGCGTCGACCTGCTTCGACATGGCGAACCTCTACGCGCACATCGTCCGCCGCACTCTCGTGGACCCCGGTAGTTCCCAATTCATGCACGCGCTCCTCGCCACGTCCGCGAGCGTCGGCGACGACCCCTCGTATCTGGACTTCACCCGGCGGCCGGCCCTCCCGCCCCGGGACTTCGGGGTGCTCGACTCCAAGATCGGCCACGCGCCGCTGAAGACCGGAATCCAGGTGAATTCCGAGGCCGCGGTGGTCGAGAGCTCGGATCCCGTGCAGCAATTCGTGGTGGTCTTCCAAGACAGCCTGGACGACCTCGATTCGCTGTCCGCACTCGGATACATCGTGGACCGTACGATCAAGCTCTCCCAGTCCAGCCCGTGACACCGCCACCCCGTGACACCGCCACCCCGTGTCGCCGCCACCCCGGGTCGCCGCCGCCCGGGGTCGCGGGCACGACCCCTCGGGCGGAGCAGCGGGTCGGACCCGAGATCAAGGCGGCCGCCGTGGCCGCCGCGGGAACGGCCGTCGGCGCGGCGGTGGGATCGGCGGTTCCCGGGATCGGCACCGCCGCCCCGGCGGCCGCTGCTGGCCCTGGGGTGGGGATCAGGTGCTCAGCGGATGTGGGCGATGCCGGGACACCGCGAGGCCGGGCCCCACCGTCTCCGACGCCACCGGAGACGGATAGCCTCCGGCGGGAACGGGCGGCTGATGGGAGTGGACGTGCAGGAGCCCATGCCCTGGCCTGGATGCCTCACGGCGTCTCGCGGCGGACGGCTGGACAAGGCGCACAGCATGTTGACCGGCAAAAGGATCGAGAGAGGGCGTGGGAACCCGGTGGCGACAAGCAGGCTGCGGCTCCTCGCGGCGTGTGAGCCGCGCTTCGCCGACCCGCTGGTCGCGTAGAAGGATCCCGAGGTCGGTCAGGGCGGGCGACGTGTCGGGGGTGAATAGGACCCGGTTCCCGTGCTCCCCGGCATGGTCCAGTAGAAACTGCTGGCCTTGCCCTGGATCGCTTCCTGCCAGGGGGAATCCGGCCAGCCAGACCTGCGGACCGGTGACTGCGTCCACCGATCGCCTCCCTGACAAGTCGCGGCCGGGGCCCGCTCCTTCGAATATCAGCGCGATGTCTCACCGGCGTCTGCGACGCGGTTGAGCTCGGCACCGGGGAACGGCGTGTGCTTGCTCTCCGACAGCAGCCGGCGGTGGAAGCCGTCCAGGACGACGCTGGCCCGGGCATGCCGCTCGACGATCACAGCGATCTCGGGCAGAACAGCCTCGGGCCTCCGACCTGCGATCCACTCCTGAAGGAACACGTCTGCTTCGATACCGCCCCGGACGCGGTCGACGAGGTGGTGGATCAGATGGCTCGCGGTGTAGTCGCGGTCGTACCCGAGATGGTCCGAGAGGAACTGCCGTTCGGCTGCTGAGAGCTCGAAGCCTGAACTCAGGGCCAGTCCGAAGTCCGCGAAGTAGATCAGCCGGCCGTCGGTCAGCAGGTTGTTGAAGTGGGCGTCGAAGTGCACGAGTCCGTGAGAGCTCATGAACGCCGTGCCCCGCGTCAGAGCGTCCTCCGCCCACGCAGGAGAACCGCCGCCGGTGGTCGGCGTAGTCTCCCCGTGCTCGTGCAACAGCGTGCGGAGTGTCTGCGGTACGTGTTCCAGGAACAGCACCAGGCTGCGGGAGGATCGGCCGATGGCTTCCAGGCGCTCGCGTACGGCCTGCGAGCGTTCCCAGTAGGCGACCGCTCCGTCGATGCCCCCGAACTCGTCCACGAAGCCCTCGGGAGGGGAGTCGGGCAGGACGCGCCAGTGGTACATCAGGGGAAAGCCCTCGTACTGCTTCCCAAGGACCCAGTTGGTGGTCATGATGTGGACGGCCAGCTCTCGCCAGGCACCGAACCCGGCCGAGCCCACTCCGTACTGGTAGAACATCGGCAGGCCGAAGAGGTTCGCCGTGGACCGGATGTTCTCCGGCTGGGTCTCGACGTCCGTCAACGGCACCCTCTTGACGAAGACCCGCGTCCCGTCGATGTCCAGCTCCGCCGACCTGCCGCCGATGCCGGATCCGACCGGAGGAGCGGACGCCACGATCTCGCCGAGACGCCGGTCGCTCAGCAGGGACAGGCGGGTAGCAACGGTCCCGTAGGCGGCCAGACGTGCGTCGTGCTGGGATTCGGAGTGGCGCATCGACGGCTCCTCTGTGCCCCCGGACCAGGGCGTCGGTGATCGCTCAAACGTAATCGACTCCCGCCGCCAAGGTCACCCTCGGACCGCAGAACCGCTCGGCATCTGATCTGCCGTTGGCGGGCCGATGCCCGCACGACGTGCGACACCGATCGGCCGGCCTCTGGCGGAGGTTATCTTGGAGCTGCGAAGAGCCCTTCCTGGGTGGCCTGGTAGCGGTAGGAATCGGTGCCGGTCTGGATCAGGGTGCAGCGGAAGGTGATCCGGTCGGCGATGGCCGCGCAGAGCCGGGTGTCGCCGAAGGTCTTGTCCCACTCGGTGAAGGGTGAGTTCGTGGCGACGGCGGTGGCCTTGCACTCCTTGCGTTCGGTGAAGATCTGGAACAGCAGTTTGGCGCCCTTGCGGTCCAGGTTGAGGTAGCCGAACTCGTCCGGACACAAAAGATCGATCTTGCTGTAGCGGGCGATCACGGAGGACAGACGGCGCCCGGCGTCAGCCTCGGCGAGCTCGTTCACCAGGGCCGAGGCGGTGGTGTGGCGGACGCTCAGGCTGGCCTCGGCGATCGCGGTGCCGATCCCGATCAGCAGGTCGCTGAAATTCTTACCCCGGGCTCCCTGTCGCAGGGTGCGTGCCGCCCTGCTGCGCTCGCGCGCCCTTGACGGGCCGTCAGCCCGCGGAACGGGTGACGTGCAAGTGACCGCAACTGGTTTGGTGCCGGAGGGTGTCGTGGGAGTGGCCAGTCCTGCCCGGCAAGCTCCTGGTCGTCCCCAAGCGAGACCTGGAGCACGTCGTCACCGACCTGACCGAGCAGGACTACCTCGCCATCATGCGCACCGTGAGACTGGTCGCCCTCGCCGCCGAAGCCGTCCTCGGCGGCGAGCGCACCTACCTGTTCCCCCTCGGCTCCCAGTCCGGCAACAGCCACCTCCACTGGCACATCGCCCGCCTCCCACACGGCATCCCCTACGAACAACAGCAATTCGACGCCCTCGCCTTCACCAACGGCGTCATCACCTACACCCAGACCGAACGAGCCGACCTCGCCGACCAGCTGCGCCAGGCCATCACCGCCCGCGCTACCGCAGCCGGCTGACCTGCCGTTGCCCCACCGGCCGCCCGCTCCAGGCACCGCGGCGTCGCCACCCGGGGCGGCCGGGTACTTGTGCACGGGCTGCCCGGCCGTGTCATGCGCGTCCGGTCGGCCCGCGCCCGTGCCGTCTACCGCTACCTCAAGGGCGAACGCAAGAACCCGCCCGTCGGCGTCGCCAAGAAGCTGGAGGCCGAGGTTCGGCGGGACTGGAAGCCCAGTCTGCAGCGGCAGGCCGCGAAGGCGGCCCGCCAGCGCCCGATCACCATCAACACCCGAGCCCAGTTCGGCTACGTCCTCGGCCACCGGCACCACCACCATCCCTGACGGGCGGATGAGGAACTTCCGCAAGACCCTCCCGCCGGCGTACGCCGAGCGTCTGATGGACGCGCAGGAGGTCGGCGACGAGGCCGCCGCCCAGGAGGTGCTCGCCGAGTACCTCCAGGAGGAGTACTTCCGGGAGGGCCGAGAGGGCGGCGCCGGCGAGGTCGAGGTGTCGATCACGGACATCGACTTCATCGACGTGCGTCTCGACCGACCACCCACCACGCGCGGTCCCGGCACCGGGACCGTGCAGTCCCGAAGGGAGCGCATTGTGGACGACCGCGGCGAGCGGATGCTCGACCTGCTGGCGAGCAGGCTGTCAGGTCTGCAACGGCGGCCCGTCGTGCCCGTCTTGCGGGAGACCGGCAGGGCGTGGCGGACGCGCTCGGGGCCTGGCGCCGCACGAACAGGGTGTGGTGGGACCTGTTGGACGAGACGGAGCCGTACGGGGTCTCGTGATCCCGGGACCGCGCGATCCCGCAGGAGCGAACGGGGTAGGGGTGCCCGGTCGTGTCGGCCGGGCACCCCTACCCCGTCGATAGCAGGCTCCGCCGAGCAGGGCGGACGGTCAGTAGTTCCGGTCCGAAGACGACGATCATCGCGTGCTGTGGACCGCGCCGCAGTACGTCGAGCGGGCCGCAGCGCACGCCGCGACCGACCGCGAGCACCAGGCCAAGCGGACCAGTGAGGAACGGCGTAGGCGGTAGGAACGGCGCGCCGAACTCGCGGAGTCGCAAGACTGGCGACCGTCATGCCGCTACGCCTCGGTGGTCAGACCGCTGCCGGCTCCTTTTGACGTCGACCTTCTGGATCAGGCCGGAGCGTTCCGGGTCCGAGCCCTGGGAGGAGTAGAACTTCTGCTCACCGGTGACGGACACCCCGGAGGCGTTCGGCGCGTGGTCGACCACGGTGCCGAGCCCGCCGCTGGTGCCGAGCAGGTCGGTCCAGGAG
>NZ_JBIWNZ010000075.1:0-5781 GCF_044767505.1 Kitasatospora sp. NPDC101235
AGTTGCGCTCGCGTCACACACCACGGTCTACCGGATCAGGACCCGCCGCGAAGGTGAATCACACAGATTGATCACGACCGAATACGTGCCCTAGGACTTGTCCGGCCGATCATGTGACTACTCCGCCGTCGTGTCGTTGATGTGGACATGGGGCGGGGTGATCTGACGGATGCAGAGTGGGCGTCCACGGGGCGACCCGTTTCCGCCCCGCACGCGCCAGAACGGGGCACGGTCCATCCCTCAGAGGATCCGGCCGGTGCGCGGACGCGCGGGGTGCCCCTCAACGGCGATGCCCGTGGCCGGAGTTCGGCCACGGGCATCGGCCCCGGGGGCACCGGGGATCATCGGGTTCGGGGGTTCCTCAGCGCTTTCGGGTCAGCGCGATGGCCAGCAGCGCGCAGGCCGTGAGGGCGACGCCCGCCGCCAGGAGGTAGGGCCAGGCCACGTCCGCGTAGGACAGGAGCCGTTCCGTCCCCGTCAGGACGACGGCGACCACCAGCAGGGACCACCAGGGCAGGGCGGTGCGCCCGGACCGTGACCCCGTGCCGAGGCCCATGAGTTCTCGGATGTTCGCCATCGTCCGTCGCTCCCTACAAACTGGTGAGGCAGCCGTACACGGCCATGCTGAGGTAAGGGCTGTCCCGTAACCGCCGGCCGAGCCGGCGGGTGCGAGGGCTGACGGCAACCAGCGGACCGTGCCCGATATCCAGGCGACTCCGACCTGGCAGGTGTGGCAGCCTCCGGACATGCCAGATCTACGCGAACACGCAGGCGTCCACTACGCCATTCAGTCCCTCTACGCCGGGCCTGACGACGCCTGGACCCTGGAGTTGAGCGAGGCCGTTCCGGCGCCCGCAGAGTGGGCCGATGTCCCCGGTGCACCGACGCATATGCACGGGGCGGCCTTCTTGGCCGCGTTCATCCCCGACGAGGATCCGGATCTGGAGCCGACCGTCCACATCCACAGCTATGACGAGCACGTCATCCCGTACGAGATCATGCGCTGGTTCATGGAGCAGGTGGCCGAGCAGGTGGATCGGTGCCGGGCCGCGCTGGCGCAAGGGGGGCCTGAGGCGGGGGGATGATCTTGCGGTGGCTGGTGTGATCACGGCGTCAGAGCCGTCCTGGATAGCTCCCTTCACCGGGCTGAACCCGCGCGACTTCCGCAAGGTGATCACAATGCTCCCCCGCGAAGGCGTCGACACGGCCCGCCCTGGTCGGCCATGGGGCCTGCCCTTGGAAGATCGGGTTCTGCTGGTCGCGGCCTATTGGCGCACGAACCTGACGCTGCGGCAGCTCGCGCCGTTGTTCGGGGTGTCCAAGTCGGCAGCCGACCGTGTCATCGACCACATCGGCCCACTGCTCGCACTCAAGCCGCGGCGACGTTTCCGCAAGGGCACCGTACTGATCGTCGACGGCACCCTGGTGCCGACCCGCGACCACACGATCGCCGAGCAGTCCAAGAACTACCGGTACTCCACCAATCATCAGGTCGTCATCGACGCCCACACCCGCCTGGTCGTCGCGGTCGGCAGGCCTGTCCCAGGCAACCGGAACGACTGCAAGGCATGGGCCGAATCGGGTGCCAAGGCCGTCGTCGGCAGAACGATCACGATCGCCGACGGCGGCTATCCGGGCACCGGCCTGGTCATCCCGCACCGCCGACCCAGGGGAGGCGAGCTCTCCGAGTGGCAGGCCGAGCACAACCGTGAGCACAAGCAGGTCCGGGCCCGTGTCGAGCACGTCTTCGCACGGATGAAGACCTGGAAGATCCTGCGCGACTGCCGCCTCAAAGGCGACGGTGTCCACCACGCCATGCTCGGCATCGCCCGCCTTCACAACCTCGTCCAGGCCGCGTGAGGCGACAGCCGCCGAGCGACGACCACCACTCGATCGCGTCAAGGATCAGTTACGGGACAGCCCTTAGGGCAGCCCACAATCTGCTCTGGGGAAAGGGAGGTTGCAGCTCCCCGCTCACCATCGGTCAAAATTCTTGGGCACCATGGCGCGCCGGAAGGCCAGACGGGCGGACACCAGGGCGATGTTCTGCAACAACCTGGTCCAGCAGAACCGGATCTGCGCAGGTCAGCGTCGCAACAACGGGCTAGCCGCAATACTTGTTCGGTTTTCTTCCTGCTGTTCACGCCACCCTAGGCTTTTTTGCATGATTGTCCGGTTAGAAATGCAAAATTGGCGGCTGACGTCCGACCCGTCTGCCCTGTTCAAGCCCCATCGGCGTCCAGCCCGTTCCGGTCGGGCCGGGGCGATGTCCTGCCAACGGCTGTCGCAACCCGGTGGGCCACGCCCAGAAGCCGACAGATTGGTTCACGTCCTCCCGGCCGCAGCCCACTACCGGTCCCGGGACCACGGTCGTGCCCCGTTGCAGGGAGCCGGCCCGTCGGCCGACAGGTCGGCGCGGTGTTCGGGGACACCTTCCGAGGCGTCCCCGAACACCGAGACCGCCGCACCGGCCTGCGCCACCCAACTACGTCTGCTCGGCCGCCAGCTCGTCGCCCGGATCAACCGCAAGATGGGCTCCACCGTCGTCCGCGACCTGCGCGTCCTACCGCCCAGCGCGGTGCCCCGCACCACCCCCGTCGCGCCGGTGAGCAACCAGGCCTCCCGCACCGACAGCGAACCGGACGCCCCAGTGAAGACCCGCGCGGACGCCTCCACCGGCTACCACCGAGCCCTCGCCGCCCACCAGACGGCCAAGCCCACCGGTTGGCACCAACCCGGCCATCGTCGCCGCCATCGCTCACCAGACCCAGTACCTCCTCGACCACCGCGAGCCCGAGACTGCCTTCGCCGAGGCCATCGCCGCGAAGGAAGACGCCGACCAGCGCGCAGCCCGCGCCGCGGCCGCCACCAAGTCCTTGCCCAACGCCGTGCCCGCGCCGACAATGCCGCCCGCACAACGATCCCGCTGCACCCGGCCCGCCCGCCGATGGCGCTCAGCGGTGCCGCGTGACCAGAACCCTCCAGACCCGCCAGCTGTGCGATTTTCGTTGGCCGGATCGGTGAGAGGTCGGCATGATCTCCGCTGTGAGGTTGCAACAGGATTCAGCGGTCAGCCTGGTCGAGGCCTGGCTCGCGCGCGAACGCGGCTTGGCGCTCAGCGCACATCAGTGGACACAGAAGGTACTGGTGTCCAGCGCCGAAGAACATCCACTGGGATGGTTGGTCTTCTGCCAGTCAGCCGAGTACATCCGCACCCGCAGCCCGGAGCACCTGCTGGTCGGCTTGGGGCCAATCCTGGTCGACGCAACGGATGGCAGCCTGCACCTGATCCCGGTCACGACGTACGTGACCGGCGAGTGGGAAGACCTCTACCGGCACGACGTGAAGGGCCTGGCACGACCGGACCCGGTTGCCAGCCTGGTCGGCGCGATCCTGGAGGCCCAAGGCACCGTGGCAGCGCTGCGGGAGCTGCGCCGGAACGCACCGGGGATGAGCATCGGGCAAGCTCGGGAATACGTTGCCGCTCTGGCGACGCACCAGACTCCCCGCACCGAACTGGCGGAGCTCACCCGGCCGCCGGAGGTCTGCCCACCTCTGCCCATCACTACCCTGACCCTCGCTCCCGTGCCCGTCCCGGACCTCCGCACAGGCATCGACCTGGCCCGGCACCTGGGCTACTACCGCGAACTGGTGACCGGTGAGGAGCAGGCGCCGAGCATGCTGCCCTTCCTGCACGCTGGCCCCGACAAGGACGACGCCGCTCTCATCTCCTATCTGCGGGCAGGCACTCTCCTGGCAGCAACGACTTCCATAGCCCGATGTCGTCTTACGCCAGAAGGCCCTTCGCTGGGCAGCATGGCACTGCTGACCGACGGCACATGGTTCTGGCCCAGCGATCTCGCACACTACGTCGAGCAGCACCACCTGAGGCTTCCGCCCGACTTCGTCAACCACGCACGCAGCAACAGTTGGGTGCCTCCGCAGGTTAGCCCGCAACGCCTGCGTGATCTTGAACTAGAACTCTCTGGAGCAGAGGCCCCTGATGACTGAGTGCCTTCCTCCCGACGTGGCTGAGGTGCTCGACGCCCTCCTTAACGGTGACAATCCGGTTCACCGGGCGCTCCGCGCCCAAGTGCCCCATCTACGCGTGCGAGGGCGCTGTACGTGCGGGTGCGGCACGACCTACTTCGAGCTCGACACGACCTCGGTCCAGCCGGCACCGTCCGGACCGAGCACGGTGGTGGCCTCCGACGCCCTGATCTACACCGAGAACGGTGACTGCCCCGGCGAAGTCCTAGTCTTCGCTCAGGCCGGCTACCTCTCCTGGCTGGAGGTCTGCTCCTGGAGCGACGAGACCGAGGTCACCCTTGCCCTGGCCCAGCGGACGCTGCGCTGCTGACGGCAGACCTGCCTGCAGTCAAAATTCGGTGAGCCGGGACATCTGACTCCCAGGACCCGAGACTTTGGATATCTGAACAGAAGAACTTGACAGACATCCCATGAGCTGAAGAGTCAAACGGCGAGTGTGTCAGCCCGGTGGGATCAGGCAGTCCCCCTTCTCCTGCCGGCAGCCCGTCGCTCAGCCCGAACCGATGCCCTAGTCTCGGTAGATGACGCTCTACTTCGACCCGGTGGCCATCCTCGGCAACGGCCGCGATGCCTTTCGGGGCCGTTGGGAGGACCGACTGTGGCTCAACGTCCCCGGGCCCTTCTACGGCGGGGAGACCGACACCTGCTGGACGGGGCGGCTTTCGGCACCTTCCCACGTTCTCTACGGAGGCGAGTACCTCAGCGAGTACGTCTATCGCCAGCCCAGAACGCCTGCGGACACCGCGCTGCTGGTCGAGGCGGCAGACAACGACCCGTTTCTCGGGTACGGCTGTGATGGCGACTCGCGATGGACACCGGAAACAGTCCGGG
Organism: Kitasatospora sp. NPDC101235; assembly: GCF_044767505.1. NCBI lineage: Bacteria > Bacillati > Actinomycetota > Actinomycetes > Kitasatosporales > Streptomycetaceae > Kitasatospora > Kitasatospora sp. NPDC101235. The sequence continues at coordinate 4,882 of NZ_JBIWNZ010000075.1, forward strand.
AGTGGTGGCGTAATCGCAGCCAGGTCGTTCAGTACCTGTCCAACCAGCGGAGTAACTGATCGTTTCAGAATGAGTTGAGCTGCGGGTCTTGCGCTCAACGATCTTGGTCGGCAGGGTGTCCGGGTGCGTGCTGATCTTGTTCCTGACGACCTGTGGGAGCGGGTGGCCCCGCTGCTGCCGCCCGCTCCCGAACGGCGCCCCCGGCATCCCGGGCGGCTGCGTGTTCCCGACCGGGCGGCGCTCGCCGGAGTTCTGTTCGTGCTACGGACCGGCGTTGCCTGGCGCGACGTCCCGGTGGAGACCGTGGGCTGCTCCGGCGTGACGGCCTGGCGCCGGCTGCGGGACTGGACCGAGGCCGGCGTCTGGCCACGCCTCCATGCCGCCCTGCTGGCCGAACTCCGCCGCGCGGAATCGTTGGACCTGGACGACTGCGCCGTGGACGGCTCGCATGTCCGGGCCCTCAAAGGGGGGATCACGTCGGCCCCTCGCCCGTCGACCGCGCCCGCCCCGGCTCCAAGCACCACCTGATCGTCGACCGGCACGGAACCCCGCTCGCCGTCACCCTCACTGGAGGCAACCGGCACGACGTCACCCAGCTCCTGCCGCTGCTCGACAGTGTCCCGCCGATCCGGGGACTGCGCGGACGTCCCCGCCGCAAGCCCCGGCGCCTGTATGCCGACCGGGGTTACGACTTCGACAAATACCGTCGCCTGCTGTGGAAGCGGGGCATCAAGCCTTTGATCGCGCGGCGCGGCGTCGCCCACGGTTCCGGACTGGGCAAGGTGCGGTGGGTCGTCGAGCGCGCCTTGTGCGCCACGAGGCGCTCTGTTTGTATCCCCGGTTCAGCCGGGAGGAACTCGGAGGGAGGTTCCTGGGCCGAATGACTCACCTGGATCCGAA
>NZ_JBIWNZ010000076.1:0-5124 GCF_044767505.1 Kitasatospora sp. NPDC101235
CAACTCGGCACCGACACCCCCGTCATCACCCTCGACGCCCGCCGCCGGGACAGCGCCAAGAGCGCCCTCATCACCCTCGTCGAACACGCCCTGCTCGCCCGGCTCCGCTGAGCGAGGGGGAACCGCACAGCCTCGACGGCCCGTCCCGTGCAACGGGCCGTCGGGGCCGCGACGCTTACCGGCCGGTGTCCTCCGGGGGCCCCGCGCAAGACCCGTGTATAAGCAGCGGATAACAGTTCGGTAGGCATTTTGTGATCAACAATGACTCAGTGTGGCGAATCAGCGTCACTCAGCGCCAGGTGACCACGGTTTTGCTCCGCCATGTCGGTGAATGTCCGGATTGTGCCGACGCGGGTGCCGGACGGCGGCTGTTTGTCCCCCATCCCTGCACGTGCTGAAATTCCAGCTGCCCCTGGATGTCTCCCGTGTCGGCCGGTCCGGCGGCACGTCAGGGCCCGGGGGTAGCGCTGGATTGATCCATGGCCGACAGTCGGCCGAGAGGTAGTTGTCGAGTGAGGCGTAAGCAGCAACCCGCCCCGCAGCGGCGCTCCGAGCCCCGCCAGAGCGAGCCGAACGGTACCCCTGGGGACCCGACCGGATTCTCCGCGTTCACTCCCACCGAGGAACGCGCCCAGACCCCCGTCCCGGCCCCCGAGCCCACGGTCGCACCCACGACGCCCCGCAGTGGCGGCTCGTCGGGCGACGGCGGCGGCTCCAGCCGGTACGACTTCCTCCGCCCGCGCAACTGGCGCGTGCCGACCCGTCTGATCGCGATCCTGCTGATCCCCGTGATCATCAGTCTCGTCTTCGGCGGTCTTCGCGTGAACACCTCGGTCGACGGCTACATCAAGGCCTCCCGCGCCGAGAAGACCGCGGAGCTGGCCAAGGCGGCGACCGAACTCGCCGAGGCGCTGGAGAACGAGCGCGACAAGACGCTGATACCCCTGCTCACCAAGCAGGACCCGAACAACGAGGTGACCAAGCGCCGCAACGACACCGATGCCGCGCTGAAGGCGTACAACGCCGCGTACGAGGCCTCGGACAAGTCCGGTGAGCTCCCCCGCCGCCATGACGCCTTCAGGATCCTGGTCGCCGACCTGCCGCACCTGCGGGCCAACGCGTACAGCCCCGAGCTGTTCCTCAGCGCCACCGCCAACGCCTACTCGGCGATGTTCGCCCCGCTGCTGGCCTACGACAACTCGGTCGGCATGGGCTCCGCCAACGCCACCAGCAAGGGCCGCGCGATCTACGCGATGTCGCTGGCCAAGGCCTCGGCCTCGACCCAGCGCGCGCTGATGCTCAACCTGCTGGTCGGCATCGCGCAGAACACCACCACCCGGTACGAGAACGCCGACGCGACCCAGCAGATCGTGGTCGCGGAGAAGCTGGAGCAGGTCTCCCTCAACGAGTTCAACACCGGTAGCGCCCCCGAGGACGCCAAGAAGTACGCGGAGGCGCAGGTCGCCGTGGCCGCCGCCCAGGATCGCTCGGCGTACAAGATGCCGAACGGCACCGCGCCCACTATGCAGGGCCTGCTGACCCTGGCCGCCGCGTACAGCCAGGCCGCCGCCGAGGGCCAGCTGAAGGGCAAGGCCACCGCCGACGCCGCGTTCGCCGAGGCGAAGAGCGCCGGTCTGACCCCGGACAACTGGAACCAGGCCGCCAACACCCACATCCAGGCCCTGCGGAACACCGAAGAGGCGCTGCTGGACGACGTCCTCAACGACTCCCGCAACCTCAAGGACAACGCGCTCTACGACGCCATCCTCAACACGGTCATCGTCGTCGCCGCACTGATCCTGGCCGGCCTGCTCACCGGCTACGTGGCCCGCTCGATGATCCTCGGCATGCGCACCCTGCGCAGCGCCGCCCTGGAGATCGCCGACCACCGCCTGCCGGACCTGGTCGAGAAGCTCTCCAAGACCGACCCCGACCGGGTCGACACCTCGGTGACCCCGATCCCGCTGCACGGCAAGGACGAGATCGGCGAGGTCGCCCGGGCGTTCGACCAGGTCCACCAGCAGGCCGTGGCGCTCGCCGCCGAGCAGGCCCTGCTGCGAGGGAACGTCAACGCGATCTTCACCAACCTGTCGCGCCGCAGCCAGAGCCTGATCCAGCGCCAGCTGGCGCTGATCACCGACCTGGAGAACAACGAGGCCGACCCGGACCAGCTGGAGAACCTCTTCAAGCTGGACCACCTGGCCACCCGCATGCGCCGCAACGGTGAGAACCTGCTCGTCCTCGCGGGCGAGGAGGCCGGCCGCCGCTGGAACACCCCGGTCCCGCTGGTCGACGTGCTCCGCGCCGCCGCCTCCGAGGTGGAGCAGTACGAGCGCGTCGAGCTCTCCGGCATCCCGGAGGTCGACGTCGTCGGCGCCGCCGTGACCGACCTCGTCCACCTGCTCGCCGAGCTGCTGGAGAACGCCACCTCGTTCTCCAGCCCGCAGACCCGGGTGCTGGTCAACGCGACCCGCCTGCCGGACGGCCGCGTGCTGGTCGAGATCCACGACAAGGGCATCGGCCTCACCGCCGAGGACTTCGCGGAGATCAACGAGAAGCTGGCCGAGCCGCCCACGGTGGACGCCACCATCTCCCGCCGCATGGGCCTGTTCGTGGTCGGCCGGCTCTCCCAGCGGCACGACATCCGCGTCCAGCTCCGCCCGTCCGGCGAGTCCGCCGGCACCACCTCGCTGGTCATGCTCCCGCCGTTCGTCACCCAGTCCGGTGCGATGCCGGAGCCGGAGGAGCAGTTCACCGTCTCCCGCATCTTCGCCGAGCAGGAGCCGACCAACGAGTGGGCGCCGGACGACCGCGCCCGCAGCGCGGCCGAGCTCGGCTTCGACGACCACCTCACCGGCACCGGCAACGCCGGCTCCAGCGGGTTCAGCCCGGCCCTGGAGGCCGTCCAGCGCTCGCAGCGCCTCGACCAGGTCCGCCGCGCGGCCCTGGAGAGCGCCCCGCAGGCGCCGGTGGTGGACGCCGAGGTCGAGGAGGAGTACCAGCAGGGCTACGACCAGTACGCCCCGCAGGGTTACGACCAGCAGCAGGGCTTCGCCGACGACCAGTACGGCTACGACCAGGGCGGCTACCAGCAGGACGGGTACGCCCAGGACGAGTACGACCAGTACGCCCCGCAGGGCTACGACCAGCAGCAGGGCTTCGCCGACGACCAGTACGGCTACGACCAGGGCGGCTACCAGCAGGACGGGTACGCCGACCAGTACGGCCGGCAGGCCGAGGAGTCCCCGGCCGGCCACCCGTACACCCCGGAGCCGCCCGCGCTGCCCGCCGCCGAGCCGCCCACCACCCTGCCGTCCGGGCTGCCGCAGCGCCGCCCCGGCGAGCAGCTGGCGGGCGGTGGCCTCGCCGCCGGTCCGGCCGGCGGCAGCCCGGCCGGCGACAGCCCGAACTGGTTCGCGGGCGCCAAGGACACCTCGGCGCCCGCGGCCCAGCGCGGCCACGACGTGTCCTCGCTCGGCGGGTACGGCCCGACCGGCCCGACCGCCAGCGCCGCCTGGCAGTCGCCGAACGACGGCGACTGGCAGCGGGCCGAGCAGCTGCGCGAGCCCTCCTCCAGCGGCACCACCGGCGCCGGTCTCCCGCGGCGCGTGCCCAAGCAGAACCTGGTGCCCGGCAATGCCCACCAGCCCACCCCGCAGGACGGGCCGCAGGTCTCCCGCAGCCCGGAGGAGGTCCGAGGCCGCCTCACCAACCTGCGCCGCGGTGTGGAGCAGGGCCGCAGCGCCGGTAACACCGGAAGCTTCCGGATCGACCCCGATCAGGTAGACCAGTCCGGCAACGGACAGAACCGGAGCACCGATCTCTTCGGCGGCTCGAACCACCAGGAGCGTTGAGTTGACTCAGATGAGCCAGGCCGCACAGAACCTGAACTGGCTGATCACCAATTTCGTGGACAACACCCCCGGGGTGTCCCACACCGTGGTGGTCTCCGCGGACGGCCTCCTGCTGTGCATGTCCGAGGGCTTCCCGCGCGACCGTGCCGACCAGCTCGCCGCCGTCGCCTCCGGCCTCACCTCCCTCACCTCCGGCGCCAGCCGGATCTTCGAGGGCGGCGAGGTCAACCAGACCGTCGTCGAGATGGAACGGGGATTCCTGTTCCTGATGGCCATCAGCGACGGCTCCGCACTCGCCGTCCTGGCCGCCCCGGACTCCGACATCGGCCTGGTCGGCTACGAGATGGCCCTGCTCGTCGACCGCGCCGGCGCCGTCCTCACCCCCGCACTCCGCGCGGAACTCCAGGGCAGTCTCCTGCACTGACGGTTCGTCGGATACCGTCCAGGTATTCGAAGTACCTCCGCGTCCTTCCCGGGCCCGCTTCGGCGGGCTCGGGTTCGGACGTTGTACGGCCTTCGCACCACCGGCTCCGGACCTGCGCCGAAGCTCGCACCGCACCGCCGCACCCTGTGAGGAGAGGAACCGTGACACCGCCCGACGACCGCAGCGGCCCGTACGGCGTTCCGTACCCTGGCACAGGCCATGACGCCTTCGGAGCACCCGGCGTCGGCCACGGTCAGCAGTACGGCCGGCACCAGTACGGACAGCCCCAGCACCCGTACCCCCGGCCCGAGGAGCAGTACGGCCAGTACGACCAGTACTCCCGGCAGCCCTCGTACGGCGCCCCGGCGCCCGGCTACCCGGCACCGGCGCCCGAGCCGGCCCCCGGCTACCGGCCCGCCCAGGAGCCCGGCCACGTCGAGGAGTTCGAGGACGAACCCGACTCCGGCCCGCTGATCCGCCCGTTCGCGATGACCGGTGGCCGGACCCGCCCGCGCTACGAACTCGCGCTGGAGGCCCTGGTCTCCGCCGACGTCGACCCGCAGCGCCTGGCCACCCTGCTCCCCGAGCACCAGCGGATCTGCACGCTGTGCACGGAGGTCAAATCCGTCGCCGAGGTGTCGGCGCTGCTCTCCCTTCCCCTGGGAGTGGCCCGCATCCTCGTGGCCGACCTGGCCGAGGCCGGCCTCGTCGCCATCCACCAGCCCGCTTCCGGCGGTGAAACCGGAAACCAGCCCGACGTCACGCTGCTCGAAAGGGTCCTCAGTGGACTTCGCAAGCTCTAACGCGGCCGCCCCCACCCGCGCCACCACCTCCGCGAAGATCGTC
>NZ_JBIWNZ010000077.1:0-4896 GCF_044767505.1 Kitasatospora sp. NPDC101235
TTCGCGAAGGTTTTGTCCCGGCTCCAGACGTTGACCTGACGGCACGTCAGAAACCTGGCGACTGCCCCCATGGGTCGGGCCGATCCGGGGTTGGCTTCCCTCCTTGGCGGCAGTCGCAGACCGTGCATACTGTCCGGGGCCCTGGCACATCTTCCCAAGTCGGTCACTTGCCGTCGCGGTCGGGCCAGGGTCCCGGACAGTATGCGAGCCTTCAGGTGCCGGCAGGGAGGGAAGCCAACCCCGGTCTGTCCGAACCAGCACCACAACCCACGCCGCAGCCGAAATCCAGATCCCAGGTTCCCTCCGCAGGTGGTGCCCCCGGCAGGGAAGTTGTAAGGGAAAGATTCCTTCCGTCGGAATGCAAAAGCCCCGAATTCCGCAGGATGGGAACTCGGGGCCTCTGGTGAGAATTCACTTCTCCGCTGTCGGTCGCCGTTTGTAGAGTGCAGCCCTGCTGATCTTCGCGGCTTCAGCAATCTCGGAGGGGGTCAGAATGCGCTCAGCGTCAGCCCGGTCGGACAGCGAACGCTCCATGGACTTGCACTCGTCCCGGATCTCGCCGACGACCCGCAGGAGACTGCGGAACCACTCGCGTGCGTCGCGGCTGTGCAGTTGATCAGCAGACAGTCCGTGCTGAGCAAGATCACGAATGCGTTCGAACTGCTCAGCAACCTCTTGGGCAAAGTCGTCCGGTACTGCCGACACGTCCAGTCCTCCTCATTTGGTGTATCCCGGTTGACAGATAGCGTCCTTGGGTCCATCGTAGTGGACAGCACAGAACGTAGTCACCGGATCGCCGCCTGATGATCCGTCAGTTTCAGCCAACTCAGAGAGGTCTCATCATGGCTCTTCGCCCCGGCGCTCGTATCCCGGTCCCCACGGACGTTGTCTTCCCGCACGGCGTCTTCGCCGCCGGTGTCGCCCCGGTCATGAGCTTCACCGATGGCAAGTCCACCGGCATGCAGGAGCTGGACGCGCACACCAGTCAGCCCGTCTGGGCCGTCTCCGTCATCGACGCCGACCCCGAGCTCCCGGCCAAGCTCAAGTCCTTCGTCGTCAAGGTCTCGGCGCCCTACCAGCCGGTTCTGCCGGACCCGCAGATCCCGGGCCTCCCGTTCGTGCCGGTCCTGTTCGAGGGGCTGACCGTCACGCCGTACGTCGACAACGCCTCGAAGCGCCTGGCCTACAGCTACCGGGCGACCGGCGTCGGACCCGTCATCACGGTCGGTGCCCCGCAGGCGCGTTCCGGCCGAGTCACCGCCCCCGCTGCCGAGTGACCTGCACGTCCTGATCTCCCGTCCAAATCTCGTCTGCCAGGAGGACCACGATGGGCTTCTTCAGCCGCAAGAGCAGCAACGACAGCGTCAACAACCACGGCTACATCCCCGGCCAGGAGCTCCCGCCGCTCGACCTGACCGGCGGCAGCCCCAAGGCCGAGCCCCGGGAGATCCACCGCGACCGCAACGGCGACATCAGCTACTTGGAGTACGCCCGGGGCGGCGTGATGCACGGTCTGAACCGGAACGCCGATGGCTCCCCGGAGACCGCCGGTCAGCACATGCGGCGGGAGAAGGAGGAGAAGGAGCGCGAGTCCCGCTGGCGTAACCGCTGATCGCGATCACTGTCCACAGGCCCGGGGCCGAATCCTGGCTCCGGGCCTGACCCATCCCCAGACCTGGAAGGACAGATCATGCTCAACCCGCCGGACTTCGTGCCCGTCATCACCGGGTACTTGCCCGCGATCGGATTCGCCGCCGGGTCCATCGCCGTCACTGCGACGGTTCTGCCGGCAACCCGCTACATCCGTGCCGACAAGGACGTCCGCCGCTCGATCCGCAGGGCCTACGTCATCCGTCGCGGCTGGGCCAGCCTCGCCACTATGAGCGGTCTGACCGTGACCAAGGAACCGTCTCAACTGTCCATGGCAGCAAGCCAGTTGGGCGAGAAGCAGCAGCAGCCGAAGGCCCGGAAGATCTATCCGGCGATCAAGACCCGGCCGGACCGCTTCGGCTTCACGGTCACCGCCAGGACGCTGCCCAAAGTCGGCCTGACCCAGTGGCAAGCCGCGGAGGAAGACCTGCGCAACGGCTGGCGAGTGGAGCGCGTCAAAATCACTCAGCCGAAGCCCGGCCTGGTCGCCGTCCGCGCCTTTATGCGTGAGCCCCTGGAGGCGGTCGTCCACTCCGGCCTGGTTGACCAGACGGGCAAGCTCCACGTGAAGCCGGGCAGTCTCCGGGCCAACTCGGAAATCCTGCTCGGCCACACCGAGGACGGCGAACCCGTGACGATCAACCTGGCCACCGGATCGCACGGCGCGATTCAGGGCGTCACCCGCTCCGGCAAGTCGAACACGGCGAACACGATCTTCGCCCACGCGGCGCTGATGCCGGATGTCCGGATGGTGATCGTGGACCCGAACCTCGGTTCCGTCGCGCCCTGGTGGCGGACCGCCCACACGGTCTCGGCATCCAGCTCGCCGGAGGAAGCCTGCACGGTCCTCGAAGAACTCCGCGCTGAGATGGAACGTCGGCAGGGCATTTTCTGGGCCGCCCGCACGGACAAGCTGGTGGACTTCACGCCGGAAATGCCGCTGATCCTCCTGGCGGTGGATGAGGTGTCGAACTTCACGAACTGGCCGGACCGCAAGCTCGCGGACCGCTTCCGCATGCTCCTCCAGGCGGTCACCAGCCAGGGCCACAAGTTCGGCATCCGGGTGTGGCTCCTCGGCCAGAAGCTGGAGGCCAACGTCCTCAACACCGCGACCCGGACCAACCTCACGTCCCGGATCTGCCACCGCGTTGACACGGTCGAGGACTACCTGCACATGTTCCCGGACGGACGGCACCTGGAGGTCACCGCCGCAGAGCGCTCGATGCCGGAGGGCGTCGGCATCGCTTCGGTCCCCGGCCTCGTTACCCCGAGCCGGATGCGCTCGGTCTATCTGCCGGCCGAACACTGCTGGGCCATCGCCGACGCGATCGTCGAGGTAAGCGGAGAGGTCCGACCCCTTCCCGCCCCGAAGCTGACGCTCGCCAAGGAAGCCGCTCTCAGGGCCGCGTAACGGGCCTCTGACGGCGTTTCTGGCCCTTCGGGGCACCCAGGGCAAGAGAGACTGCCCAGACACGCGAGGAGCCCCCTGGAATCCGACCTCCGGGGGGCTCTGGTGACTCGTCCACCCGCCTGCCAAGAACGGAACGGAGTAAGTCTGGTGACAACGGTACAGGGTTCGGCTCGACCTGCCACCACCAATCCAGCCAGTGTCGGCCCGTCCGTCCTGAGCTCCCCCGCCTCCCTCCTGGGGCCGGAGGTCGGCCAGAGCGGGAGCGCCAGCGGGAGCGTTGGCCAGGCCGCAGGCCCCGCCGCCGCAGGCGGCTCCCCGCAAGGGCTTGTTACATCTGCCAAAACTGTCCGTGAAAATGAAACCGCAGGTCAGAGCCTTGACCTGGACACGCTGTTCGCCCCGACGTTCCCCACCCGGGACGACCTCTCCGAGGCGGCCGGAACCTTCGCCAAAGTCGCCCCGTGGGGCGCCCTCCGGGTCACGCCCTACGCACTGGATGGCTTCCTCGCCCGGCGCGGGATCGGACACGAGGGCCCCCGGCCGCGCATCGTGATCGCCCCGGGAGTCGTCCGCCTGGAGGCGCCCGACCTGGCCAAGCGCGAACGCTCGATGGAGAGGCACGCGGACGACCAGACGCTGACCGCCAAGCTCGATGGGCCCGAGCTGAAGCGTTACCTGGACGCCGTACATGGCTGGAAGCGCGATGATGACGACCAGGTGGTTGAGGTCGAAAAGTTCGACGGCACCCCGGCCGAGTGGATGCGCCGTGACAAGGGAGAGACGAGTCTTACCGGCCGGGAAGTCTTCGAATGGTCGCGCAAGTCCCGGGCCCGGATGATCCTGCGTATGGCCGAGCTGGACTGGGCGCCGCTCTTCGAGATCCCCGGACGAATCCCGGCGATGGTGACGCTGACGTACCCGGGTGAGTGGGAGTCGGTCGCTGGAGATGGCAAGGAAGTCAAGCGCCACCTGGTGACGTTCCTCAAGCGGTACGAGCGCGCATGGGGTGGTCGAATCGTCGGCGTCTGGAAGCTGGAGTTTCAGCGGCGCGGGGCACCGCACTTCCACATCTTGATGGTCCCGCCGCACGGAAGTGCCGGCGCTTTGGAGCGTGAGCTGCATGCGATCCGCACGGCCGAGTGGAAGTCAGCCAAGCAGGCCGGGCTGGATGCTGGCCGCCGACCGTACCGCCGGGCCCCGCTCGGTGACGCGTTGTCGTTCCCGACCTGGCTCTCCCTCGTGTGGGCCGACGTCGTTGACCACCAGGACCCGGAGGAGCGACGCAAGCACGAAGCCGCGGGCACGGGCATCGACTACGCGGAGGGAATGAAGGCGAGCGATCCCAAGCGGCTGGCGATGTACTTCGCCAAGCACGGGTCCTACGCCGCGAAGGAGTACCAGCACGAGGTACCCGACCTCTGGAAGCGCCCCGGCAAGGGCCCCGGCCGGTTCTGGGGCTACTGGGGCATCGAGGTCGCCACGGTCGCGGTCGAGGTCGACTGGGAGATGTACCTGTTGACGTCCCGCACGATGCGCCGGTGGGCTGCCCGTACGCGGATCTGGGACCCGAAGCTCAACGAGGGTAAAGGCGGGCACCGTTGGGTCAAGGCCGTCCGAACGGTCCGTGTGCCGCGCGGCGTGAACCCGGAGACTGGCGTGATCAAAATGAGGAACGTAACGCGACCGATCCAACGAATGACGAGGGTCTCTGGATTTCTCTGCGTGAACAACGGGCCTGAATTCGCGAAGGTTTTGTCCCGGCTCCAGACGTTGACCTGACGGCACGTCAGAAACCTGGCGACTGCCCCCATGGGTCGGGCCGATCCGGGGTTGGC
>NZ_JBIWNZ010000078.1:0-4569 GCF_044767505.1 Kitasatospora sp. NPDC101235
CTGGGCGGCGGTGGTGGCCTGCTGTTCCTTGGTGGCCACCGAGTAGCCGTCGCCGAGCGCGGCCTTGATCGCCGTCTGGGCGGCGGTGTGGCTGGCGCCGGGGGCGGTGTCGACCGTGATGCCGGTGAACTGGTCGGGCTTGCCGAGCAGTTGGGCCTGGGCGGCGGTGGTGTCGACGTAGGCCATGGTCACGCCGGGGTTGCCGGTCCGGTAGGTGACGGTGCCGACGAGGGTGCCCGGGGTGGAGCCGGCGGGGGTGAGGATGCGCAGCGGGTCGCCGAGGCGGATGTTCTTGTGCCGGGCGCTGGCCTGGTCAAGAACGATCTCGCCGGCCTTGGTGGGGGCGTGTCCCTGGGCGAGGTGAACCTGGGGGTCGTCGTACCAGTTCTGGCCGAGGGTGGGGGCGCCGATGGTGGGGCCGACGGGCTTGTTGTCCTTGTCGACGACGGTGAGGTTCTGCAGGCTCACCTGACCGTGCGCGGCCTTGACGCCCGGGACGGCGGCGACCTTGGCCACCGCGCTCGCGGGCAGGGTCGGGGTCTCGCCGGACAGGCCGCGGTCCTCGACCTCGGGGTGAAGGCCTGCTTCGGCTTGACCGTCACGTCGGCGGCGGTGGAGCCGGCGATGTCGGTGAACGCGACGTTGATGGTGTCGGAGAACACCAGGGTGCCGGAAACGAACGCCACGCCGAGCAGGACGGCGAGGGTGGACAGCGCCATCCGGCCCTTGTGGGCGAGGAAGTTGCGGATGCCGGCCTTGATCATCGTCAGCTGCTCCGTCCGGCGCCGTCGAACTCGCGCATCCGGTCCAGCACGGAGTCGGCTGTCGGGTCCAGCAGCTCGTCGACGATCCGCCAGGCGTCTATCCGCTGGAGGATTGACTATCTGATGGCCAGTCAGAAACTTGCGGACACCGCCATCGAGGCCTACGTCGAACGCCCCGCCTCCCATGCCGAACGCTGGAGCGACCACGCACCGGTGACAGCCGTCTTCGACATCGACCAACTCCTCTAGCACTGAACCGAATTCGGGAAGCTGGCTTGAACTGCTGCGGTTCGTCGCACGCCCTACCGGAGCAACGATTGCGGCTGCTACTGACACTGCAACCGCACTATGCGGCGCTTCACCATCCTGACTGGCAGTCAGCCAATGTTCCGGAAACGCCTCGGTTTGTAAAAACCAAGGCCGTCTGGCGAGAGTCGCCCCGCGGCACAGGTGATGACTCCGGGCAGTCGATCGCCGGCTCGCCCGGTTCATCAGTCGGCCACCACTTCGGCAAGGCGGCGTGAGCGTCTAGAGTCAGGCCTTCGTACCCGGCCGCCGATCGGCCGGGTACGAGCCCACTGGTCTCGGCGCGGTCGGGTTCCTCTTCGTCGGTGCCCGGCTGGAGGGGAGCGAGCAAGTCCTGTGCTACCCAGTCCGGCAGGGTGAGCGCGACGGGAACCGGCAGCAGGGCGTCACGTCGGAGGGATTCCTCCTTCCAGACGGCCTCGGTGAGCCAGGCGAACGTGTCGTCGTCGAGCAGGTCGGGGTGGCAGGCTGCGGTGTCCGCGAGCCGCTCGGCGTCGGGGAAGGCGGGCGGGAGGCCGCCGCTGTTCGCGGCGCGGGCGACAGCGCGGCGGGCAGCGGTCTCGTACCAGCCGGATCCCCACCATTCGCCGACCGACTCGGTGCGGGAACCGTGCAGGGTGAGCAGCCGCAGGACGGTGTCCGGTCCGAGGGTTTCGTCGGCGGTCTGCCAGAGATCGATTTGGCGGTGGATGGGGGCGAGGATCGGTGCCCGGCCTTCTTCGAAGATGTCGCTGAGCGCTCTGCCGTCTGCGAGTCGGCGGGCGGGTGTGGTGAGGGCGAGGCGGACGGCCGGCCAGTCGACGCCTTCGGGGTGGACGTGGGGCAGCACGGCGCGGGTGGTGGCGATGTTGGCGCGGGCCATCGTGATGTCGCGGATCTTGAAGTGCCATTCCTCGACGTCGCTCTCGCGGCGCCAGCACCATTCGGCGATACCGCGGGCGGCCGCGGTGGGGACGGGGTCCGGGACGATCAGCGGGTAGGCGCGCAGTCCGGCGCCCGCCCGCCAGGAGAACTCCTCCCCGAGCGCCGCGATCGTCTCGGATCCGTCGTCGCCGCCCCGGTGGCGACTGATCGCGTCGCTGATGTGGTCGGCCCATAGCAGCATGACCAAGTCGTGGCGCAGACCCTTGGCGGTGTCGGGCAGGTGGATGCGGGTCGCGTCGAGGAGTCCCGCCCCGGCGAAGGCCCGGCGTGCGGCTTCCGCCTTCGCGGCTTGGGTCGGATGTCCGCTGAGGTCGATGACGAGGTCGTCGTCGAGCGGGAACAGGGGCGGCAGGCTCTCGTCCCCGCCCCAGCCCCACCCGTCGGTCGGGTCGTCCACGGTGAGCTGGGCCGTTTCGGGGTCCCAGTGGACGCTGATGTGGAAGTTCGAGCGGGACAACTCCATCGCAGCCGGCAGGGTATCGGGGCTTTCGTCGGCCTCGTCACTCTCGCCCCAGATCTCGCCGGCTGCCCAGCCGGCCCGCCTCAGCGGTGCGGTGAGCCGGACGAGCAGGCGCGGGCCGGCGGCGTGCGGCGAGGTGGCAATGGAAGGCGTGAGGTCCATGGGGCGAGGTGCTTTCGGGTGCTCGGGCTGGTGCGGAGTGGTAGCGATGAACGTCATGGCGTGTCGTGACGGCGGGCGGCCTCGGCCTTGTCCTGGAGGTCACGGACGATGCGCCGCCAGCGCCGGGATCCGCTCGTATACCAGGAATCCTGGCCCGCCGGATGCCAGTTGGCCAGCTCGCGCAGCTGCTCCGTGATCCTCTCCAGGTCGAGGTGCTCGTGGCCGCCCCGCTCGAGGTCGAGGTCCTGGGCGATCCCGTGGAGGCGGTGCGCCGCGCGGTAGTACGACAGCTGAGTATCGGTGAGCCGGCGCACGGCGTAGCCGCCGCACTTGCTGCACCAGTGGTAGTTGAGGTCCTCGCGGCCGAGGAGGTCTGCTGGGGTTAGGAGGTCGTCGTCCGCGACGCCGCGCTCGTTGGAGTGCCTGCAGAGGGGTGAGTGGCCCTTTCCCTGGATCCGCGGGTTGGCGTTCGTGGTGTAGATCTGGACGTCCGCGAGGACACCGAGCGGGATGCCGCTTCCCCTTCGCCGCCGGTCTCCGGTCGCGGGCTCGAACGGTTCGAGGTCGAGGGTTTCCTCGGCGAGTAGACCGTGCCACACCGCTTTGGGCACAGTGCGACGGTGGCCGTCACGGTCGTGGCCTCCATCGAGGGTGCGCAGGTCGTGCACGCCGCGGAGGATGGCGAGGAGCCGCAGGTTGGGTTCGCGGCCCCGGTCGTCGGAGGCGAGCCAGGCGGCCGCCGAGGCCGAGCAGGTCCTGCGCCGCTTCACCCGCGGCGGGCCGAAGCGGCCTGCTCCATTGTGGAGAACAGCGTCCGGTACAGGGCTTCTCGTTTGAGGCTCTGCCACAGGCTCTCGGCCAGGGCGTTGTCGTAGCTGGAGCCGACCCGACCCATGCTGCGACGGATCCCGTACCGGTCGCAGACGCCCGCGAACGCCGCTGAGGTGTATTGGGTGGATTCAACCGGTCGTTGCAACACCTTGATCGTGGAGGTGTCGGATGGGACGGCCTGCGGGGTGGACGACGAAGGTGACGGGGCGTCCGGCGATGCGTTCGCCGGGTCGGCCGCCGGTGCGTCGGGACGTGGAGCGCGCGTTCTGGGTGAAGATCGCTGAAGGTCTCACGAGCGAGGATGCCGCGGTGGCGTGCGGCGTGTCCGGGCCGGTCGGTTCGCGATGGTTCCGCGATCGTGGCGGGATGCCTTCGATCCAGCTCAGTCCGTTGTCAGGCCGGTATCTGTCGTTCGCCGAGCGCGAGGAGATCGCCCTGCTGAGGGCCCAGGATACGGGCGTGAGAGAGATCGCCCGCAGGCTGGGGCGCTCGCCGTCGACGATCTCTCGCGAGCTGCGGCGCAACGCGGCCACGCGGTGCGGGCAGCTTGACTATCGGGCCTCGATCGCACAGTGGAAGGCCGAGCTGGCGGCGGGCCGGCCGAAGACGGCGAAGCTCGCAACCGACGAGCGGCTGCGTGATTACGTGCAGGACCGGCTGGTCGGCGTGATCCAGGCGCCGGACGGGATGCCGGTGTCGGGCCCGGCGACACGGGAGTGGAAGGGACGGAACAAGCCCCGCCGTCAGGACCGGCGTTGGGCCACGGCGTGGAGTCCGGAGCAGATATCCAAGCGGTTGCCGGTCGACTACCCGGACGACGAGTCCATGCGGATCTCGCATGAGGCGATCTACCAGGCCCTCTACGTCCGGGGCCGCGGCGCGCTCGAGCGTGAGCTGGTCGCGTGCCTGCGGACCGGGCGTGCCCTGCGGGTTCCTCGATCGCGCACCCGCCGGAAGGCGGCCGGGCACGTCACGCCCGACGTGGTGATCAGCGAGCGCCCTGCCGAGGTCGAGACCCGGGCAGTTGCCGGCCACTGGGAGGGCGATCGTGCGACACGAAGTTGCACGAATTTGAGTGGGCTGACCGATTGGAGAGGCGGCTGATGGTGGGGCCGTAGGTGC
>NZ_JBIWNZ010000079.1:0-4346 GCF_044767505.1 Kitasatospora sp. NPDC101235
AGTTGCGCTCGCGTCACACACCACGGTCTACCGGATCAGGACCCGCCGCGAAGGTGAATCACACAGATTGATCACGACCGAATACGTGCCCTAGTTGGCCGGCCAGGGCGCTCCAGCGCTCGTCCCAGTGCGGTGTGCTCGTGTCCGCGTCACCAGCGGAGAGCAGGGCCCAGGCGAGCAGTTCCTCGGCGGTCAGCCGCAGCCCGTGGGGGATGCGGGCGATCAGGTAGGTGGTGTTGCCGAGGTGTGCCAGGAGGCCAGCGCTGACGAGAGAGGACTTGCCGACACCGGAGGCGCCGAGCACTGGCAGCACGGGAACCTGCTGCTCCTCCAGAAGTTCGAGCAGGCGGTGTGTCTCGTGGCCTCGTCCGTGGAACACCGCTTGGTCCTGCTCGGTGAACGGTAGAAGTTCGCGGAAGGGGCTGTCGGCCAGCAATCGGGAGCGCAACTGCGGCCATTCACGGGCCAACGACTCCACCGTCAGCGCGTAGCCGGTCCGTCGCCGCTGGTCTCCTTCGACGGCGACGACGACACCGATGACGCCGTGGAACTGCTCGTCCCACACCGGTGCCCCGCTGAAGCCGCCGGCCAGCGGGAACCCGGCGGTTTCGTCGCAGGTGAGCTGCCACCAGCCGGTGCCCTCCCGGCCCTCGATGGTGCCTCGGGTCCAAACCCCGGCATCCTTGCTGCCGCCTGGCCCCGAATACCGCGGGAACCCGAACGCTCGCCAGCGGTGGCCGGTCAGCTGGTCCGACTCCAGGACCCGCAGGGCGACCGCGCCGGTCGGAGGCGTGTCGTCCAGTCGCAGCACGGCGACGTCGCCGCTGTTGTCGGGGGCCACCGGAACGCTGAACTGCACGGTGGCCGCCACCTGGGGACAGCCGGGGAGCAGCGGGAAGTCGACCGCGACGGGGAAGTCCAGGGGGAGGGCCTGGTCGTCCGGGATGCCCGCGATAGCGGCGACGACGTGCGAGCAGGTGAGCAGGAGCTGGCCCGGGATCAGGAACGCTGCCCCCACAGGGCGCTCGCCGTCGAGGACGCGCACCATCCCGCGCTCCCAGGCCGGAGAGTCCCGCCTGTCCGGCGGCTGGCTCATCCGTCGCTCTCGCGGCGGCTCCACTCCAGTTCCAGGGTGAAGTGTGCGTCGCCGGCCGCCTTGGCGACGACGAGCCCCGCTTCCGTCGTGATCTTGATCCCGAACTCGGCTCGGATGTGGTCGGGCTGCCTTGGCAGGTCTGCCAGCCTCTCCAGCAGAACCCCGGCGACATGCCGCACCCGGGCCAGGCCGGACTCGAAGGTCTCGGCCGAGGACTCGATCAGCGCCTCTCCCCGAGTCGCCCGCAGGACCCCGGAGCCCTGCCCCTCGGGCAGCTCCACGACCATGCTCTCGCCGTTCTCCAAAGGCACGCTCAGGTACATGCGACAGTTCCCCTGACTCATCGTCACGCCGCTTTTGGCAGGAGCACGTTACTCCGATCAATGAGGTACGGACAGGTGAATCCCGGACTCCGCCGGGACCGGATCGACACCGGGAACGATGGCTGCCCCGGGTGCTCCGTACGTGAATGGCACCGCCTGCCGCGGGGAGCTGGCCACTTGGACATGACTCAGTCTGAAGAACCCGGGCTCGCGTGCCAGATCCGTCCGGCGCCGCCGGGTCGGGCGACCGGCCGCGAGGTCGTTCCCTACGGCGAGGGTCGGCTGGCCGAGGAGCTGGGCGACCGCGAACAATTGCTTGTCCGCGGCCGCAGTGTCATGCTGCTCCTTGAGCTTCATCAGGTTCTGCTCGCGGAGGTTGTACTCCCCTCGTCGATCCCGCTTCCTCATGCGGTACCGGACCTCAGCCCGTCCAACTCCTGGTCGAGGGCCAGCCGGTTCGCCTCATCCCGAACCGTTGCAGGCAAGCCGTCCAACTGCCCCACCTTGTCCGGGTAGAGCGCGAGGTAGCTGCTCTGCTGCTCCGGGGTCAGCGACTTCCACCAGTCAGCGGACTTCTGCGGGTCCTTGTTGTCAGGGACGTACGGATCGGCGAGGCCGAGGTCCTTCGCCACGTCCCTCACGTCGGCGGCGGTCTCAGCGGTGGAGCCGAACGTCCTCGGGCGGGTCAGGATGTCGGCATCAAGGCGGCCGAGGGCGTGGTCGCCCTTGTCGCTCGCCTCTTTCGCACCGGCCAGTGCCTTGTTGATCCGGTCCTGGGCGTCCCCCCGCAGGGTGGCCAACGCCTTGCGCTCAGGGCTGGACGCGCGACGGTGTCCAGGGTGAGTGCGACCGTGGCGGACTCAACCCTCACGATCTCCAGGGTCTGCTCGTTCCGGCCCAGGGTGTAGAACGCCTTCTGCGTATCCTCTCCTTCCCAATTCCCGTTCCGCAGCTGGCCGTTCACCTGGCTGCGGCGCCGGTTGTCGGCGGACTGGGCCCCGTTGGACAGGGCGCGCCATGCCTTGGCAGCTTCGTGCAGCCCGGTCGGGTCGAACCGGAGCAGCAGCTCGTACAGGTGCTCACTGGCCCGGCTCCTCCCATGCTTCGCCGATCTTCTGCTCCTGCCAGACCTCGGCGTTGGCGTTCTCGTTGTTCGTGCAGGCCTGCGCCGTGGCGGTGAGGTTGTCAGCCGTTTTCTTGAGACGGTCGCCGACGCTCGCCGGTACGGGCGCCCAGTAACCGGCCACCTGGCCCAGTCGTGCGGCCGCCGTCCACCCCGCCAGCTGACTGACGGCCGTCTGGCTGGCGGTCACAGCCGCCCGACAGGGCTTCGCGAAGTCCTCGCCGATAGCCCGCGAACGTGTGGATTTCGTTCGGATCGACCTTCAGATGGCCTACTCCATTCCCCTCCCGACAGACCTTCAGTCAGCAGGCAGCCTATTCCGTGTAACCAGCCGATCCCAGTTCCTGGGGGATGTTCTGGGCCGAGTAGCCGTCCAGCTTGCCGGTCTGTTGAGGGAGGACCGCCGAGGGGATGAGGCGCTTGCGGTGCCAAATGTCGGAGGGCAGGCGCGGGCTCGGGGGTTTGTGAGTTCGGGGCAGGGCCTGTTCGATCAGCGCGCGGCGGGCGGGTGAGGCTTCCTTGTTGAGGAGCTTCCAGGTGGCCCCCCCAGCGCTTGTTGTCGCGTTCGGGGCATCGGCGGGCAAGTCGTCCCAGTTCCTGCGCGAGTTCCTGGTCGGGGGGTTCAGCAGCTGGTCGGCGACGGACAAGACCGCGGCGGTGCCGAGGGGTGGTCGACGACGGCCTTCTGGGCGCTGGTGACCATGTGTGCTGACGCGGGCCAGGCCGCGAGGCGGCAGGGGCCGGGTCTGCGTTTCGGTGGGCTGGTCGAGTCGGTGGCCGCAGACCACGTCGGGCCGTCCGGGTTTGACGTCGTTGCGGCAGCTGGGGTGTTGTCACGTTGTTGGGGGTGTGCTCGGCTGAGGGCGTGGTGGGGAGCCGGGTGTCGGGTCCTGAATCAGGCGGCGGTCGGCAGGCCGATGCCCTTGGTGACGTGGGCCCAGATGGTGAAGCGAAGGGTCATCTCGAAGCGGTGTTCGGCGGCGGTGAGGAGGTGGCGTCGGGGTCGGAAGTGGGGTGAGATGCCGCTGAACGCGGACAGGAATCGTTGCGCGGCGCCGGGTGAGCGGAAGCCTTTCATCGCGCGTTCACGTTGCCTCGTCGGTTGGTGGGAGTTCTCCGCACGGTTGTTCAATCCCTTGTGGGAGCGGCTCCACCGAGGACATCAGTGCGCGGTGGGCGGTGCCGTAGCTCTTGAGCTTGTCGGTGACCAGCACCCGTGGGACGCGGTGCTGCTTCTTCATCAGCTTGGCCAGGAAGCGCTTGGCTGCCTTCGCGTTCCGCCTGGACTGGACCAGGATGTCCAGCACGTTGCCGTCTTGGTCGACCGCCCGCCACAGGTTACTGCCGCTCACCGTTGATCCTCAAGGCCGCCGACGAGCAGGTCGGCGGGCTACCCGACCATGCCAGCGTGAACCTGGACCGCGGCTACGACAGCGACAAGTACCTCTGCGCGCTCGGGGAGTTGGGTTTCACTGGCGAGATCGCCCGCAAGGGCGTTCCCGCCCCGATCCAGGCCGACAAGAGGTGGGTGGTGGAGCGGAGCGACTCGTGGATGAACGGCTTCGGCAAGCTGCGGCACTGCACCGAGAAGCGCAGCCGCGTCGTGGACTTCTACCTCTACCTGTCCGCCGCGATCGTCACACTGCGTATGCCCATCCGCCGCGCGACCCCGCGCTACCACTGGGATGACCGCCCCACCACCTGAAGTAACGCCTACTGGCGGGCGCCCTTGACTGTGGGCTGCGTCTTCTGGTTGTAGATCTCCTTGCCGTCTGCGTTGTAGGCATGGACGTAGGGGGCCGGG
>NZ_JBIWNZ010000080.1:0-4319 GCF_044767505.1 Kitasatospora sp. NPDC101235
GAAAGCTACCTCGCCGGCCTTCACCTTCGCGGCGCAATGATCTGGATCAAGGACCTCACCCGAACCCATTGATCACGACCGAATACACGTCCTAGCCGCGCCGCGCGCCCGCGGGCGCGGATGAGGCCGATCCCGATGACGCCCGCCGAGAGCACCAGGAACGCCAGGACGGCGCAAGGGAGCTGGTAGTCCGGATTGGTGCCGAGCGCCGCCGCCCCGACCATCAGCACCGGGGTGAGCAGGCCGGTGAGCCACGCCGTCCGGTGGACGGCCTTCGGGGAGAGCCGGGGCTCCGAGCGCCTGCGGACCCGCTTCGGAGGCGGGACCACTCCCTCGGCGAGCGGCCTCTTCTGCTTCTTCCGGCCTGCCATGCCCTCCCCGTTCGGTGCTGCGGTCTCGTGCTTGCGACAGTGTGACGGCAGCTCCGGACACCCGGAAGGCCCGGTCCGGATCCCGCGTCCGGAGTCGGGTCGGTGTGTTCACGACTCCCTTGAGAGGGCCACATTGGGCCGGTGGCGGTGTTACCGGCGAGTTCACCGAATGCTCGCCCGACGTCTTGCGGGGTGTGTCGCGGGCCAAGTTGGATACACAACATCCCTCGACCCGACGGGTCCACGACATCGCCCCCACGGAGGCCCGATGCCCCTGTCGTCCGTCCGCCGCGCCCTCGCCGCCGGCGCCGCCGCGACCGTCCTCGCCGTGCTCGGCACCGCCCCGGCCTCGGCCGAGAGCGCCCCGGCGACCGCACCCCCGCTCGACGTGCTGACGTACAACACGTTCCTGATGAGCACTTCGCTCTACCCCAACTGGGGCCAGCAGTACCGGGCTCAGGCCATCGCCTCGGCGGACTTCTTCCAGGGCCACGACGTGGTCGTGCTGGAGGAGGCCTTCGACAACGCGGCCTCCGACGCGCTGACCGCCAAGGCCTCGGCCGCCTACCCGTACCACACGCCGGTGGTCGGCCGCTCCACCAGCGGCTGGGACGCCACCTCCGGCAGCTACAGCGGCGCCACCCCCGAGGACGGCGGCGTCACCCTGCTCAGCAAGTGGCCGATCCTGCGCAAGGAGCAGTACGTCTACAAGGACGCCTGCGGCTCGGACTGGTTCTCCAACAAGGGCTTCGTCTACGCGGTGCTGGACGTCGACGGCCGCCGCACCCACGTGGTCGGCACCCACCTCCAGTCCACCGACTCGGGCTGCGCAAGCGGCCAGGCGGCGGACATCCGGGCGAAGCAGCTCACCGCGATGCGCTCGTTCCTGGACGCCAAGCGGATCTCGGCCGACGAGCCGATCGTCATCGCCGGCGACCTCAACATCGACTCGCACGGCTCCGAATACCAGGCGCTGCTGACCAACGGCAACCTCGCCCCGGCCTTCGCCCGCACCGGCTGGCCGTACTCCTTCGACACCGTGGACAACTCCATCGCCGCCTACCGCTACCCGGGCGAGCCCAAGGAGGACCTCGACTACGTCCTCTACCGGGCCGACCACGCCCGCCCGCAGCAGTACACCAACCAGGTGGTCCGGGTGCACAGCGCGCCCTGGACGGTGAGCAGTTGGGGCAAGAGCTACACCTACGCCGACCTCTCCGACCACTACCCGCTGGTCGCGCACTGACGGCCCGGAACCTCCGGCGGTGTGGGATGCGTCACCCGTGAGGCCGCGCAGGCGGTTCGGCCCCTTACGATCCTGAACGCCGAGGTCGGGCGCCGTCGTACCACGGCGGCGCCCGACCGGCAGTCAGCGATCCCGCCCGAGGAGAAGCGCACGTGACCACCCCCACCGCCGCGCCCGACAGCTACTACCAGCGCACCGGCGAGAACCACTACAAGCCCACCGTGCAGGCGCAGGGCGCCTGGCACCCCGACGAGCAGCACTTCAGCCCGCTCGGCGGCCTGATCGTGCACGCCATCGACCGCCACCGAGCCGACCACCAGCGGGCCGGCCGCCCCGCCGACGGCCTGGCACTGGCCCGGATCAGTTACGACATACTCGGCCTGATCGCCCTCGACGAGTTCGAGATCACGGTGGAGACCGTCCGCCCCGGGCGCACCATCGAGCTGATCGAGGCCACGGTGGTGATCGGCGGGCGCGCCGTGGTCCGGGCCCGCGCCTGGTTCCTCGCCGAGCTGGACACCACCGCCGTCGCGGGCACCCACGACGAGCCGCTGCCCGCGCCCGAGGAGTTCGAGCCCTGGACGATGGGCGGGCTGTGGGGCGGCGGCTACATCGCCTCGATCGACGTCCGCCGCCGGGAGACCGCCCCGGGCCGCGCCGCCGCCTGGATCTCCAGCCCCGTCGAGCTGGTCGCGGGGGAGCCCAGCGGCCCGCACGCCTCCTTCGTCATGCTGGTCGACACCGCGAACGGCATCGCCGTGCGGCAGAACCCCACCGAGTGGATGTTCCCCAACACCGACCTGACGATCCACTTCCACCGCCGCCCCGAGGGCCGCTGGACCGGCCTGGACACCAGCGTGAGCTTCGGCCCGGCCGGGCACGGCGTCACCAGCACCGTGCTGCACGATGGCCACGGACCGCTGGGCCGGGCCGAGCAGATCCTCACTGTCCGCCCGCTGAACGGGAGTTGAGACACCCGGAGATTGGCCGTACCCCCGACGGCGCCACCCCGCCGGGGGCGGCGCCGTCGCCCTGTGCTCAGC
The DNA here is from genome assembly GCF_044767505.1 of Kitasatospora sp. NPDC101235. Lineage (NCBI taxonomy): Bacteria > Bacillati > Actinomycetota > Actinomycetes > Kitasatosporales > Streptomycetaceae > Kitasatospora > Kitasatospora sp. NPDC101235. Next base: position 2,661 of record NZ_JBIWNZ010000080.1, read on the forward strand.
TGGGCAGCGAGTCCATGAAGGAGCTCACCGAGAAGACCGCCCGGCCCGGGCCGGCCGGGCCGTAGCCGGGCGGGGAGGAGAGGCCGAACTCCTCCAGGGTCGCCCGGTAGGTCTGCAACAGCCGGATGTGGTACTCCAGCGGCGCGCCCTGCGGGTTGGCCTTGCCGAGCGGGGTGGTGGGCTCGGGGCACCAGGTGGTGAAGCGCGGCACCACGCCGTGGGACATGAAGAAGCGCAGGCCCTCCTCGGTGGAGGCGATCGCCTCGTCCACCGTGGTGAAGCCGAAGGGCTCGGCCATCTCCACGCCGGCGACGAAGTTGGGGATCACGTTCTCCGGGCCGAACACCTCGGTGGAGTCGAGGATCCGGCGGTGCCACTCGTCCCGGCCGACGTAGCGCTCCTTGCCCGGGCAGTAGAGCTCGAACAGCCGCTTGTCCCACACCTCGAAGTTGGGGTGGTAGATCCGCACGCCGTAGTCGTGGAAGCGCTGGACGTCCTCGCGCGGCAGCGCCTGGGCCACCACCTTGCCGATCCAGCGGCCGGGGAAGCGCTCCTCGATGGCCTTGGCGTACTGCCCGTAGAAGTCGGCCTCGTCCCGGCCCCCGACGTGCGAGGTGATCGCGCCGCCGGTGAGGGTGTACGCCTGGGAGGCGCGGGCGGTGTCGTGCTCGTCGATCAGCGCCAGCGCCTCCAGCACCTCCTCGACCGGCTTGACCCCGGTGTACGGGCGGCCGGCGGCCTTGTGCTGGCGCCAGTTGTGGTTGATGTCGCAGTACTGGCACTCCTCCTTGGCGCCGAAGTACTGGCAGACCCGGAACACCGTGAGGTAGATCAGGTAACCCCACTGGATGGTCGGGGCGACCTCCATCACCGACTTCCCGTTGGCGAGCGTGTGGCGGTAGTAGTCCGGCATCGGCGGCAGGCCGACGTCGGCGATCCGCGCACCGTCCAGGTAGAGCCCGAGGGTGCCGTCCTCGCCCGCGCCGACCCGGTACGGCGAGTCCGGGTTCACCCGCACCGACACCACCGTGCGGCGCAGCCCGTACGGCCCGCCGGTCAGCACGATCTCCTCCGGCGGCCGGTTGAGCGCGGCGGCGCCCAGCTCGGGCAGGGTGCGGTGGTCGAAGGAGAAGATGAAGTACGACTTCGGTTTGACCTCGCCGCCCCCGTCGGCGCCGGCGCTGTCGCTGAGCGCGGACTCGTCGAAGGCCATGCCGCCGCGCAGCAGGTCCTCCTTGATCACCGCCTCGCGGGGCACGTCGGGATAGCGCTCCATGAGCTCCTCGACGAGTGCGGTGCGGCTGCGGGCCTGGCTCTCCATGCGCTGGTCTTCCTTCCTGGCCCCGTTCCCTCGCGGCGCCCAGCCCATTCTGGTCCCCTGACGCACGCGGTCGTGCACCGGGCTCGGCCGGGAGGGGCCGGCCGGTCCGCGGTGCGGGCCGGGGCGGGCCGCGCCTGGGCCCGCGCTCTCCACGGGTACCGGCCCCAGGGCCTGATGCTCCTGCCGCGCTCCGCGGCTCGCCCGGCCCGGCGTTCTGCCGCGCCCTGTGGCCCGGTGTGCCTCAGCTTGACTATTAACCCCGCCAAGATCATCTCTTGGCGGGGTTCGTCGTTCGCCTGACAGCTGGGCGGCCTTTGCGTGATCGTGTCTTCTCGCTG
>NZ_JBIWNZ010000081.1:0-4295 GCF_044767505.1 Kitasatospora sp. NPDC101235
ATGGTACTGCAGGGGGGACCCTGTGGGAGAGTAGGACGCCGCCGAACAATTCTTCAGAAGAACCCCCATCCGGGTCCCGGATGGGGGTTCTTCGCGTTTGCGGAGCCGAACGATCTATTCGTCGGACTCGGACTCGGCGTCGGATTCGGCTTCGGACTCCGTCCCAGGCTGCGGCTGGTCGATGGAGGCCTCTCCCTGGGCCGCGGCCGGCTGCTGGGTGTCAGCCGGCGGCGTCTGGGGAGCCTGGGGCGCCTGGTCCGGGGCCTGCTCCGATGGCTGCTCTGACGCCTGACCCGGCGCCTGCTCCGATGGCTGGTCCGGCGCCTGCTCCGATGGCTGCTCTGACGCCTGACCCGGCGCCTGCTCCGATGGCTGACCCGGTGCCTGGTCCGATGGCTGCTCTGACGCCTGACCCGGCGCCTGAGCCGACGGCTGGTCCGGTGCCTGACCCGACGGCTGCTCCGGCGCCTGAGCCGACGGCTGGTCCGGCGCCTGAGCCGGATCGGCGGGAGCGGCCTCCGCCGTCCCCCAGGCCGGTCGGCTGAGCCACCTGTCCGCGCTGTTGGTGAGACGGGCGACGCCCGTACCGTCGGACCGCATGCTGTAGAGGTCGGTGCCGGCGCCCGCGGGGGCCTGGGCGAAGACGATGGAGGTGCCGTCGGGAGCGTAGGTGGCCGTGCCGTAGAAGGTGTTCGAGGGCGCGGTGAGGGCCCCGAGAGCGCTGCCGTCGGGGTGGACGGTGTAGATGCCGCCGCCGGGGGCGTTGTCGGGGCCGGCCGGGTACGTGGTGAAGAGGATCCGGGTGCCGTCGGGGGACCAGTCCGCGCGGTCGCCGGCGCGCAGTTCCCAGGGGGTGAGCTGGCGTAGCCCGGTGCCGTCCGCGCTCACGACGTAGATGGCGCGGCTGTTGGCGGGCTGCCCGGTGGCGCTGGTGCGGTACTCGAAGGTGAGCTGCTTGCCGTCGGGGGACCAGCTGGGGTTGCTGACCGCCCCGGAGTAGGGCTTGTCGTTGGTGACGAAGGTGAGCCGCTGGACGTCGGTGCCTTCGGGGCTCATCAGGTAGAGGTCCGAGTACTGGACCTGGTGGCTGCCGGACGGGTCCAGGGCGCCCCAGGAGCGGCTGAAGGCGACCTGCTTGCCGTCCGGGGAGAAGGCGGGGGCGCGTTCGTCCTCGTTGGCGCAGTCGGCGATGCCGCCGTCGCACAGCTGGCTGACCTGGTGCTCGGGGCCACCGGAGGTGGGGATGGTCCAGAGCCGGGCGGTGCCGGTCTGAGGGTCGGTGCGGTCGAAGGCGATGGTGGTGCCGTCGGGTGACCAGTCCGGGCGGTCGTCGAGTGCGCGGGCCGGCGGCTGGGTGACCTGGCGCTGGCCGCTGCCGTCGGGGGAGAGGGTGACGATCGCGCTGCTGGTGCGGGAGGCATCGGTGTAGGCGCGGCTGACGATCAGCCCGTTGTGCACGGGGGCCGCGGGCGCTCCGTCGGCCGCGTCGACCACGTCGGGTGTCACGTCGGGTGTCACCTCGGGGGCGGCGGTAGGGGTCTCCGGCCGGATCTCCGAGAGCGGGATCTCCCCGGGTTCGGCCCCGCAGCCGGTGAGCAGGGCGCCCAGAAGCAGAAGGCCCGCACCGGCGCTCGCGCGAGTGCGGGCTCTGCCCGTGGCTGACTGTCGTGTGCCGGTGGTGATCCTTGCCATCTCCGCCTCCGAGCCTTTCGACCGTTCCGACGTGTGCCCCCGCCGCGGATTCAGGACGAAGGCCCCTGAAAGGAGCTGTCACTGTGTCAGACGGGGAGCGTCGGCGGCCGGGCGACACGCGACGGACCGCGCTCGGTCGGTCGCACGGAGTAGACGCGGGATGGAGGCGGAAAGGGGGAGGCCGGAGGCGGAGGGGATCAGTCCCGGGCGGCTCGGCGCTCGGCCTTCGCGAGGGCTTCCGCCTCGTCCTCGGCCTCGGCGACCTCCAGGGTGGGCGCGGTGCCGCCGAGGTGGGCGGGCAGCCACCAGGTGTCGTCCGGGCCGGAGGGCTTGCCGGGGTACTCGCGCTGGGCCTGGTCGAGCATCTCGCTCATGGCGGCGCGCAGCCGTCGGGTGACCATCACCGGCTTGTCGTTCGGCCCGAGGTGAATCGGTTCGCCGATCATGATGGTGACCGGGACGTGCCGCTTGGTCAGGGTCTTCGGGCGGCCCTTGGTCCAGAGCTGCTGGGTGCCCCAGAGCACGACGGGCAGCAGCGGGGCGCCCGAGTCGGCGGCCATCCGGGCGGCGCCGGTCTTGAACTTCTTCAGCATGAAGGAGCGGCTGATGGTGGCCTCGGGGAACACCCCGACCACCTCGCCGGCCTTGAGGGCGCGCACGGCGGCCTCGTAAGCGGGCTGGCCGTCGGTGCGGTCCACCGGGATGTGCTTCATGCCGCGCATCAGCGGGCCGGAGATCCGGTGCTTGAAGACGTCGTCCTTGGCCATGAAGCGGGTCTTGCGCTTGCCGCCGCGGTACGCGCCGAGGCCCGCGAAGAGGAAGTCGAGGTAGCTGATGTGGTTGCTGACCAGTACCGCTCCCCCCCTGGCGGGGATGTGTTCGGCGCCCACGATCTTGATCCGCGCGTCGAGCGCGCGGAAGGCGGTGAGTGCGGCGCCGATCACCGGCGGGTACACGAACTCTGCCACGGTCAGTCCTGACTTCCACGGGCCGGAGCCCGGTTCGGCGGGTACCCGCTCCGTTGTGCGGGCGGTGCCGACCGGAGCACGGCACTCCGCGGCGGTCACGGGTGATTCACGGAGATGATCCCCCGAACGAGTGCCTGCTGTCACCTGAGCCGTGCGGTCAAGCGACTATTGGCGGTGTGATCTCCGTGATGAATTCCCACGGGAACTTTTTCGTTGCCCGGTATCAGGCGCCGGCGGTGAGGCGGCCCTGGGCGCGCCGGACCAGGGGGTAGAGCTCGCAGCCCACGCAGTAGCCGAACGCGGCGTTGACGAAGGCGGTGGTGAGTGCGGCCGAGACGGTCAGCAGGCCGAGCCACGTCACGTCGGCGCAGTAGCCGAGGGTGCCGACCGCGGCGAACACCATGAGGACGCCCTGGTCGAAGCGGAGCAGCCGTTCGTCCTCGGTCTCGGAGGGCGGTGCGAGCCGAGGGAGCACGAGAACCTGGAACAGCCGGACGTGGGGAGCCAGGCGCAGGCCGCCGAACGCACCGAGGGCGAAGGCGAGTGTCTGGGCGACCAGGAGCGGGCAGTTGCCGGTGCGCAGGACGACGGCCAGGACGATCGAGGTGAGCGCTGCGGCCAGGCGAGGGCCGCGAGGATCGGTCTGCAACGGGGGCTCCGGGGGTCGCGACGGGCGGCGGCAGCGGCGGGGCCCTCAGCGCCGTCGGCGGACGGTGGCCCGGGCGTGGGCGATGACGCGGCGGCTGGCCGGCAGCGGCCCTGGGCGGCACTCGGAGTCCATCGGCCGATCGTACGCGGCCCGACCCCGGCGGTCGACCGTGTTCCGGGCGCCGCGGGCGCTGCCGCAGACTGGAGGGACGAGCGGGCCGGCGGCCCGCGTTGTCGTGCTTCGACGGCGGCCGGGCCCGGTCCGCTGCGGGCCGGGGGTGACGGGAGGCTGGGAGTGAGCGCCGAGGACGGGGCGGAACGGCTGTCGGAGGCCGAATTGGGCGGGCCGCTCGGCGCGCGGGCGACGCTGGTGCAGTTCTCGACGGCCTTCTGCCAGCCCTGCCGCGCCACCCGGCGGGTGCTCTCCGAGGTGGCAGGGATGGTCGACGGGGTCGAGCACGTCGAGGTGGACGCCGAGGAGCGGCTGGAGCTGGTCCGCCGGCTGGAGGTCCGGCGGACGCCGACCGTCCTGGTGCTGGACGGGGAGGGCCGGGTGGTGCGGCGGGCGGCGGGGCAGCCGCGCAGGGTGGATGTGATCGCGGCGCTCGGTCGCGTGGTGTGAGCAATCCGGCCGCACGAGTTCCGCCCCCTCGGGTGGAGTCGGCCTCGGCCTGGGGCAGGATGGGCACAGGCGGCGGAGCAGACGTACGGCATAAGCTACTGGCCAGTAGTGACCACTGCGCTACCGGCGAGTATGCTGCCAGGAAGTTCCGGACCGGCACGGGAATTCGCTGCCCGGAGCGGGTGCGTGCCGTGTTCGTGCCCGCTTGCACCGCCGCAGCCGCCGGACGAGACCAGTACAGGAGACAAGGCCGTGAGCTTGAGGATCGTTGTCTGTGTGAAGCACGTCCCGGACGCGACGGGTGACCGTCGTTTCGCGGACGACCACACCACGGACCGGGAGGGCGTGGACGGCCTCCTGTCGGA
>NZ_JBIWNZ010000082.1:0-4198 GCF_044767505.1 Kitasatospora sp. NPDC101235
TATCGGTAACTTCCGCGATCACAACATGCGGAATGCCTCCGGCAGCGGCGGGTCAGCGGCGGGTCAGGTCCGCGGCGTACTCGGTGCCGGAGCCCGTGGCTTCGCGCTGCCAGGTGTCGGCGGTGTTCTGGTGAAAGCCCAGCAGCCGGCTGACGACGACGGCGGGCAGTTCGGCGGCGAGGTCCATGAGGGCTGTGTTCCGGGCTGCCCGGGGGCGGATGCCGATCCCGCGCAGGCGATGGGCAAGGTGCTCGGGGCTCATCGGGCGGCCGGCCAGGCCGCCGGGGAACAGCCAGTTCGACTCCTGGAGAGGTGTCGCGGCTGCTCGTCCCGTGCGTCGCTGAACCAGGACGCGGATCAGGTCGTCGAGAGGTGGCGGCAGCTCGACCGGGGTCCGGCCGAGCTGGAGCGTGACCTTGTCGCCGTGGTCGGTGACCTGGTCGGTCCGCAGCAGGCTGATCCGGCTGGGCGGCTGGGCGAGCAGGAGAAGAAGGAGACCTGCGGCGCGGTCCACGACGTCGAGCGCGTCATCCCCGACCAGGCGTTGGACATGGGACCAGCGGTGGTCCTGTGCGACCACAGCGAGAGTGAAGTCGCCTCGGTACCAAGGGGCTTGGAGCCCGTTGGCGTGGCCGCGGCGGCTGGCCCAGAGCAGGAAGTTGCGAACGAGCAACCGGTGGGGCGGGCCTTCGGCGAGCCAGGCGTCGACATGGTCCTGAGTGGCGGCGCCCAGCGCGGTGCCCTGCTGTTCGAGCCACTCCAGGAGACGCACGACGTTCCGGACCTCGTGCCGTACGGCGACGGCCCGGCCCGCGGTGACGGGCCGGCCTTCCGGCAGGCGGCGAAGGCGGCGCAAGTGGTACCAGGTCGCGAAGCTGCGAAGGGCCTTCCGGTCGTCGGGATTCGCGACGCGGCTGTAGGTCTTCGCCAGCCACGACTCCAGATCGGCGAGCCGCTCGTCGCGAGCGGGCAGAGCCCCGCCGACGACGAGGGCGGAGCGCACGGTCTTGACGGCCTTGGGCGGGCCGAGGCGGTCCAGCTCCGCATGGGTGACCGGCCCGGAACCCGCGGCCAGCTGGCCGAGCAGTCGGCGGCACGTCGTCGAAGGACGGGTCCACCGCAGAACAGCGAGAGGAGGAAGAACGTGGAGAAGCGCGTGGAAGACCGGTTCGACCTCGGCGCGCATTGTGCCGGTGTCGCCGCCCAGCGCGGCGTGAAGGGCGCGAGGGGCGCTGCAGGCCACGCACAGGCCGTGGTGGAAGAGCTTCTCCACGGTCCCGCACTCGCTGCACGGTCGGCGGGCGACGGGGTGCTTGGACCAGCAGCCTTCGCAGAGCGGTTCGTTGTCAGGCGTCCGGCCATGCACGACGCGGGTGTTACCGCAGGTGTGGCAGGGCACTCGCGGCTGCCCGCAGGGCTTGCACAAGGGCCGGCCGTCCGGGGTGCGGTAGTTGGCGCGCCGCTCGGTGCCGCACCGGCTGCAGGTCTTCGGCTTCTGGGCTCGGGTCGAGCAGGAGCCGCAGATCGGGGTGCTGGTCTTAGCGTGGTGGACCGGCTTCGACCGACCGCAGACGGAACAGGTGGCGATCGGCTTCTCGGAACAGCGCCGGCACAGGATGCCGTCGGTGGTGCGTTGGACGGGGCGTCCGGCGGTGCCGCACCGGATGCAGGTCTGGTGGTGGAAGGCGTCGTGGCCACGGCACGACGTGCACAGCGGGGCTCCGTCGAACGTCCGGGCGGCGACCCAGGTGGTGCGTCCGCAGGCCGAGCATGGTTCGGAGCGGGACTCGCGCCAGCAGCCCTTGCAGCAGCGCATGCCGTCGCGTTCGAGGGGCTGCGCGGGCCGGAGCTTGCAGAAGGGGCACAGTGGCTCGCTCAGCCCGACAGCGCCGCGACTGACCAGTGCCCTGACCAGTGCCATGGTCTTGGGCGGGCCGGTGACGGCGTGCTCGGTCAGCAGGTCGGGCTGGTCTTCCAGGGCCCAGAGCAGTTGCAGCTTGCCCTGGCGGCTGGGAACGGCCTCCCGGATCGCATCTGCGGCAGCGTCGGTGGTCAGCCCGAGGGGCAGGGCCGCGACGTGCTCGGTGAGCTCGCGGGAGACGTCCCGGTCCGGTTCGGGCAGATGCCGACGGCAGCGCGGCCGGCCGTTGCGGTCGCGGACGGCGAAGTTGGTTCCGCCGCAAATCACGCACGGGTTGGCGAGCGCGATCAGGCGCCCCTTGCACGGCGTGCAGATCCGCTGGATGCCATTGCGAGCGGGGAGCGGGCGCTCCTTCCGGCACCGGCCGCACCGGGGAAGCCGCAGGTGGCGGGCTCCGTGGTCGATCAGCGCGCGGATCAGGTGCTCGATGCTCCTGGGGCCCTCGGGCCGGGTGGATGTCAGCAGTTGGGCGTCGGCGTGCAGTGCCTCGGCGAGCTGGCGTCGGTCGGGCCGGCGCCGCACTGCGGTGACCAGGACGGCCTCGACGTCGGCGGCCGACAGCTGGGGCTCGGCCGCCACGACGGCTTCGACTATGACGCGCTCGGGCTCGGCCGCGAATCGCGGCAGGTGATCGGCCACCATGACCGCCTACTCGGAGACGATGCGGGCGCGGCGGGGCCTGAACTCGCCGACTCCGGACGGTCCCTCACTCGCGCCCGTGGCCGAGCCGGCCGCTGCCGCCTTGCGGCGGCCGGCGCTGGCCGCGGCGACGGGCTCGATCAGCTCGTCCATCGTGCAGCCGAGGATGTCCAGGAGGGCCATCAGCGTCTTCAGGCTCAGCCGCTCCGGCCGCTCGACCACCAGGCGGTAGGTCTGGCTGGGCGACAGGTCGATCCCGCGCTCGGCCAGCAGCGGGCGCAGGTCGGTGGTGGAGAACATGCCGCGGGTGGCCATCACCTCCCGCAGGTGCCAGCGGTAGTCCAGCTTTGCGGTCACGTCGATTCCCTACTGTCCGTTGCGCAGCGCGCGGTCCAGGACCGTGCGCATCATCGTGTTCATGAAGTCGCCGCTGACGCCGGTGTAGAGGGCCGTCGTCGAGGCGTAGCGGTGGCCGACCTGATTCTGGACGAAGACGGGGTCGGCGCCGTCCTCGATCTGGTGGGTGACGTGGCTGTGCCGCAGGCAGTGCGGCACCAGTTCCTTGTCCAGGCCCAGCGCGTCGCGGTACGTCGCGAAGCGGTCCTCGATCTCGCGGGCCTGGAGCCGGCCGCCCCGTTCGGTCAGCCACAGAGCGGGGCTGCTGTCGGCGGCGGCGTAGCGGGGACGGACGTTGACGATGTAGTCCTCGACCGCTTCGACCGCCCACGGCATCACGCTGAGCACCGTGCGGCGCCGGGGCGGCGAGCCCTTGGTCCGCTTCCCGTACCGAACGTGGAGCGAGCCGAGCCGGCCCAGCTCAGGGGCCTTGGGGTTGCGGTACCAGTCCGTGGTGTCGAGCTTCGAGGTCTCGGTGCAGCGCAGGCCCCAGCCGTAGATCGCCTTGAACACCGTCGCGTCGCGGTAGGCCGCCAGGGCGCCCTTGCGGCCGAGCCGGACCGCGCGCTCGACCTGGTCGTCGGCGTAGTCGAGGAAGAGCTGGATCTCCTCGCGCGTCATCGGCCGGCGGTCCGGGTCGCCCTCGTAGTCGACGAGGTGGGCCGCGGTGTTCCACTCGTGGCAGATCTGCACCGGGTGGGTGCCGAAGCGGGTCTCGCACTCCTGCGGCCACTGGTAGTGCGGCGAGGTGATGTAGTCGCAGAACAGCCGCAGCGTGGTCTGGTAGCCCCGGATCGTCGACTCGGCCCGCCTCAACTCGCTGATGAGGTAGGTCATCCACTCGTCGACGTCGGCGGCGGACCACTGCCAGGGGTAGGCGTTGGTGAACTTGCCGAACCGGCGCACGAGCTGCTGACGGCCCCGCACCGTGTCCGGCTGCAGGCGCCGACCCCCGAGCTGCTGGCGGCCCCAGCCCTCCAGCATCCCGTCGAACACTGCGTCCTCGGGGTGCAGCAGCGCGACGCCGTCGAGCAGCACGAGCCGCGCCGACCCCTCGCTCAGACCTCTCACCGACCCGCTCTCCCTAGTTCACTGGGCGCGCGAATCATGCATCAAATGCAAGCCTGTCCGCAAAAGTGCAGGTAAGAGCCCTTCAACGACACCAGAGGATGGTGCTTCAATGTCGCAGTTCAGCTCCACGCCCGGCTCGCGATCGGTCATCGGACGCAATTCCCCGGGGTC
>NZ_JBIWNZ010000083.1:0-1329 GCF_044767505.1 Kitasatospora sp. NPDC101235
GAGGGTGTGTGACTGGTCGTTGTTTGAGAACTGCACAGTGGACGCGAGCATCTGTGGCCAAGTTTTTAAGGGCGCACGGTGGATGCCTTGGCACTAGGAACCGATGAAGGACGTGGGAGGCCGCGATAGGCCCCGGGGAGCTGTCAACCGAGCTTTGATCCGGGGGTGTCCGAATGGGGAAACCCGGCAGTCGTCATGGGCTGTCACCCGCTGCTGAACACATAGGCAGTGTGGAGGGAACGCGGGGAAGTGAAACATCTCAGTACCCGCAGGAAGAGAAAACAACCGTGATTCCGGGAGTAGTGGCGAGCGAAACTGGATGAGGCTAAACCGTTTTGGTGTGAGACCCGGCAGGGGTTGCCAATGCGGGGTTGTGGGAATGAGCTTCAGTCGTCTGCCGGCGGCTGGGCGAGTCAGAAACCGTATGGGTAGTCGAAGGACATGCGAAAGGTCCGGCGTAGAGGGTAAGACCCCCGTAGACGAAATCTGTACGGCTTGCTTGCTCATCTCCCAAGTAGCACGGGGCCCGAGAAATCCCGTGTGAATCTGGCGGGACCACCCGCTAAGCCTAAATATTCCCTAGTGACCGATAGCGGATAGTACCGTGAGGGAATGGTGAAAAGTACCGCGGGAGCGGAGTGAAATAGTACCTGAAACCGTGTGCCTACAAGCCGTGGGAGCGTCGTCACAGTTTACTGTGGCCGTGACTGCGTGCCTTTTGAAGAATGAGCCTGCGAGTTTGCGGTGTGTAGCGAGGTTAACCCGTGTGGGGTAGCCGTAGCGAAAGCGAGTCCGAATAGGGCGGTTGAGTTGCATGCCCAAGACCCGAAGCGGAGTGATCTAGCCATGGGCAGGTTGAAGCGCGGGTAAGACCGTGTGGAGGACCGAACCCACCAGGGTTGAAAACCTGGGGGATGACCTGTGGTTAGGGGTGAAAGGCCAATCAAACTCCGTGATAGCTGGTTCTCCCCGAAATGCATTTAGGTGCAGCGTCACGTGTTTCTTGCCGGAGGTAGAGCACTGGATAGGCGATGGGCCTTACCGGGTTACTGACCTTAGCCAAACTCCGAATGCCGGTAAGTGAGAGCGTGGCAGTGAGACTGTGGGGGATAAGCTCCATGGTCGAGAGGGAAACAGCCCAGAACACCGACTAAGGTCCCTAAGCGTGTGCTAAGTGGGAAAGGATGTGGAGTCGCAGAGACAACCAGGAGGTTGGCTTAGAAGCAGCCACCCTTGAAAGAGTGCGTAATAGCTCACTGGTCAAGTGATTCCGCGCCGACAATGTAGCGGGGCTCAAGCACATCACCGAAGTCGTGTCATTGCAGCGTG
>NZ_JBIWNZ010000083.1:1425-2820 GCF_044767505.1 Kitasatospora sp. NPDC101235
GCTGAGACCTGATGCCGAGCCGATTGTGGTGAAGTGGATGATCCTATGCTGTCGAGAAAAGCCTCTAGCGAGTTTCATGGCGGCCCGTACCCCAAACCGACTCAGGTGGTCAGGTAGAGAATACCGAGGCGTTCGGGTGAACTATGGTTAAGGAACTCGGCAAAATGCCCCCGTAACTTCGGGAGAAGGGGGGCCATTCCTGGTGACGGCACTTGCTGTCTGAGCTGGGGGTGGCCGCAGAGACCAGCGAGAAGCGACTGTTTACTAAAAACACAGGTCCGTGCGAAGCCGTAAGGCGATGTATACGGACTGACGCCTGCCCGGTGCTGGAACGTTAAGGGGACCGGTTAGCTTGGATTCGTCCAGGCGAAGCTGAGAACTTAAGCGCCAGTAAACGGCGGTGGTAACTATAACCATCCTAAGGTAGCGAAATTCCTTGTCGGGTAAGTTCCGACCTGCACGAATGGCGTAACGACTTCTCGACTGTCTCAACCATAGGCCCGGTGAAATTGCATTACGAGTAAAGATGCTCGTTTCGCGCAGCAGGACGGAAAGACCCCGGGACCTTTACTATAGCTTGATATTGGTGTTCGGTTCGGCTTGTGTAGGATAGGTGGGAGACTTTGAAGCGGCAACGCCAGTTGTTGTGGAGTCGTCGTTGAAATACCACTCTGGTCGTGCTGGATGTCTAACCTGGGTCCGTGATCCGGATCAGGGACAGTGTCTGGTGGGTAGTTTAACTGGGGCGGTTGCCTCCTAAAGGGTAACGGAGGCGCCCAAAGGTTCCCTCAGCCTGGTTGGCAATCAGGTGTTGAGTGTAAGTGCACAAGGGAGCTTGACTGTGAGACTGACGGGTCGAGCAGGTACGAAAGTAGGGACTAGTGATCCGGCGGTGGCTTGTGGAAGCGCCGTCGCTCAACGGATAAAAGGTACCCCGGGGATAACAGGCTGATCTTCCCCAAGAGTCCATATCGACGGGATGGTTTGGCACCTCGATGTCGGCTCGTCGCATCCTGGGGCTGGAGTAGGTCCCAAGGGTTGGGCTGTTCGCCCATTAAAGCGGTACGCGAGCTGGGTTTAGAACGTCGTGAGACAGTTCGGTCCCTATCCGCTGTGCGCGTAGGAGTGTTGAGAAGGGCTGTCCCTAGTACGAGAGGACCGGGACGGACGAACCTCTGGTGTGCCAGTTGTTCTGCCAAGGGCATGGCTGGTTGGCTACGTTCGGGAGGGATAACCGCTGAAAGCATCTAAGCGGGAAGCCTGCTTCGAGATGAGCACTCCCACCTCCTTGAGAGGGTAAGGCTCCCAGTAGACGACTGGGTTGATAGGCCGGATATGGAAGCCCTGTGAGGGGTGGAGTTGACCGGTACTAATAGGCCGAGGGCTTGTCCTCAG
>NZ_JBIWNZ010000084.1:0-1876 GCF_044767505.1 Kitasatospora sp. NPDC101235
CAACGGTTACGGGCCGGTGGAGTCAACCGCGCTGGTCTCGGCGCACCGGATCACCCCGGCCGACCTCGACAACCCGACCGGCATCCCCATCGGCACGCCCCTCACCAACAGCGCCGTCCACATCCTCGACGGCGACCACCCCGCACCCCCCGGCAGCACCGGCGAGATCTGCCTGGCCGGCCACGGCCTCGCCCACGGCTACCTCGACAACCCCGACCTCACCGAGGAGAAGTTCACCACCCTCACCCTCGACGGCCACCCCACCCGCATCTACCGCACCGGCGACCTCGGCCACCGGACCCCCGACCACACCCTCCACTACACCGGCCGCAACGACCGCCAAATCAAAATCCGCGGCCACCGCATCGAACCCGGCGAAGTCGAACAGACCACCAACCGGATCCCCGGCATCCACCGCACCGCCGTCACCCCCATCACCGACACCCTGGGCCGACCCACCGACCTAGCCCTCTACTACGTCACCGACCCCGACCACCCCGTCACCCCCGACACCATCAAAACCACCCTCACCCACGAACTCCCCAACTACCTCCTCCCCCGCCACATCCAACAGCTCCCCACCCTCCCCCTCACCCGCAACGGAAAGATCGACCACAAGGCCCTCGCCACCCACAACCCCACGACCGAGAACACCACACCCGAGAACCCGGAAGACGCCCCCCGCACCACCCTCGACCACATCACCCACGCCTTCGCCCAACTCACCCCCATCACCCCCCAAAACACCGACTCCGACTTCTTCGCCCTCGGCGGAAACAGCCTCGACGCCGCCCGACTCGCCAGCCGCCTCACCCAAACCCTCGACCACCCCGTCCCCGTCTCCCAGATCTACCGCACCCCCACCCCCGCCAGCCTCCACCACTGGCTCACCACCCGGAGCACCGACAACACCGAAGAAGAACTCCCGACCGCCACACCCTCGACCGACATCCCCCTCACCACCGGCCAAGCCAACTTCGCCCACGCCACCCCCACCACCACCTGCCTCCTCACCTGGTGGATCACCGGCCCCCTCAACACCACCGCCCTCACCCAAGCCCTCACCGACCTCCACCACCGCCACCAGACCCTCCACGCCCACTACCACCCCACCAACCCACCCACCGCCACCATCCCCAACCACCCCACCACCCCCGACATCCACGAACTCCCCCCGACCACCGACCCCCACCACGCCCTCACCACCACCAACCACCACCTCCAACAACCCCTCGACCCCACCACCGGCCACAACTGGCGCGCCACCCACACCCGGACCGACCACGACACCCACCTCATCGGCCTCGCCATCCACCACATCGCCTTCGACGGATGGTCGGAATCCGTCCTCATCAACGACCTCAACACCGCCTACCGGGCCCGCCTCGACAACACCCCACCCACCTGGAACAACCCCGCCCCCACCCTCACCCAAATCCACCACGAACAAACAACCCACACCCCCGACCTCACCCCCCAAAAGACCTACTGGCGCAACCAACTCCGCACCCTCCCCAAACTCCGACTCCCCAACACCCCCACCACCCCACTCCCACCCACCGGCCCCACCCACGGCACCCAACACCCCATCCCCCAGGCCCACCTCCACACCTGGAACACCCACGCCCACACCAACCACCACACCCCCTTCGCCTACCACATCGCCGTCTACACCCACGTCCTCCACCACCTCACCAACCAAACCGACATCGGCATCATCACGCCCGTCGCCAAGCGCGGACAGCACCACCTCGACCACACCATCACCAGCCGCATCAACCCCCTCATCCTCCGCACCACCCCCCACCACAACCCCACCCCCACCATCAACCAAGCCCTCGCAAACCAAGACCTCCCCTTCACCGAAACCATCGGC
>NZ_JBIWNZ010000085.1:0-1830 GCF_044767505.1 Kitasatospora sp. NPDC101235
GTGCGATGAGCTGTATCGACAGTTGTTCAACCCGCAGTTGTATCTGCTGGCCTACGGCCGCATCTACGCCAACCACGGCGCGATGACGCCCGGGGTCACGCCGGAAACCGTGGACGGCATGTCCCAGCGGAAGATCGACCGGATCATCGAGGCGATGCGCCACGAGCGCTACCGCTTCCGGCCGGTTCGGCGCGTGCACATCCCGAAGAAGAACGGGAGCACGCGCCCGCTGGGGCTGCCGACCTGGTCGGACAAGCTCGTCGGGGAGGTGGTCCGCCTGCTCTTGGAGGCGTACTACGAGCCGACGTTCTCCGACCGATCGCATGGATTCCGCCCCCGCCGGGGCTGCCACACCGCGTTGCGGGAGGTGGCCCACACCTGGACCGGGACGTCCTGGTTCATCGAAGGGGACATCGCCGACTGCTTCGGCAGCCTGGACCACCAGGTCCTGCTGTCGATCCTCGGCGAGAAGATCCATGACCAGCGGTTCCTGCGGCTGGTGCGAAACATGCTCACAGCCGGATACCTGGAGGACTGGAAATGGGGCGCCACGCTCTCCGGAGCACCGCAGGGCGGAGTGGCTTCCCCGATCCTGTCCAACATCTATCTGCACCGGTTGGACGAGTTCGTCGAGAAGTTTCTGATCCCGGAGTACACCCGTGGAGAGCGTCGGGCCCGTAACCCGGCCTACCTGGAGTTGCAGAATCTGTTGGCGAAAGCTCGCCGGCGCGGTGACCGGGCCCAGGCCCGAACGCTGCGTCAGCGGATGGTGAGCCTGCCGAGTGCGGACCCGAACGATCCGTCGTATCGCAGGCTTCGCTATGTTCGCTACGCGGACGACCATCTCCTCGGGTTCACCGGACCGAAGGCCGAGGCCGAGCAGATCAAACGGCGCCTGGCGGAGTTCCTGCGTGACGAACTCAAGCTGGAACTCTCCCGGGAGAAGACGCTGATCACCCACGCCCGCAGCCGGGCGGCAAGGTTCCTCGGTTACGAGATCACGACCCAGCACAATGACACGAAGAAGACCGGCCGCTACCGCAGAGTGAATGGCCAGATCGCCCTTCGTGTTCCCAGGGACGTGATCAAGGCCAAATGCGAGCCCTACCTCGCCCGCGGCAAACCCGCGAAGCGAACGGAACTGACCAACGGCAGCGATCACGCGATCGTCGCCACGTTCGGGGCCGTCTACCGGGGCATCGTCCAGTACTACCTGCTCGCCGGAGACGTCTTCCGGCTGCACCGCCTGCAATGGGTCATGGAAACATCCATGCTCAAAACCCTTGCAGGCAAGCACCGTTCGACCGTGACGAAGATGGCCGCCAAGCACAAGGCCAGGATCGACACACCCAACGGGCCCCGAGTCTGCTTCGAAGCCCGCATCGAGCGGAAGAACAGGAAGCCACTGGTGGCGCGGTTCGGTGGAATCCCCCTCCAGCAGCAGCGGTCGGCGAAGATCACCGACCGTCGGCCTGTCTGGGTGGACTATCCGCAGAAGGAGCTGATCACCAGGCTCCTGGCGGACACGTGCGAGGTCTGCGGGGCCACCGGTGATGTCCAGGTGCATCACGTCCGGGCCCTTGCTGATCTCGCCCGTGCCGGATGGCCGCCGTCCGACTGGGCGCGCGTCATGCTCGACCGGCGGCGCAAGACCCTCGTGGCCTGCGCTGCCTGCCATGACCGCATCCACGAGGCACGAACGGCCGGATCACTCACGCCGTGATCACTGGAGAGCCGGATGACAGGGAAACCGTCATGTCCGGTTCGGCGGGAGGCCGCGCGGAAAAGGACCTGCCACGGGCAGGTACCTCGCCGCGCGGCCGACCCAAC
>NZ_JBIWNZ010000086.1:0-1574 GCF_044767505.1 Kitasatospora sp. NPDC101235
CTTGACTATTAACCCCGCCAAGATCATCTCTTGGCGGGGTTCGTCGTTCGCCTGACAGCTGGGCGGCCTTTGCGTGATCGTGTCTTCTCGCTGAAGTCGACAGTCGATCAACCCAAAGGCCGTGATGGACAGTCTGCAAGACAAAGCCGCGCGCGTCGAGGCCCTGACCGCGTTGTCGCGGTTCCGCCGCGAGTTCTACTCCTGCCTGACCCTGCGGGCGGATGCCCTGTTCGAGCTGACCGACGCGGTGCTGTGCGCCGGCGGGCCCGTGGTGTCGCTGCCGGAGCTGTCACTGGAAGCGGTGCACCGGCGCGGGCACGGGGCGATGTACGACGCGCTGGCCCAGGGTCACATCAACGCGTCCCGTGTGCGGATGGCGCTGGCAGGGCTGGAGCTGCCACGCGGGGCGGACCGGCAACTGTCGATCGCATTGGATGTCACGCCGTGGCCGCGTCCGGATGCCGAGTGCTCGCCCGAGCGGCTGCACTGCCATCGCCCGTGCCGCTGCGACGGGGTTCGCCAGACCATCCCTGGCTGGCCCTACCAGGTCGCCGCCGCCCTGGGCGGTGGCCGCTCCTCGTGGACCGGCCCGCTCGACGCGCTCCGCCTTGGCCCCGACGACGACCCCACCGAGGTCACCGCCGCCCAGATCCGTGACCTGCTGGAACGCCTGCGCGAGGCCGGCCAGTGGCGTCAGGGCGACCCCGCGGTGTTGTTCGTCCTGGACTCCGGCTACGACATCGTGCGTCTGACCTGGCTTCTTCGCGACGAGCCGGTGCGGCTGCTCGGTCGGATCCGCTCCGACCGTGTGATGCACGCCCCGGCCGGCCGCCGCAAGGGACCTTGGCCCGGACGTCAGCCCCGCCACGGCGAAGAGTTCCGCCTCGCAGCCCCCGCCACCCACCCCGCACCGGTCCAGCAGTCCCGCACGGTCCACGACCGCTTCGGCCAGGTCACCGCCGACTGCTGGGGCCGCCTGCACCCGAAACTGGAACGCCGCGGATCCTGGACGGACCACCAGGGCGAACTACCCATCGTGGAAGGCACCTTGGTCCACCTCGCGGTCGAGCGCCTGCCCGGCAACCGCGATCCCAAGCCACTGTGGCTATGGCACAGCGACCCCGACGCCGCCGCCTACGACGTCGACCGCCTGTGGCGGATCTTCCTCAGAAGATTCGACCTCGAACACACCTTCCGGTTCTTCAAGCAGACCCTCGGCCTGACCCGGCCCCGCCTGCGGCACCCAGAGCAGGGCGACCGGTGGGTCTGGCTGATCCTCGCCGCCTACACCCAGCTCCGCCTTGCCCGGCGTCTTGCCGAAGACCTCCGCAGACCCTGGGAGCAGCCACTGGCACCGGACCAGCTCACCCCCGGCCGGGTCCGTCGCGGCTATCCCCGGATCCGCAAGACCTTGGGCACTCCGGCCAACGCGCCAAAAGCCACCCACCCCGGACCCGGCCGCCCCAGGGGTCGCACCTCAACCCCCGCACCCCGCCACCCAGTTGGCAAGAAACGCAACAAAACAGACACGCGCGTGCGCGGCGCAGCACAGCACCAGCCTTAAAGATCAAGCT
>NZ_JBIWNZ010000088.1:0-1386 GCF_044767505.1 Kitasatospora sp. NPDC101235
CGGGTCAGAACTGCCAGGTGGGGTCGTCGGCGATCGCCAGCAGGGCGGCCTCGTCCAGGCCCGCGTCCGGTTGTTCGGCCCACTGCTGGAGCGTCACCGTCCGGCCGTCGGCGCGCTGGAGGCGGACGTACTGGGAGACGCGGCCGTCCTGCCGGGGGGTCAGTGTCACGGCCTCGCCGCGCGCGCCCGAGGGCAGCTCGACCAGGTGGCAGTCGGTGCGCGGGGCGATCTCCTGCGGGCTGGGAACGCCGGGGCGCGGGGTGATCTTGGGCAGGGCGATGGTGGCGCAGAACGGCACCTTCGGCGCGTCGGCCGTGTGGTCGGCGCCGCCGACGAAGTCCACCGAACCGGCCGGGGACTGCCAGGCGACCCGGAAGCTGCGGCCCGGGATGTCGCCGGCACGCACCGTCTTGGCACCGGCCGGGAGCAGGGAGGCCAGGGTGGTGCCCAGGTGGTCGCTGGTCCAGGCGGTGGCGCGGCCGCTGCCGGGGCCGAAGGAGTCCGGGCGCAGCGGTTCGGGGGTGGCGTCGGCGGAGCCGGCCAGGGTGAGGGGGCCGGTGAGCGGGTCGGCTGCCGCCACCGGGGCGCCGGGGGTGGGGGTGGCGCCGGTGGGCAGGGTCGCCACCAGGGCGGCCAGGGCGGCGGTGGCGGCCATCGTGGCGGCGGCGCGCACGGCCAGCCGGGTGCCGCGGCGGCGGCGTCCGGCCGTGACCGCGGCGTCCACGGTGCCGGGGCGCAGGGTCGGTTCGGCGCCGAGGCCGGCGGCGAGGAGGGTGCGCATCTCGTCCTGCGGGTCGAGGGCGTCGTGGTGGGTCACAGGAGTTCCTTCAGGGGGGTCGGGGCGGTGGCCAGTTCGTCGAACGGGTCGGTGTCGCCGAGCAGGGTGCGCAGTTTGGTGAGTGCGCGGGCGGTGTGGCTCTTGACGGTTCCGGCGGTGCAGCCCAGGGCCTTGGCGGTGTCCGCGATGTCCAGGTCGGCCCAGAACCGCAGGACCACCACGGCCCGTTGACGCGGCGGCAGGGCCGCGAGCGCGGTGCGGACCTGCAGGCCGAGCGAAGGGTCGGTGCCCGGGCCGGGCCGGTCGGGCAGCGCGGGTGTCGGGTCCTCCCGTCGCCAGCGGCGCCGGGTGTGGTCGATGCAGGTCCGGGTCAGCACGCGATGGGAGTAGGCCTCCAGGTTCGCGACCCGGTGCCGTCTCCCCCACACCGCATACAGCTTCGTCAGTGCGGTCTGCGTGATGTCCTCCGCGTGGTGCCAGTCGCCGCACATCAGGTACGCGGTCCGCCGCAGATGCGGCAACCGCTCCTCGGCGAAACCGCGGAACTCCTCCAGGTCTGCGCTACGCACAGGGCGTGCCTCCGTTCGTCTCTGCCCACTCGACGGAGC
>NZ_JBIWNZ010000089.1:0-1325 GCF_044767505.1 Kitasatospora sp. NPDC101235
GCTGTCGTCGTGCTGGTGACGGTGAAAGCGGCCGGGGTGGCAGTCGCACGGGCAACGGACGGGCCGCTGCCGGAGACCACCGAGGCGCCGGCCGAGCCGGAGCCGTGGGCCGTGGCGGTGGGCGCACCGGAGGGCTTGCCGTGGGCCGTGGGGGTGGGCGTGGAAGTGCCGGTTGCGGCAGTGGCCATTCCCCCCGCGGTCGCGATGGCTGCGGCGGTGGCGGTGGCGGCGATGAGCATGATCGGGCGGATACGCATGAATCCGTGTCCTTTCCTGCGGGCGTCCGGTTGATGCCCGCGCCCCTGTACGCCTCCCGACGCCCGACAGGTCGCACCCCGCACACGTGATCCAGGTCACAGGCCGTCGGTGCAACCCTGGGACGGCGTTCGTGCGTACAGGGCGGGAGGCTCCGCCCAAGACGCACGGCTCCACCGCCGCGACCGAGGAGTGCTTCCTCGCGCATCGCCTGTGCCGCGAGCTGACGGACAGCCCCAGAAGAAAGGTCCTTGATGACGCCACAGGAGTTCGACGCGTTCTACGCGACGTCCTTCTCCCGCCTGACCGGGCAGCTCTACGCGCTGACCGGCAACTGGTCCGAAGCACAGGACGTGGTCCAGGAGGCCTTCATCCGCGCGTGGGACCGAAGGCGCACCTTCGACCCGGACGACGCCCCGGAGGCATGGATCCGGACCACGGCCCGGCGGCTGGCCCACTCCCGCTGGCGGCGTCTCGCCCGGGGCCTGCACTTGGCCGGACGCCACCACCGCCAGGAACCACCCACCGTCGAGCCGCCCACCGAGGAGCACCTGATGCTGGTCACCGCGCTCCGCGACCTGCCCGAGGCACAGCGAGGCGCCCTGGTCCTGCATCACATGTGCGACCTCTCCGTCGAGCAGGTCGCGGCCGAGACCGGCGCCAGCGTCAGCGCCGTCAAGAGCCGCCTCGCCCGCGGCCGGACCGCGCTCGCGGCCAAACTCGCTGACCAAACCCCGACCAGCGAGGAAGGAAAGCTCCGTGTCTGACCCCATCCACGACACCCTCGCCGACCAGCTGCGGCTGCTCGGCACGCAGATGCCCGCACCGAGCCTGCCCGCTGCGGAGATCCGCCGACGCGCCGACCAGCGCCGCCACCGCCGGCACGCCCTGGGCGCGACCGCGGCCTGCACCGCAGCAGCCCTGTGCCTGGCTCTCCCGTCCGTGCTGCACTCACCGGGACCACAACACTCACCGGGATCACAACAAGGAGCAGCCACCACAGACGTCTCCTCCGTGTCAGCTTCCCCCCACCCCCCGGCCGCTTTCACCGTCACCAGCACGACGACAGG
>NZ_JBIWNZ010000090.1:0-1261 GCF_044767505.1 Kitasatospora sp. NPDC101235
CACGCCCTGGGCAGGTCAAGCCGCCGACGGACGAGCGGTTGTCGGACCGGATCGCAATCGGACTGCTTACGCGGACGTTCCCGCCGGAGCTGGTGGACCGGGTTGTCGAGGAGTGCGGGAAGTCCGGGAAGCGCAACCGGTTGCTGCCGCCCCGGGTGGTCGTCTACTTCGTCCTGGCCATGTGCTTGTTTTCCGGGCAGGGATACGAGGAGGTCGCGCGACTGCTGACCGAGGGCCTCGCGTGGGCCAGACGCTGGTCGGGGTCGTGGCAGGTGCCTACGACCGCCGCGATCTCCAGAGCACGGGTCAAGCTCGGACCAGAGCCGCTGAAGGTGCTGTTCGAGCAGACCGCCAAGCCCATGGCAACCGAATCCACCGTCGGCGCCTGGTATGGCCGTTGGCGCCTGATGGCGGTCGACGGGACCACGTTCGACGTACCGGACAGCGAGGAGAACGACGCGCGGTTCGGTCGCCCCACGACCCACCGCGGCGAGCGGACCGCCTTCCCGCAGGTGCGGGTGGTGGCACTGGCCGAGTGCGGCACGCACGCCATCACCCACGCGGCGCTGGGGCCGTTCACCACCGCGGAATCCGTGCTCGCGCGGGAGTTGTTCGCAGCCCTCGGGCCGGATGACCTGCTGATCGCCGACCGGGGCTTCGCCGGCCTGGACCAGTGGCGGGCCGCCTCGGCCGGCGGCGCGGACCTGCTGTGGCGCATCAAGTCCAACGCGGTCCTGCCCGTGCGCCAGGAACTTCCCGACGGCTCCTACCTGTCCGACATCGTGGCGGCCCGCGACCACCGCAAGCGCACCGACCCGGCCGTCGTGCGCGTCATCGAGTACACCCTGGACGACCCCGGCCGCCCGAAGCACCCGGCCCCCTACCGACTGATCACCACGATCCTCGACCACGAGGCCGCACCCGCAGCCGAGTTGGCGGCCCTGTACAACCAGCGCTGGGAGATTGAGACCGCGCTGGACGAGCTCAAGACCCACCAGCGCGGCCCCGCCCAGGTCCTGCGCTCCCGCTCGCCGGAGGGTGTCGAGCAGGAAGTCTGGGGCCACCTGCTGGTCCACCACGCGATCCGCCAGCTGATGCACGCCGCCGCGCAGGAAATCGACACCGACCCGGACCGGCTCTCCTTCACCCGATCCCTCCGCCTCGCGCGTCGCCAAGTGACCGCGCAAGCGGCCTTTTCCCCCTGAACGCCTGGCCACGGCCCTCGCCGACGGCCTACGGGAGATAGCACGCCACCTGCTGC
>NZ_JBIWNZ010000091.1:0-1237 GCF_044767505.1 Kitasatospora sp. NPDC101235
GGGGTGAGGTATCCGAACTCAGGGTGCTTGCGGAGCCTGGTGCGGTTGTATTCGACTTCAATGAAGTGGAATACGTCGGCTCGGGCGGCCTCGCGGCTCTCCCAGACGGTGGTGCCGATCTCCGCCTTCAGCAAGCCGAAGAAGCTCTCGGCTGCGGCGTTATCGTAGCATATGCCGGTTCGTCCCATGCTCTGCCTCAGATTCAACTTCCTTATCTCCCTGCGGAATTCACCACTCGTATACTCACTTCCGCGGTCGGTGTGCATGATGCAGCCGCTCTGCAAGCCGCCGCGGCCGGCGGCCATCCGCAGGGCATCGGTGACCAGCTCGGCGCGGTGGTGGTCGGCCATCGCGTAGCCGACCACCTCGCGGGTTGCCAGGTCGATGACGGTGGCCAGGTACCACCAGCCCTCGATCGTGGGCAGATACGTGATGTCGCCGACGAGTTTCGTTCCGGGCCGCGTCGCGGTGAAGTCGCGGCCCACCAGGTCCGGGGCCGGGGCGGCCTTGGAGTCCTGCTTCGTCAGGTGGCGGCGCTTGCGGCGGCTGACGCCTCGGATGTCGCGCTCACGCATGATCCGCTCCACCTTCTTCCGGTTGATCGCGTGGCCCTTGCGCCGCAGTGCGGCATGCACGCGCGGGACGCCGTAGGCTCCGCGCGAGGAGGCATGGATCTCCCTTATCTCCTCCGCCAGTTCGTCCTCTGCCCGTTGACGCACGGCTGCCGCCGGCCGACCGGCGAGCCAGGCATAGTAGGTGGAGCGGTTGACGCCCATGACACGGCACATCAGGGCGATGCTGTAGCCCCCGGGGTTGTCCTCGGTGGCCTTCTCCGCATCGATGAAACGGCACACGGTGCCTACTTCATCGTCTCCTTCGCGAAGAAGGCGAGACCTTTTTTCAAGATCTCGATGGTCTGCTGCTGTTCCCGGTCCCTCTTGCGCAGTCGCACGAGCTCCTCCCGCTCGGCCGTCGTGAGCGCGCCCGCCGGGCCGTCCCCTTCGTCGATCTTCGCCTGTTTGACCCAGCCCCGCAGGCCCTCGGGGCTGACCCCCAGCTCCCGGGCGATCTCGGTGACGTTCCGATGCGGCGAGGACCGTACCAGCGCGATCGCGTCCCGCTTGAACTCAGCCGTGTACCGCTTGCTCATGTTGCTCTTGCCACTCACTACCTGGACTGCTTCCTCCGGGACCATCCGTCCCAGTATCGGGCTGTCCAACCGCAGGGTGGAACTTCA
>NZ_JBIWNZ010000092.1:0-1212 GCF_044767505.1 Kitasatospora sp. NPDC101235
AAACTCCTCAACAAACTCACCAACCTCACCACCAAACACACCACCGCCACCCAAAACGCCCTCACCAACCTCCACCACCACCTCAACAACCAAAAATAGAAAACTGCAAAGAAAGACGAATGACGCGAATGAGCCGGGCACCATCGTGTGCTTCCGGCTCATCGCGCTGTCTGCTTGAGGCTCACCGAAACCGGCGGCCGGCGGGCGAGGTGGTCGTTCACCAGGAGACGGATGTCGCCGGTTCTCCGAAGACTCCAACCGGGCTGGTGACCTCGGGTGACCGCCAGCGGTGCACGGCTCCAGATGCCGCCGGTCTCCCCGATCGATCACGGCCAGGGGTCTTCGAGTCCGCTGATAGATTCCTGTGGTGAGCGAGCAACTGCCCGGCGGCGGCATCGAGCTGTCACCCGACGAGATCGAAGCCCTCCACGCCAGATGGTCATCCTGCTGGACCCCGAGTGAGGTCGCTCAGCGGTTGGCCGGGCTCGGCACTCCCTGGTACGTGGCCGCGGGCTGGGCGCTGGACCTGTTCCGTGGAACGCAGACGCGCGCGCATGGGGACATCGAGATCGCGGTTCCGGCCGCGAGCTTTCCCGAGGTCCGCCGCCGATTCCCCGGATACGTCTTCGACGCGGCAGGCAGCGGCCGGATCTGGGAGGACGCCACACCGGAGGCGCTGGCCGCCGTCCACCAGACGTGGCTGCGCGATCCGGCCACCGGAAGCTACCTGCTCGACGTGTTCCGCGAACCGCACGACGGCGACACCTGGATCTGCCGACGCGACGAGAGGATCCGGCTTCCCTACAGCGACATCGTCCACCACACCCGGGACGGCATCCCGTATCTGGCACCCGAACTGATCCTGCTGTTCAAGGCCAAGCACACCCGCCGAAAGGATCAAGCGGACTTCGACACGACCGTCCCACACATGACCTCGGCCCAGCGCGAGACCTTGGCCGAGCTGCTCGCCTGTGCGCACCCGGGTCATCCTTGGCTCGCGGACCTGTAGCCCACGCTACCCTCGGGTTCCGGCTGAAGCGCACGAGTTCGAACAGGCCCTCGTACTTGGAGCGTCCGCCAGTAGGTCATCGGATGCGTGGGCTTCGGGGCCTCACATTAGGGCACGTATTCGGTCGTGATCAATCTGTGTGATTCACCTTCGCGGCGGGTCCTGATCCGGTAGACCGTGGTGTGTGACGCGAGCGCAACTGA
>NZ_JBIWNZ010000093.1:0-1144 GCF_044767505.1 Kitasatospora sp. NPDC101235
CGGGTTACGGGAGGTTGCGGGCCATCACGATCCGCTGGACCTGGTTGGTCCCCTCGTAGATCTGCGTGATCTTCGCGTCCCGCATCATCCGCTCCACCGGATAGTCCCGGGTGTACCCGTACCCACCCAGCAACTGCACCGCGTCCGTGGTGATCTCCATCGCCGCATCCGACGCGTAGCACTTCGCCGCCGCCCCGAAGAACGTCAGATCCGCATCCCCGCGCTGCGACTTCGCCGCCGCCGCGTACGTCAGCTGCCGCGCCGCCTCCAGCTTCATCGCCATGTCCGCCAGCATGAACTGGACCCCCTGGAACTCCGCGATCGCCTTACCGAACTGCCGGCGCTCCTTGACGTACCCCTTCGCATAGTCCAGCGCACCCTGCGCGATCCCGATCGCCTGCGCCGCGATCGTCACCCGCGTGTGGTCCAGCGTGCGCATCGCCGTCGCGAAACCCGTACCCTCCGCACCGATCATCCGATCCGCCGGAATCCGCACATTGTCGAAGTACACCTCACGCGTCGGCGAACCCTTGATGCCCAGCTTCTTCTCCGGCGCACCGAACGAGACGCCCTCGTCGCCCTTCTCCACCACGAACGCCGAGATACCCTTCGAACGCTTCTCCGGGTCCGTCACCGCCATCACCGTGTAGAACTCCGACACACCGGCATTGGTGATCCACCGCTTCACACCGTTCAGCACCCAGAAGTCCCCGTCACGCACCGCCCGGGTCTTCATCCCCGCCGCGTCACTGCCCGCCTCCGGCTCCGACAGGCAGTACGAGAACATCCCCTCACCACGCGCCAGCGCCCCCAGGTACTTCGCCTTCAACTCCTCCGAACCCGACAGCTGCACCGGCAGCGACCCCAGCTTGTTCACCGCCGGAATCAACGAGGACGACGCACACACCCGCGCCACCTCCTCGATCACGATCACCGTCGCCAGCGCATCCGCCCCCGCACCGCCGTACTCCTCCGGCACGTGCACCGCATGCAGGTCATTGCCCTGCAACGCATCCAGCGCCTCCTGCGGGAACCGCCCCTGCTCGTCCACCTCCGCCGCGAACGGAGCGATCTTCGCCTCGGCCAGCGAACGCACCGCCTCACGGAGCATCCCGTGCTCCTCGGAGATACGGAAGAGATCGAA
>NZ_JBIWNZ010000094.1:0-1131 GCF_044767505.1 Kitasatospora sp. NPDC101235
GCGGCCGTCGGTGCCTCGCGCGCCGCCGTGGACGCCGGCTGGTACCCGCACAGCAGCCAGGTCGGCCAGACCGGCAAGCAGGTCTCCCCGCAGCTGTACGTGGCCAACGGCATCTCCGGCGCCATCCAGCACCGGGCCGGCATGCAGACCTCGAAGACCATCGTGGCCGTCAACAAGGACCCCGAGGCCCCGATCTTCGAGCTCGCCGACTACGGCGTGGTCGGCGACCTCTTCGAGGTGCTGCCGCAGCTCACCGCCGAGGTGAAGGCCCGCAAGGCCTGATCCCCCGAGTGCAGTGGAGGGCGTGGTGCCGAGTGGTACTCGGTGCCACGCCCTCCGTCGTTTCCCGGCGGCGCCGGGTCGTGCCGCCCGTCCCGATCGCTGCGCGGTCGGCTCCGCGACTCACTCCGCGACGAAGGCCGCGAGGTGCCGGGTGAAGCCGCCCTGGGCGGGCGGCAGCGGGCGCGGCTCGGTGTCCTGCGGCGACGGCGGCTCCTCCACCGGCAGCAGCCGCAGCTCGGGCTGGTCGGAGTCGGGGGAGGAGAGCAGCCGCACCCGGGTGCCGACCGGGACGGTGCTGCGCATCCCGTCCACGATGCACCAGACGTCGAAGCCCTCCGCCATGCGGATCAGGGACTTCTGACGGACCAGTGGCGTCCGGGCCTGCTCGACCGCGCAGCGCCGCACCACGCCGGTGCCCTCGCTGGGCTCCAGCCTGAGGTCGGTGGAGCCGCAGGTGGGGCAGAGCAGCCGCTGGAAGGTCGGGTTGTTGCACCACGCGCAGCGCTGGAAGTACAGCGTCGTGCTGCGGGTGTCGGCATCGATGGCTGAGTGGACCACGCTGTCATCTCCCTGCGCTCGGACCGGCTTCGTTCGGTGGAACCACGGCGGAAGTGCGCCAGAAGTTCGGCACGAAAAGGATAGGGAACTCAGTGCCGTCAAGGGAAGGCACTGAGTTCCCTTTTTGCCGCGCGCATGCATAATGAAGGGTACTGAGTACCGTCGTGAAACAGGAGTGGCGATCATGAGCCAGGAGTTCGATCTCTTCCGTATCTCCGAGGAGCACGGGATGCTCCGTGAGGCGGTGCGTTCGCTGGCCGAGGCGAAGATCGCTCCGTTCGCGGCGGAGGT
>NZ_JBIWNZ010000095.1:0-1065 GCF_044767505.1 Kitasatospora sp. NPDC101235
TGGTGACACCACCACTGGGAGTGACCGCGAACACCTCCACCCGACCGTCCGCATGCACACCCGTGGCCACACGACCACCACTGCCATAGCTGGCCACCACAGGCGTCGTGTCGCGGCCTCCCTTCGGCGAGGTGTATCCGCTGACCGCCATGCCGCCGTAGGAGCCGTTGCTGATCAGGCCGCGGGTGACCTGGCCGCCAGCCTGGTTGCCTCCGATCGTACCGATAGTGCCATCGGTGTTGATGCTGGTAACGAGGGCGACGTGCTGGGCCCAGCCGGCGCCGTTGTAGTTGAAGACGACGGCGTCGCCGACGTGAGGGGTGCTGGAGAGGCCGCCGCGGTATTCGGCGAAGCTGGCGGCACGGGCGTCGAGACCGGAGACGTCGACACCGTCCTGTTCCCAGACCCACTTCGCAAAGTCGGCGCACCAGTTTTCGTTCGCGCTGTTGTAGTAGCCGTAGGTATTGGCGCTGTTCAGGCCGGAGCCGGTGTTGCCGAGGTTCGCGGCGGCGATCTGGGCGATGCTGCTGCCCACGGAGGCGGAAGCAGTGGTGGTGCTGAGGGCAAGTGAGAGCGGGAGGCAGGCGGCGGCGAGGGCGAGGGCAAGACCGCGACGCGTTACCTTGATGGACATGTCACTTCTCCTGAGGAATTGCGTTCTGGACGTGGGAGGTTGACCGGTTCACCGGCGAAGGTCAGGGCTGCCGACCTCCGGAAACAGCGGTCGGCACGTGGGTCGGAGGGCCTGCGGGGATCGGCCTGACTGGCAGGTCACCTCTGGAGTTCGGTGCGATAGCCGGGTGGCTTCCAGATCTCCTGCGGCTGTGATCGCCGCTTCGGTAGCGGAGCCGGCGGGCCGGACTATCGAAATCAGCTGTGGTCGAGGTCGAAGCCGTGCCGGATGACGGGCTCGCGGGACTTTGCTGTGGATCTTGCGCGCCTCGGGTAGAGGGGCCGTTCAAACCATCGATCAGGACTTGGCGGTGCCGTAGGGGGCGAAGGCGTTCCATGCGGACCAGGCGCCACCCGGGCTGGTCTCCGCCTCGTTCATCACCGAGCCATCGT
>NZ_JBIWNZ010000096.1:0-1056 GCF_044767505.1 Kitasatospora sp. NPDC101235
CTAGGGTGCGTATCGGGTTGTGATCAATCTGTGGGATTCGCCCTCGCGACAGTTCCTGATCCGGTAGACCGTACTGTGTGACGCGAGCGCAACTTTCCGATGCAGAGTGGGAGTTCATCGGTCCGTACCTGCCGATCGGCGAGTACGGCCCGTACCCGGAGCGGCTGCGGCAGCAGTTCGAGGGTGTGATCTGGCGGTTCAGGACGGGCGGGCAGTGGCGGGAGATGCCGCAGGAGTTCGGCGCCTGGTCGACCGTCTCCAATCGGTTCCGGCAGTGGAGGGACGCCGGTGTCTTCGAAGCCCTGATGGAGGGCGTGATCGCGGAAGCCGCGAAGCGCGGTGAGGCGGACTTGTCCCTGGTCAGCGTGGACTCCACCACCGTCCGGGCTCACCACGACGCTGCCGGGATGCACCTCGACTCCGACACGCTCACCGCCCTGGAGAAGGCTGCCGACGAGGCGGAGAAGGCCCGGCAAAAGGGGGAGCCCCGGAAGAACAATCCGGGCAGGACGCCGGAAACGACCCGAAGCGGGAAGAACGGCGACGCATCCGGCGTCGGCGCAGGCTCCGGCTGAAGGCTGCCCTGCTCGGACGGTCCAGGGGCGGGCAGACCAGCAAGGTCCATTGCGCTGGCGACCGGAAGTGCCGCCCGCTTTCGTTCGTCCTGACCGAGGGGCAGGCCGCCGACAGCCCGCAGTTCATCCCCGTGCTCAAGAAGGTGCGGGTCCGGGGGCCGGTCGGCCGTCCCCGCACTCGGCCCGACGCGGTCGCCGGGGACAAGGCCTACTCGTCCCGCGGCAACCGCGCCCACCTGCGCAAACGGCGCATCAAAGCAGTCATCCCGGAGAAGAAGGACCAGAGCGCCAACCGGAAGAAGAAGGGCAGCCAGGGCGGCCGGCCCGTCAGCCACGACGCCGAGCTCTACAAGGAGCGGAACACCGTCGAGCGCCTGATCAACAAACTGAAGGCCTGGCGCGGCATCGCCACCCGGTATGACAAGACGCCGGAAAGCTACCTCGCCGGCCTCCACCTCCGCGGCGCGATGATCTGGATCAA